>NZ_JBXWMT010000015.1:0-96292 GCF_059609985.1 Ruegeria sp. YTSA219
CGGTGATGAGATCGTTCGTCGAATAGTCTCAGACCTAACCGTCGAAACAAAAAAGCCCGCCCCAAACGGGGGCGGGCCTTTTCTGTTTGGAATGCATCTTTATTTCTGGGACTGACTGCGCCTGCGCGCGGTCATTGCCCGGCCGTCACGGATACTCATACCCATCAATGTCAGATTGGTGGCACCAGCGACCAATTCGATGACCTGAACAAGGTAGAAGCTGGTGTCGAAGGCCCCGGCTCCGGCCTTTGCTTTCAGGTAGAGTGCTGCGGGTACCAGAATAAGCAGGCCGTTGGCTGCGATGATCGGCATTCTTTTCTTTTTGGCCAATGCCGAAGCATCTTTGCGCCGGCTTCCCATCGACATTCCTGTGGCGCCGACAATTACCATGGCCGGGACCAGCAAGAACAGGCCATAGACGATCATGGTTTTTACTGATGCCACGGTCGCGTGGGAAGCGAAGATCTCGCTGTACAAAGTAGATGTCCAGAATGTCAGGATTGTTAGAAATCCGATAACTCCAGCGATGGGGTGGATTGTTCTGATCATGGGTCGCCTCCACTTTTTGCCTTAGGCAACACAGTGGTTGTCGACCGTCAGCTTGCGCAGAAGATGTGGTCGCGTCACTGCGCTGTCCGGGTAGTCGGCGATACGGCTTTGGAATTCAGGATTGGTAAAGGCCTGACGGAAACTCTTCACATCTTGCCAGACAGCATAGTTCACGAAGGTCGCGCTGTTGGCGATGCCTTTGTGCAGTTGCGTCGAGATGTATCCCGGTTGCGATTTCATGAAATCCGCGTCGTGGGACCAGGCGGTCAGCAGGGCGTCTTCGTCCTTGGCGTCAACCGTGAACAGGTTGATCAGAACGACGGGGCCTTCCTCGGTTTCCATCTGGTCAGCCAGGGTTGCGATTTCGTCCAGTTCTACGATGCGTGCCATTCTTTGATCCTCTTTCAGAAAATAACATAGCAAGCTATATAATATTGCATAGCATGCTATGCAAGTGTATTTATCCGACATGGATTTCACGAAAGAAGACTCTGCCGGATATCTGGTCAATCACATGGCGCGCTTGTTTGCCCGGGACCTGCAGCAGCGTATCTCTCCTTTGGGGATCGTCGTTGGGCAATTCCCCATTTTGCTGGAGCTTTGGCAAAAGGACGGCGTGTCGCAAAAAGAGCTGCTTGGCAAAATCGACGTCGAGCAGGCGACGTTGGCCAACACGCTCAACCGGATGGAGCGGGACAGTTTGGTCAAGAGAACCAAAAACCCAACCGATGCCAGAGCTCAGCTGATCTGGTTGACCGAAAAGGCGTCAGGGATACGCGCGGAGGCATATGAGGCCGCCCAGACCGTAAACGCGCAGGCGCTTGCGGGGCTGAGCGCCGAGGAACAACGTCAGTTTCTGGACCTCATGCACAGGGTGATTTCGGGCATGCGCCAGGAATAATGAGTTACAGCGCGGAATTCGCAGCGGCCCGCACGGCGCGGATGTTGTCGCCATAGACCCCGGGCTGATCTACCGATCCACCTTTGAACACAGCTGAGCCGGCAACCAGAACGTCGGCGCCTGCGGCCGCGACCAGCGGGGCGGTGTTTGGATCAACGCCGCCATCAATCTCAATATGGACGGGACGGTCGCCAATCATCTGGCGCAGGCGGCGGATTTTGCTGGTCATGTCGATGAACTTCTGGCCGCCAAAGCCGGGGTTTACGGTCATAACGCAGATGAGATCGGTCAGATCCAACAGGTGCTCCACCGCTTTGGCCGGAGTGCCCGGGTTCAGCGCGATACCGGCCTTCATTCCTGCAGCGCGGATGGCCTGCAAGGTGCGGTGCGAATGCGGCCCTGCCTCGATATGGGCGGTCAGGACATCGGCCCCAGCATCCGCATAGGCCTGAATGTAGGGATCGACTGGGGTGATCATCAGATGCACGTCCATCACCGTTTTGACATGCGGACGAAAGGCTTTGACGGCGGGTGGACCAAAGGTCAGGTTGGGGACAAAATGGCCATCCATCACGTCAATATGCACCCAGTCGGCGCCCTGAGCCTCAATGGCCTGAATCTCGGCGCCGAAATTGGCAAAATCGGCGGACAGGATCGATGGGGCGATCTTGATGCTGCGGTCAAAGCTCATGGTTGCCTCGTGTCATCTGAACAGTTGAGGATGCGTATAGCGTTGAGGTCAGTTGATGGATAGCCCCCGCGACAATCGCGCCGTAACAAAACTTTCACCTTACTGACACACAGCCGTTGAACAGTGCCTGTAGCTCACCGCCAAGACGAATTGGGGGTGGCCTGTGCTGCGTATCGACAAACTGACCAAACGCTTCGGCGAAAACATAGCCGTGGATGCGGCGACTTTGGATGTAGACAAGCCGTGCATGATCGGCATCATCGGGCGATCCGGCGCCGGGAAATCCACCCTTTTGCGGATGGTCAATCGCCTGACCGATTCCAGCGAAGGCAAGATCCTGTTCGAAGGCCGCGATGTCACCCAGTTGAAGGGGCGAGAGAAGCGGGCGTGGCAGGCCGAATGCGCCATGATCTTTCAGCAGTTCAATCTGGTGCCGCGCATGGATGTGGTGTCGAACGTGCTGCATGGCACACTGAACCGCCAATCGACACTGGCCACCATGTTCAACCTGTTCCCGATGGAGGACATCCACCGCGCCATCGACATTCTGGATCGTCTGGGCATCGCCGAACATGCGCCGAAACGGGCCGAGGCGCTGTCGGGTGGACAGCAGCAGCGTGTCGCCATCGCGCGGGCTTTGATGCAGGACCCCAAAATCATTCTAGCGGATGAGCCGATCGCATCGCTGGACCCGATGAATGCCCAGGTGGTGATGCAGGCCCTGCGCCGCATCCACGAAGAGGATGGCCGCACGGTCATCGCCAACCTGCACACGCTGGATACCGCGCGCCGCTATTGCGACCGCGTTGTCGGCATGCGCGACGGCCGCATCGTCTTTGACGGGTTGCCCGAACAACTGACCACCGGCGTCGCCCGCGAGATCTATGGGGCCGATGCGAGTTTCTCGGAAGAGGCGACCTCGACCGAGATCGAAACGCTCGACGCCACCCAGAAGGCCCTGATGGAAGCCGAAGCCACCATCTGAGCCACCCCAACCACCTTTCATCGCCCGACCCGATGAGAGGTCGGGGACATCAACCTGGAGAGAGACAGATGAAAAACCTAATTGCTGCCCTTGTTGCGACCACTGCCATGGCCGCGCCCGCTATGGCGCAGGAAATCAGCGAATTCCGAATTGGTATTCTGGGCGGCGAAAACGCTCAGGACCGGATGAGCAAAAACGAATGCCTGCGCGAATACACCGAAGAGCTGTTGGGCGTTCCGACCAAGCTGTTCGCCCCTGCCGATTATAACGGTGTGATTCAGGGCCTGCTGGGTGGCACGATTGACGTCGCTTGGTTGGGTGCGTCGGGTTACGCCAAAACCTATCTGAGCGATCCCGAAGCGGTTGAGCCGGTTCTGGTCAAGGTCAACAGTGATGGCGGCTATGGCTACTACTCGGTAGGCTTTGCGCGCAAAGATAGCGGCATCGCCTCGCTGGAAGACATGAAGGGTAAGGCCTTTGGTTTTGGTGATCCGAACTCGACCTCAGGATACCTGATCCCTTCGATCGAGATTCCACAGGCCACCGGCGCCACCATGGACTCGGGCGATTACTTCGGTGAGGTCAAGTTCACCGGCGGTCACGAACAGACTATCGTTGCGGTAAACAACGGTGACGTTGACGGCGGCGTGACCTGGGCCGACGGCCTGGGTGATTGGGAAGATGGCTATCAGTCGGGCGCGCTGCGCCGCGCTGTTGATGCCGGTCTGGTCGACATGAACGATCTGGTCGAGATCTGGAAATCGGCGCCGATCCCGGAAGGCCCGGTCGTTCTGCGCAAGGCCTTGCCCGAAGATGTCAAAGTTCAGGTCACTGAACTGTGGAACACGCTGGATGAAAAAGACCGCGAGTGTTTCTACGGCGTGGCAGCAGGCAAAGCCAAGAGCTTTGATCCCATCACGCATGAGGCCTACGAGGTCATCATTGAAGCCCGCAAGCTGAAATCCAACTAAGCCTGCAACTCACATGATCGGGGTCCGGTGTTATACCGGACCCCGTTTTCTCAGGAGCATTCTATGACAGACCTGACCGCAGGGTCCCACAGTGTCGATCAGATCCGCGACGAATACTCAGAAATGACCCGGCGAAAACGGGCCTATGGTGGCATTCTCCTGATCCTGTTTGTGGCTTTGATGGCCGCAGGGTTCCGAACTGCGGATGATCGAAACGCAGGCAGTTTCGTTGACGGTTGGCGCAGGGTTTTCGACTATCCGGCCGAGGTTCTCTCGGAAGCGTGGGAAAAGATCGGCGCGATGCCGGAGAATCTGATCCGGTTCTTTCCGGCCCTGATTGAGACGATCAATATCGCGGCAGCATCAACCCTGATCGGTACGATTGCGGGCACATTTCTAGCCCTGATGTCGACACGGGGCATGGCGCAAAGGCCATCTCTGATCCCTTTGTTTCGGCGGATTTCCGATATCTGCAGGGCCATCCCTGAAATCGTTATCGCGCTGGTTTTGATCTTTATTCTCGGCGGCGGTCCGGTTCCGGCCATGATTGCGATTGCCATCCATACCGCCGGCGCGTTGGGCAAGCTGTTCTCGGAAGTGAACGAGAACGCTTCGCTGAAGCCGGTTGAGGGGCTGCATTCGGTGGGCGCGAACTGGTCGCAACGGATGTATTTGGGCGTGATCCCACAGGTCGGACCGAACTATGTCAGCTATGCCTTGCTGCGGTTCGAGATCAACATCCGTGCCTCGGCCATCCTCGGTTTCGTCGGTGCTGGCGGTCTGGGCTATGAGCTGCGCAACGCGATGTCATGGGGGCAGGGGCGCTACGACGAGGCCGCGGCCATCTTCCTTCTGCTTTTTGTCACAATCATGGTCGTGGATCAGCTGTCCGGCTATCTGCGGGATCGCCTGACCCACGGGTCTGAAAAAGGAGCTTCGGCATGACGACCTTTGCCACTGATCTGTCGACAGATGACCTCAAGGCCGAGGCCGGTCGTCTGTTCAACCGCAAACGGATCGTGAATTTCGGGTTGCCCGGCCTTGTCGCTTTTTACCTGATTTACGTGTTCTTTGCCTTTGACGTGCCTGGTATTGCCGGGCGTGCAAATTGGGAAAACGGCAAGACGCTTGTTGCCGACAGTTACAGCTACAAAACCCATGTCACGCGGGATAACCGCAATGGTGATGTGTCCGTTGCGGTCGAAGGGGACCGCAAAGGCACCTATCCTGACGGGACAGCACCCGACTGGGTGGCGTTGGGCGAAACCACGATCATTGACCTGGAGGATGGTCACTTGGTGCGATTCGGCCCCGAGACAATCGAATACGATATCCCTGGCTATGGCGTCGTGCGCGCTACGCCCAGCCGGGCCTCTGGGGTGCAAGCAGAGTTACCGGCGGGCGATGTTCCAGACTGGATCAATGTCTCGAAAAATCGGCTGGCGATCACCACCGATGCCGGGCGTCTGACCGTGACCCGCAACCGGTCCGAAGTGTTTCGCTATTTCCCAGGGTGGGAGCTGTTTTGGTTCACCCTCGACAGCCCGTATTATGGCAAATCTTTCCCCGAGTTGGTCAGCCGCGCCACCGCCGGTGAGGCCGGTGCTATTTTCAACGATTTCTGGACCAACAAGATCTGGCGGCATCAGGATGTGGCCTGGGCCATCTTTGAGACGATCCTGATGGCGTTTCTGGGCACCATGGGGGCAGGGATTATCGCCTTGCCACTGGCGTTCCTGGCGACGCGGAACTTTAACCCCTTGCGGTCGGTGCGCTTTGCCACACGGCGGGTGTTCGACTTTGTACGCGGTGTGGACGCCTTGATCTGGACCGTTGTTCTGGCACGGGCCTTCGGCCCAGGGCCGTTGACCGGAGCGCTGGCAATTCTGGTGACCGATACCGGGACATTCGGCAAGATATTCTCAGAAGCGCTAGAGAATGTGGATGAGAAGCAGATCGAGGGCGTGCAGTCGACCGGTGCGAATGCGCCGCAGCGCTATCGCTTTGGCGTGATCCCACAGATCACTCCCGTGCTGTTGAGCCAGCTTTTGTACTTTCTCGAATCCAACACCCGCAGCGCGACCATAATTGGCGCGATTACTGGCGGCGGCATTGGTCTGTTGCTGACGCAGGCGATCATCACTCAGAAAGATTGGGAAGAGGTCGCCTATTACATCGTTCTGATCATTCTCATGGTGATGTTGATGGATTGGTTCTCGGGCTGGTTACGGCGTCGTTTGATCCAGGGCGACGGCGGCAAGAAGAGCAAGCCGAGCAACGCGAAAACCAAAGATTTTATTCTGCCGTGAGCGCAGCTTGAAAGGTCAGGACTATGGCACGATTGCGCGCGGATGAACCGTTCATCCATCCCGATTGCCAGATTACCAACAGCAGCTTTGGTGCATTTGTCGAGATTGGCACCGGCAGCCGGATCGCCAACGCGGTCTGGGGCGACTATTCCTATTGCGACCGGACCTGCGACATCGCTAATGCAAGGATCGGTAAGTTTTCGAACATTGCCAGCTTTACCCGGATCGGCGCTACGGATCACCCGTTGCAAAAGGCCTCGCTGCATCATTTTAGCTATCGGTCGGCTGACTATTGGGACGATGCCGAGGATGATGCGGAGTGGTTTGTCCATCGCGCAAGCCGGATCGCATTTATCGGGCATGACACATGGATCGGTCACGGGGCGATCATCAAGCCCGAGGTGACAATCGGTAATGGTGCGGTCATCGCATCCGGGGCGCTGGTGACCAAAGACGTGCCGCCCTACATGATCGTTGCTGGGGTGGCGGCCCAACCACTCCGCCCCAGGTTCCCACAAGCGGTTGCGGATCGGATGGAGCAGTTGGCCTGGTGGGACTGGGACAACAGCCGCTTGCGTGACGCATTGCCGGATTTTCGCAAACTAGAGGCTGAGGCGTTTTTGGAGAAATACGAATAGCTGGCCCTGTGACCCCAGGTGCTCCGCGCTCGCAGAAGCATCGGTTTCGCCGATCCCCCTTTGCGGCCTTGGGCCGGGCGCCGCGCTTTGCGCGGCGCTACGCCCAACGGGATGAGACCTCCGATAGGAGGTTGAAGACGGGCGGGAGACCTACGGGATCAATCCTCGTTCAGGGTCAGCGTGACTCGCTCTCCGGCAAAGGTTGTTCTTCCATACTCGACAGGATTGCCATCGGGGTCTGCATTGATGCCGATCGAAAACAAGACTGGTGCGCCCTCGGGCAGGTGCAAGTGCAGAGCTTGAGTTGCCGTGGCCGCGCGCGCGGTCAGGCGGGTTGAGATGCGCGTGTAATCTGGCACATCGCATCTTTGCAGGGCTTTGGTGACGGATTGGGTTTCGGTTAGAATCTGCAGAATGTCAGGAAATCGCTTGGCCGGAAAAACGCTTTGAAACAGGCCGATGGGTTGCCCGTCGGCCAGAGACAGACCGTCATAGACATGCACCGTGTCGCCGGTTTCAAGCCCCAATGCATCGGCCTCGGCTTCATCCGCGGCCCGTGTGGTCAGGGCGAGGATCTTCTTGCCGGGCATCTTGCCGCTGGCCGAGATGCTCTTGTGGTATCGCACCCGCTTACCAATCGGATACTCGGTTGGTCGGGTGGCGACGAATACACCGGCCCCGCGCCTAGAATGGACCAGCCCCTGGTCGGCCATGTCAGACAGCGCCCGGCGAACCGTGTGGCGGTTAACGCCATGCGTTGCGGCCAGTTGCGCTTCGGTCGGCAACCGGTCACCGGTTTGATATCGCCCTTCGGCAATGTCCGACGTCAGGCTTAGGGCGATGCTTTTCCAGATCGGCGTTTTGTTCATGTCACCAAAAATTCACACAGTTGCGATTGCGAGTCGCCGGGCGGCGGTCTATGATTTGTATAGTTGTATAGGATAAGTAGACAACCCCGCCAAGAGGCTTTGATGACACAACAGACAGATTCCGCGACCGAGGCGCGTAAGACCTGGATGGGCCTGCTGGCCCGCGCGCCAGATGAAGCCACGTTGGCGCTGTGGGAGGGTCTCACGGACCGTCCCGGCTTTGAATGGCTGCGCAGCCCCGAAGTGGGCGGCGTGATGGTGCGCGGACGTACCGGCGCCACCGGGGCGCCGTTCAACCTGGGTGAAATGACGGTCACGCGCTGCTCGGTGGTCTTGCAGGATGGCACGGTCGGACATGGCTATGTTCAGGGCCGGTCAAAGCCCAAGGCCGAAGCTGCAGCTGTGATTGATGCGATGATGCAGACTGCGGCAGCAGACCATGTGCGGGAAAACCTGCTCGGTCCGCTGGAACAGAAAATGCAGGCGGTCAAAATCGCGCGGGCGGCAAAGGCGGCGGCAACCAAAGTAGAATTCTTCACGCTGGTTCGGGGAGAAGATTGATGACTGCGCAAACTCAATTCTCGGGCGGGTTCCAGAACATACCGGTTGATTCCGCACATGCTTTTCGCGCGGCGATGACGGTGATGGCACGCCCAGGCGAAATCCGCAGCCTGTCAGGGGCCGTGCCCCCAGCGCCTTTGTCGGTAGCAGCGGGCACCTTGTTGCTGACTTTATGCGACCCGGAAACCAAGGTACATCTGGCGGGTGAGCTCGACACCGGCGCTCTGCGCGAATGGCTGACCTTCCACACCGGCGCGCCGCTGGTTCCTGCTGCCGAGGCAGATTTCGCCGTCGGCACTTGGGGCGAAATTGGTGGGATGGATCGCTATCGTATCGGAACTGCTGAGTATCCGGATCGGTCAACCACTCTGATTGTTGAGCGTGACAGCCTGGATCAGTCCGGTGCCATTTTGCACGGTCCCGGTATCAAGCAGAGCGCAGGCTTGAACCTACCCGATATCCCTGCATTGCAACGTAATGCGGCTCTTTTCCCTTTGGGATGTGACTTCTTCTTTACCTGCGGTGACAAGGTCGCGGCCCTGCCGCGTAGTACCCAGATCAGCGCGGAGGGTTAAGCGATGTATGTTGCCGTCAAAGGAGGCGAAAAGGCGATTGAGAATGCCCATGCCTGGTTGGCCGAAGAGCGCCGAGGCGCCCCGGATGTGGCCGAGCTTAGCCTGGTCCAGATCCGGGAGCAGCTGAGCCTGGCGGTGAACCGGGTGATGGCAGAAGGATCGCTGTATGATCCGGACCTTGCCGCACTGGCGATCAAACAGGCGCGTGGCGATCTGATCGAAGCGATCTTTCTGATCCGCGCCTATCGCACGACATTGCCGCGTTTTGGTTATTCCGAACCGGTTGAAACGGGCAATATGGCCTGTGACCGTCGGATATCGGCGACGTTCAAGGATGCGCCGGGCGGGCAGGTGCTGGGCCCGACATTCGACTACACCCACCGCCTGCTAGATTTCAAACTGGCTGCGGATGGCGAAACTCTACCCGCGCCCAAAGGTACGGCGCGACACGAGCCGACCCCGCATATCACCAAATTCCTCAAGAGTGAGGATATCATTCAGGACGAGCCGGTCAGTGATGCTACGCCCGGCGACTTGACCCGCGAGCCGCTGGAGTTTCCGGCGAGCCGTCCGCTGCGGTTGCAATCGCTGGCGCGCGGGGATGAAGGGTTTGTGTTGGGCATGGCCTATTCGACTCAGCGCGGCTATGCCCGCAACCACGCCTTTGTTGGCGAGCTGCGGATCGGCAAGGTCGCGGTCGAAATGGACATTCCCGAACTGGGCTTTGCCATCGAGATCGGCGAAGTCGAGTTGACCGAATGTGAGACGGTGAACCAGTTCCAAGGCTCAAAGACTGAGCCGCCACAGTTTACACGCGGCTATGGGCTCGTCTTTGGCCAGTCTGAACGCAAATCCATCGCCATGGCTCTGGTCGACCGGGCGCTGCGGTGGGAGGAGCTGGGCGAGGACAATCTGGGCGCACCTGCACAGGACGAGGAATTTGTCCTGAGCCACTCAGACAATATTCAGGCAACGGGTTTCCTCGAACATATCAAGCTGCCGCATTACGTGGATTTTCAATCCGAACTGGAACTGGTGCGCAAGCTGCGACGCGAGGCCGAGGAACGGACTGCATCGAGGGAGGCTGCGGAATGAGCTCTGAACGCTTTGCCCTACAGGCTCGTCCTACGGTTCAAAAACCAGTCGCTGCCCTGATTGGGCGATTTCCTGCCGAAAGCTTCGCGCGAATTCACGATTTCAAGCGATTCCCATTCGCACAAAAGGTCGCGGGCCATGGCCCCGAGGCGCCACTTTGCGCGAAAATTGCGCCAGATAAAATAGAGCATAATCGCCAAAAAGAGCGAACAAATACCAAGTACGTCCATAAAAACACCAGAAACAAAATAGTTACATCAAATGACTGAATATAACTTCGCATATCTGGACGAACAAACCAAGCGGATGATCCGTCGGGCGATCCTCAAGGGGTTGGCTATTCCCGGATATCAGGTGCCATTTGCCAGCCGAGAGATGCCGATGCCTTATGGCTGGGGTACCGGAGGCGTGCAGGTATCTGCCGCAACTTTGACCCCGGACGATACGTTCAAGGTGATTGATCAGGGCGCGGATGATACGACCAATGCCGTGTCTATCCGTAAGTTTTTCGAGAATACGGCGGGCGTCGCCACCACCGAGGAAACCGAGAAGGCGACGGTCATCCAGACCCGCCACCGCATCCCCGAGGCGAAGCTGCGCGCGGATCAGATTCTTGTCTATCAAGTGCCGATCCCGGAACCGCTGCGGTTTCTGGAACCGCGCGAGACCGAGACACGCAAGATGCACAGCCTCGAAGAATACGGGTTGATGCACGTGAAACTGTACGAAGACATCAGCCAGCATGGTGCGATCTCAACCGCTTATGCTTATCCTGTGATGGTCTCGGACCGTTATGTGATGGACCCGTCCCCCATCCCGAAATTCGACAACCCAAAGCTTGAGATGGACGCGATCCAGCTGTTTGGCGCGGGCCGCGAGCAACGTATCTACGCGGTGCCACCGCATACCAAGGTCGTCAGCCTCGATTTCCAGGACTACCCGTTCGAGGCCACCAAGGCCGACCATCCCTGTGATCTGTGCGGGGCCGAGGACAGCTATCTGGATGAAGTCATCATGGATGATGCAGGCACCCGCATGTTTGTTTGCTCGGACACTGATTATTGCCGGTCGCGCCGCGAGGCGGGCCATGTGGGCCGTTTGGCCAGAGAGGATGCCGCATGAAACGAGAAGATGTGCTTGGAATTGACCACCTTGGCCTTACGGTTTCGGACCTCGACGCCACGCGGACGTTCTTTGTCGATGCGCTGGGTTGGGAGGTCTTCGGCAGCAATCCGGATTATCCGGCGGTTTATGTGACCAATGGCGCGGCGAAGCTGACGCTTTGGCAGCAAAAAGGCAAGGGGCTACAGGGGTTTGACCGGCACAAGAACGTCGGGTTGCATCATGTTGCCTTGAAAGTTCCCGATGAAGAAGCGCTGACTGCGGTTTTCGATGCGGTCAAAGACTGGCCTGCCGTCGTTGTCGAGTTTGCACCTGAACCCTCGGGTTCAGGTCCGAAACTCCATTTCATGATCCGAGAGCCGGGCGGCAATCGGATCGAGTTTTCATATGACCCAAGGTGAATGAAATGACACCGCTGCTGAGTGTACAGGATATCAGAAAATCCTACGGGGCCCGTATCGGCTGTACCGATGTGAGTTTTGATCTCTATCCCGGCGAGGTGATGGGGATCGTGGGTGAGAGTGGTTCGGGCAAGTCAACCCTGCTGAACTGTCTGGCGGGTCATCTGGTGCCGGATGCGGGGCAGGTGATCTTTGACACTCGTGCAGACGGTCCGGTGGATACCGTGACCATGTCGGAACCTGAACGCCGGATGCTGAGCCGCACCGATTGGGCATTCGTGCACCAACATGCGCGCGATGGCTTGCGTATGTCTGTCAGTGCGGGCGGAAATATCGGCGAACGACTGATGGCCGTAGGTGACCGCCACTATGGCGATATCCGCGACAAGGCGATCGACTGGCTGGGTCGGGTTGAGATCGAAGCGGAGCGGGTTGATGATCGTCCGTCCGCGTTTTCCGGTGGCATGCAGCAGCGCCTGCAGATCGCGCGGAATCTTGTGACCGGCCCCAGGCTGGTCTTCATGGATGAACCGACTGGTGGTCTGGACGTCTCGGTACAGGCTCGCCTGTTGGACCTGTTGCGCGGGTTGGTTCGGGAAATGGGGCTGAGCGCCATCATTGTCACCCATGATCTTGCCGTTGTCCGTCTGCTGGCGGATCGGCTGATGGTGATGAAAGCCGGTCATGTGGTCGAGGCCGGATTGACTGATCAGGTTCTGGACGATCCGCAGCATGCCTATACGCAACTGCTGGTGTCCAGCGTGTTGCAGGTATGAGGGCCGGGACAATGATTGAACTGAACAATGTCAGCAAAAGCTTTACCCTGCACAATCAGGGGAGCGCGGTGATCCCGGTCATGCAGGGCGCTACGCTCAGGGTTGAACCGGGTGAGTGTGTGGCGCTGACCGGCGCGTCGGGGGCAGGTAAATCCACCTTGATGCGGGTGATCTATGGCAACTATCTGGCTGCCTCGGGTCAGGTTCTGGTCGGTGGTTTAGACGTCGCCAAGGCTGAACCGCGCGAGATCTTGACCCTGCGGCGCGAAACGCTGGGCTATGTCAGCCAGTTCCTGCGTGTTGTGCCCAGAGTGCCTACGCTTGAGGTCGTGGCCGAGCCGCTTCTTGCCGTTGGTTGCGATAAACAGAAGGCACTGGACAAGGCCGCGGGTTTGCTCGAGCGTCTGAATATTCCTGAACGGCTCTGGCCCCTTAGTCCGACGACCTTTTCGGGCGGCGAACAGCAGCGCGTGAACATCGCGCGCGGCTTTGCCCATGAATACCCGGCCATGCTGCTGGATGAACCCACAGCCAGTCTGGATGCGCAGAATCGTGAAACCGTCCTGTCCCTGATCCTTGAGGCGAAAGAGCGCGGAGCGGCGATTATCGGTATCTTCCATGATGTTGACGCGCGGAAGCAGGTTTGCGATCGCGAGATCAACGTTTCGCAATTCACGCCGGGAATTGCGGCATGACGCTTGCCCCGGTCATAGCGGTTGTCGGTCCGTCAGGTGTCGGCAAAGACAGTGTGATTGAGGCGTTAGAAGCCCGCGCAAAAGGTATCCAGCGGCTGCGCCGTGTCGTCACCCGCCCCGAAGGCGAAGCGGGGGAAGATTTCAAACGGGTCACCGATGACGCGTTTCGACAGATGGAAGATGAAGGCGCATTCGCGCTCAGCTGGCATGCACATGGGTTGCTCTATGGTGTGCCGAAAGAGATCGCGCAGCAACGTCAGGTGGCGGAGGCAGTTCTGGTCAACCTGTCGCGCGCTGTGTTGTTGCAGGCGCAAGAGATCTTTGGCGATCTGATTGTTGTCTCGTTGACGGCAGACGCGAGCGTTCTAGAGCAACGCTTGTCATTGCGCGGGCGCGAAAGTGACAGCGAACAGGCGCGTCGGTTGGGCCAGGCCAAGACCCCTTTGCCTAAGGGGCTGGTCCGGGTGATCGAGGTCGACAATTCTGGTGCTCTGCAGGATACGGTGGCCAAAATTTTGTCCCGCCTTCAGTTGGAAAGCGCATAGCGATGGATCAGGTGAAACCGTCCATCCTCGGCCTCGCCCATCAGGGCCAGATCCGCAATTCGAAAGGGTTTTGGCAAAAGCGGCCCCAGATGGTTTTCCAGGGTGCGCTGGACCGAAGCAAGCACGGGCTTGTCCAACCTGCCGCTCAGGGTGATGTGAAACCGAAACGCGTTCAGCACATAAGGGTATCCCCATTTGACCAGGTTGGCGTCCTGATCCGGTGTCAGTCTGGAGGCGCGGCGACGGTCAAGTTCAGCCGCCGACGGTGGGGACCGGAACATATCAAGCTCTTGAACACAGGCGGCGGCCAACGTGTTCAGCGCGGCTGTGTCGCCAAGTGGTCGCAGGGCCAGAAACCGGCCAAGGCGGGCAATCTCAAGACCTTCCATCATGATTGCGCATTGGCTGGCAGCAAGGGTGGCGCAGGCCTCTTGCAACGCTGTGACGGATTGCCCCTCGCGCAGGCGGAACGGGGGTTTCATGGTCGCGTGCAGCCCGTATTTTCGCGGTACCTCCGTAACCGCTGCAACATCCACACCATCCAGCCCAGGATGGGCGAACTCGGTGCCAGCCTCCATGTCCCAGCCCAGCCAACGGGTTGCGAATTGCGTCCACTCCGCCGTGGCGGGTGGCGCAAAATAGATCGCGTATCGCGTGAATGTCACATTGGCCTCCTATTGCGTGGCCTTCCAATACCTCAAACTGTGTGAAGTTCAGATGACAGAAGAATTGATCCTTGCCAATGCCACGCTGATCCTGCCCGACGAAACCATTAACGGCAGCGTCCGGGTTCAGGGCGACAGCATCACCGAGATCGATACAGGCGCGGCGGTTCCAAGCGGTGCAATCGATTGTGAGGGTGACTATGTCAGCCCCGGTCTGGTCGAGCTGCACACAGACAATCTGGAACGTCATATCCAGCCCCGCCCCAAGGTCGACTGGCCCCATGCGGCGGCAATTCTTGCCCATGACGCCGAACTGGCCAGCACGGGCATCACAACCGTGTTCGATGCGATGCGCGTCGGGTCGATCCCGACTGGTCCGCGCTACAACAAATACGCACGTGGCCTGTCCCGCGAGCTGTGGCAGTTACGAGAGCAAGACGCCTTAAAAATCAGCCATTTCTTGCATTTGCGGGCCGAGTTGTGTTCAGAAACGCTGGTCGAAGAACTGGATGAATTCGGCCTCGAGGACCGTGTCGGGCTGGTGTCACTGATGGACCACACGCCCGGTCAGCGTCAATTCCGTGATATCTCAAAGCTCGAAAGTTATCTGAAAGGAAAGCTGGGGTTGGAGGGCAAGGAATTCCAGCAGCATGTCGCGGACCTCAAGGCGATGCGGGACAGGAACGGCGAAAAGCACGAGGTGGAAGCCGTAAAGGCGGCCAAACGTTTTGGGGCCATGCTGGCCAGCCATGACGACACCACCCGGGAACAGGTACATGTATCAGCGGGCCACGGTATCCGGCTGGCCGAATTCCCCACTACCGTCGAAGCGGCGCGGGCTTGCCATGATCACGGGATCAAGGTGATGATGGGGGCGCCAAATGTAATCCGGGGCGGGTCACATTCGGGGAATGTGGCCGCCAAAGAACTGGCCGATCTGGGACATCTGGATATTCTGTCTTCGGACTATGTGCCGGCCGCGCTGTTGCTGTCGGCGGCACGGCTGGGCGAGATGTGGGACAACATGGCCCGTGGACTGCGGACCGTTACGATGTCCCCGGCGCAGGTGGTCGGGCTGGAAGACCGTGGCGAGCTGCGCGCAGGCGCGCGCGCCGACGTCATTCGGTTCCGGATGCGTGAAGGGGCGCCTGCCCTGAACGGAGTGTGGTCGCGAGGGCGACGTGTGGCCTGATCAGGCCCTGTAGAAAAGGTATCGGTCGGGTGCGATGGTCTCCGGTCCGGTGATCTGTTCAAACCCAACCAGTGGTTGGCCGGATATCAGCAGCCCACCGGGCAGCATGACCTGAGAGATCAACGGGCTGAGCATCGCCGCCTCAGCCACATCATCCTGCTTGATACCGCGCCCGAAATCGTAATGTGCCAATGCTATTTTCGGGCCACCGGCTGCTAGTTTCTTTAACATAGGACCCGCTTCGCCCTGCAGAAAATCCTCTGCCGGAGGGGTGCTGGACGGGTGGCACTGTAAAATCCGGTCCATGACCCAGATGCGCCGGTCTGGTAGAATTTCACGTAGGTGATCATAGGTGCGGCCATTCCCCAAACCCATGTCCAGTATATCGCCGCTCGTATCTGTAATCTGATCGACCGCCCAGTTCAGCCCGTCGCGTTGGGCCGTCAGGCGGCGCAGCATTGAATCCAATCGGCTCATTCGGGTCTCCGTGATTTATCGTTTTTTGGGGCGGTCCAGACGGTCGCCGGACCATCCAGAAACCGCGTCAGAATGTCTCGCGTAAAGGACCAGATATCTTCATCATGCACCAGGTGATGCGTCAGGATCCCAAACGGCTCGGTATTGTCCGCAGGCCCTTCGCGCCGGTTCCGAAGCAGATCAGCAGTCTGCGCGATCAGCTTGTCCCGAGGGACCAACCCCCGTGACCCGCGCCAGTCGATCGGGTCCAGATGCGTGTTGATCTGCATCAGGCCAGGTGCCGCCATCTTTTCCTTTCGGGGCGTCGCAGTGGACAGGATTTGATATCCTAGGCCCGGCAATTCCTGAACCATCTCTGACGCGATCCGGTTCCAGGGTGGCACAAACATAGGGCACAGCTTGTCTGGGAACAGGCTCTGTAACCGGGTCAGCCCGGCCCGCGCATCGCTGCGGATGTCCTGAAAGGGGCGATGCAGTCGAAACTCTGATTTCTTCTCGTTTGTCGAAGCGTGGTTTTGATGGGCCCAGCCATGGACCACCGGTATCAATGCGGACGAGCCTTCGACATGGGTAACCAGATCTTCATCTGCGTCACGCGGAATAATCGCCAGATGTACCGGCAGTTCCAGTGATGCGGACAGCGCCTCTAGACGTTCCAACTGTGGCGTGACACAGACCGCGTCATCATCCCTCCACCACAGCGGCAGAGACAGCCCGTCCCGCCGCCACATATCAAGCTCGGTCATCAGGGGGTGCCAATCACCGGTCATGAGCGTGATCCAACAGTGATCTTACAATCTCAACAGACTTTTCTGCCCCGTTGAAACCTTGGCTGGTGCTTGGTCGTTTGGGGGCAGCTAGGATGGCCTCGACAGCCTGCGCCAGTGTTTCTCCGGTCAATTGGTCACTCGGCAATACGTCGATCGCGCTGAGCTTCGACAGGCTTTGGCTGCGCAAAGTCTGTTCGACTTCGCTTCCGTCGTCGAAGGGGATAAAGACCGAGGGTGTGCCAGACTGCAAGATGTCCAACGCAGTGTTGTAACCGCACATGCTGACCGACGCGGCGGCCAAGGGCAGCATTTGGCGAAAGTCCGGGCGCACCGGTTCTAACGTCACAGGAGCGTCGCCAGCCAGTTTTGTCAGGTGTTTTATACGTGCCGAGGCGTCCTGTCCGCCCACCAACAGGCGCCAGTGCATGTTGGGCATCTTTCGTGCGGCCTCGATGGCCGCCTGAAAGATCGGCTCGCCCACCGACCCACCGCCAGCGCTTACCAGAATCTCACCTTTACCAATCCCGTCGGGATGCGGGGTCGGTGCCGTAGGGGCCACGAACCCGGTATAGAACAGGCGATGCGCCAGACGTTCCGAGACTGGCCAGCTTACACTCAGCGGGATCATGCTTGGGTCTGAATGGACAAGGACACCGTCAAAGAGGTCAAGAATGATTTCCTCGGTGCGCTGGGCTTTGGCAGGTTTGGACGGGGGCGCCAGTATGTCCCTGACTGATCCCAAAATAACCGGACGGCGACCCTGTGCGTGGGCAGCATCCAACAGGGCGTCAAACTCATCCGCCAGGGATCTGCGACCAAAGGGGTACAGCTCGGTGATCAGCGCATCCGGGGCAAAGCTCCGCAGCGCCTCTGTCAGGGCAACCTTGCGAGCGTCGAAATAGGCAGGATGCGCGGCCTCATCCGTTTGCGTCAGCAATCGCGTGAAATTGGTGCCGTCCGAGCGCAATGGCGGCAGCCCTAGCAAGTCGATCCCGGTATGGTCCAGCTGCGGCGCGGGCATTCCGCCTGAGACGAGCAATACCTTGTGACCCTCAGCGGCAAAGGCCCGGCCCAATGTAAGCGCGCGGCTGAGATGTCCGGTGCCCAGCAGATGGGTCACAACGATCATCACCCTCATATGCGGGTCTCCTGCCGGATCAAACGGATAGGGTCAGTTTCGGGGCGCATGGACTCCATGTCCACGATATAGAGGCGGTTGCGCTTGATCTTAAAGGGGGCGGGGCCGTCAAAATCCCATCCCCAGGCGCGGGCCAGAATGACCCGCATGATACCAATATGGCAAACGGCTACGGTATTTTCGCCAAGACTGGCAAGCCAAGGTTCCAGCCGCTGCCAGATTTCGGCGGGGCTTTCGCCTCCGGGGGGTAGGAAATCCCAACCCCAATCCTCGATATGGCGATAACCGCTTGCGGGATCGGCAATGAGATCGGTGCCGTGCTGCCCCTCCCAAGCGCCCCAGTTCATTTCCATGAGGGCCTCGGACTTCAACGGTTCGCGCCCTGAAACCAGTTGTGCCGTCTGGGCCGCACGCGCCAAGGGACTGGACCAGACCATAGCCTGATCCCAAGGGGAGGGCAGGGAATAGCATGCCAGTTCTGTCCGAGCCTGTTCATCCAATGGAATATCGCTGCGCCCCTGAATGCGCCCGGCGCGGTTCCACGCCGTATGCCCGTGGCGCAATAGGGCGAGCTTGCTCATGTGGATGCCTCCAGCAAAGGATCAACAGCCGTCCAGAACCGATCAGTTGCATCGGGCATCAGGTGGCGCGCGGCTATATATGCGGCCGATTGGCTGCCTTGAGAAGACCGCAGTGCCGGATTGTCCAGAAGAGTGCGCAGCCTTGCGGCCAGCCCCTTGGCCCCTTCAGCAACCGAAGGATAGTCGGACGGCATCAGCACATCCCGAACGCCCGGCCTGTCCTGTGCAACAACGGGGATGCCATGGGCCTGAGCCTCTAGATAGATCATGCCATAAGCCTCATTCACGCCGGGCCAGACCATCAGGGATGCGGTAGCATAAGCCTTGCGCAGCGCGTCGCGATCAAGCTGCCCCAGAAACCGGACTTTCGTGCCAAACTTTGCCATCAGCGCTTCGATTTCGGCGCGGGCGGGACCATCGCCAGCAATAGACAGGGACCAATCGCCCTGCAGGTGGCGCAGTGCCTGTTCCAGCACCCGGTAAGAGGCCTGCTTGTCGCCGTGTCGCATCATGCCCACGGCCAGCATCGGGCCATCGCAGCTAGAGGCCTGCGGCAGCGAGGAGGCGGGAAGAAACGGCGGAAGCTCGACAAGCGCCTGATTTCCGAACTGCTCGCGTTCCAGCGTGATGAGGTCATTGGCGGTGTGATAAAAGATCACCCGGGCCGCGTCGCAGGCCTGATGGGCCGCTTGGGCAAACCCTGACCATGGCCCCTGAAGGCGGCTGTAGGCACGGGTGCTTTCAAGCTGAACATAGGGTATGTTTCGCGCCGTACTTACACGGGGTCCAATCAGATCAGGGGCCTTGTAATAATTGTGATAGGTCACCCATAGTGCAGTGTCAGCAGGCAGGTCGCAGGTCAGGCGCAGCACCTCGGCATCAGCCTCATGGCGCAGTTTGGCCTGGACCTCTTTGTCGCCGTGCTTGTCGAATACGCGCAGGTCCGAGGCCAGATCCACCGCATCCCCTCGGGCTTGGATTGCCAGAAGAAGATTTCGGGCCATTTCCCGGTCCCCCGACGGCACCGGGCTGTTGGGGGATTTCATCGGGGCGTAGAAGGCGATGCGCGGCATCAGCTCTTATGCGCGCCCAGCGCGCTTAACCTGGCAGACAAAAGCGCTATGCCCGGGTCCATGCGGAAGTCGGCGATCAGACGATCATAGGCAGCACCCGCCATTGCTGCAGCCTGCGCGGGGTTGGCCGCCAGCTGTGCAATCGCATTTGCCAGCGCGTCCGGATCGTCATCCGTCAGGACGCCATGCGTGCCTGTCTCGATAAACTCAGGAATCGCAGAAACGGGGGTCGACAGGATCGGCAGATACTGCGAGGCGGCTTCCATCAACACATTGGGCAAGCCATCCCGGTCCCCATCTGTGGCAATCCGGCTGGGCAGAACAAACAGGTCTGCTGTGCGCATCGCGGCGATGACCTCAGGTTGGTCACAGGCCCCTTTCCAGGTGATGCGCCCGGACAACCCGGCCGATGCGGCCCGGTTCTGCAAAGTATCACTCAGGCTTCCTCCGCCGATATGCGTCCAGTGCCAGTCAAGATCGTCCGGCAGCATGGCGAATGCATCAATCAGGCGATCGAAGCCTTTCTTTTCGACCAACCTCCCAACGGACAGCATATGAAAAGGGCTGTCAGCGGGGCGTAAGCCGCGTTCCGGCGGGGCTGGAAAGCGGCCCAGGTCCAGCCCGTGATAGATCAGTTCAACCCGTGCCGGATCGTCGGCGAGGCTGCGCAGATGCTGGGCGCCGATCGCGGTGCAGGTTGCACCAAAAGCTGCTCCGTAAGTGTCGGAGTGCAACTTTTCCGATTTTTCCCAGTCCGGTGACGTCCAGATATCTTTTGCATGGGCTGAAAAGCTCCACGGAAGGCCGCGCATGATCGCGGCATAGCGCGCGACCGACGAGGGCGTATGCATGAAATGCGCATAGAGAACCTGTGTGCTGGCGGGCAATTCCGCAGCCAGAACGCAGGCCTGACCGAACCGACGGATGCGGTTGTGCGTGGGATCGCGGCGCAAATCAGCGCGCCAGACCTTATAGGCCGCGCCGTATCCCGGCAGACGCTGCGCTTGTTCGCGGGCAGCCCATATGCGCTGAGGTTCTTGATACAGATATTCCGGCAAGTACCGAACCTGGCCACGAAACCTGTCGTGCAGCGGATGCCGTTTCATATCGGTTGGATGACGCAGGGACCAGATGTCGAACTCATGGCCGGCCTCTTGCAGAGCAACAAGTTCCTGCGCGATGAACGTTTCGGACAGGCGCGGCCACCCTTTGACCAACACCGCCAGATTGGGCGCGCCTGCGGTCATCCGGTTGCCCGTTCCTGTTCCTGATTCAGCAATACCTCAATACGACCGGTGACATAGTCCAACCCGTCCAGCAGGCCCTGTTCAATGGCCTGAGACGGCAATGGCTGATGTGGTAGGTCGCGAATGGCACGGACCATGGAATCGGTTGTTAGCCCGTCACGGAACTCGTCCAACATCCGGATCAGTCCCAGATCCTCGGCGCGTGAGGCACGGATCCACTGTTCCATACGCGGACTGGTCCGTGGAACAATGACGGCGCGTTTGTCAAAGGACAGGACCTCGCAGAACGTATTATACCCACCCATACAGACGACGCCAGCCGCGCCGTGGAACAGCGTTTCGATCTGGGATTCAAAGCCGACGGCGGTCACACGCCCGTTCAAGGCAGCCACACGTGTTTCGAATTCGTCCCGCAGATCACCAGACAGGAACGGGCCATAGACCAGTACCGCGCGTGGTGACAGGTCGGGGTCCTTTTCGTAAGCCGAAAGAACCAGGTTCACCATCGCCTTGCCGTCCCCACCACCACCTGGGGTAATCAGGATATAGGGCTGCTCCGGTGGGGTACCGATTGGCCCCAGATCACGACGCAAATAGCCAGTCCAGTGAATGCGCGACTGGGCCGCGTGATTCAGAGGCAGCCCCTTGGTCGGATCATAGATCGAACGCAGCCCGTAAACCCAGATTTCATGATAGAATCTTTCGGTCGCTGCAGTTGCCTCTTTCCGTTCCCACTCTGCGGCCAGAACTTCGGGTTCATCCAGAACATCACGCAAACCCAGCACCAGTTTCGTGCGCTGCGAGAGCAAAAGGTTTTCGAGTGTTGGCAATAGCTCGCCGCGGAACCCGGTGGGTTCTTTGTCTACGATCAGAATGTCCGGGTCAAACTGCTGAACGGCGGTCTGAATCAACCCCGATCGCAACTCGGTCACCTCGTCGATCCCCATCCCGATTGTCTGAGACGCGTATGACCCGTCCGCCCGTTTGGTCACGCCAGGCAGACGCACGTGGTCGACCCTGCGCGGAAATGTGAACCGGCCAGCGACAGGCGATCCGGTCAGGATCAGGGATGATGCCGTTGGATCCGCCTGCGTAATTGCGGCGGCCAGTGCACGAGACCTGCGCAGATGGCCCAGCCCGAACGTGTCATGGCTGTAGAACAGGATCCGTGGCGCGCGGCCAGTAGTATCGTTTTGTCTTCCTAGGCTCATGCCTTCGCCTGTCTTAAGTGTCTTGGTGTCGGTCCGCGCATCGGCACCTGTTAGCTTATCGTCTTTCACCCGTCTTGCCAAAGGGCCTTGTGACCCGCCGACTGGAAGGGACTGCGTAAAACGTCAGCCATTCCTCTGGCAAGCCGCAAGGTGCCTTTTCGTTTTTGCGCAAAGACCTTAGCTGCTTGCCCGAAAGTGTATGCCCAGCCCGTCATATTCAGTTTTGAAGCGGATGAAAACATCCGATTCCAACTCATTGCACCCGGAACACGCCTGTGCACTTTATCGGGACCGCAGCGGCGCACAAATTGAAGTGTTCGGAAAGCTTCTGTAACCTGCGACAACATGCGACCCGGAAGCGAGAATTCATGAGATTTAACCTATTGGCTGCAATGGCCCTGTTCGTCTGGGTGGCTATGCTATCTCTGGGGTCGGAAGCGACGGCGCAGACTTCGCTTATACCCGGGTATGGTTCGGGGTCTGGCACGACATCTGAAGCAGATAAGGAAAGCGAACTGGCTGACGCGATCCGATCAGCCACCGAAGCGGGTGCAAGCGTCATCGTCATCGACAGCGCCGGTCAGCTTGTCTCATCTGGTGGCAATGCCGCCTCGACGCACGACGATATCGCCCATGACCCGATGTCCGAAGGGTCACAGTTGATGAAGGCGCAAGAGCGGTTCTCGAAGTTCCGCGAGTCGATGGAGTCGCGCCTGCAGGCTTTGCCGTATTCGATCTTCGAAGTGCAATATGTTTTGCGAGAGACCAGCCCGGACGGCCGAATACAGACCTATGTCGAAGTGTTGGGCTGGAATATACTCTTCCTTCTTCTGGGGCGCTGGCTGTCGATAGAAATCTACGGCAAGCGTCTTGCAAAAAGGATGGTGGTGGCGCGGTCAAAAGAAGATCCGCAGGGCTATCGCGAAAAAATGCCCTTTCTGGTCTTTCGCTTTTTCATGGGTGTTGGGGCCACGATCTTCGCGATGCTGATGGCCCTGATCGTGGGCTATCTGATCTTTGGCGAGGCTGAAGATCTTTCGATTCAGTTCACGACCACCGCCATATTCACGGCATTCTTTCTTGCACGCACAGTTTCCGATCTTTGGCGTATGGTGTTGTCTCCTTACCTCAGTCAGTACCGGCTGCCGCCCTTTTCCGACCGGGAGGCAAAACGCCTTTACGTCTGGGCCTCGGCAATCGCGACATATGATATCTCGGTGGTATTGTTTTCTACCTGGGTTGCGGATTTTGGTTTGAACTACAATGTCTATGCGATGGTCTATGGCGGCCTGACCATGTTTGGCGCCTTGGGCAATGTTCTGATGATTCTGTTCAACGCGCGCGCCATCTCGAACGCGATCCGAGGCGGGCGGTCAAAGGAACAGGTATCCTGGATTTTGCGCCTGATATCGATTGCCTGGGCGCCGGTTCTGGCAGTTTATATCGTGTTCAGCTGGTTCAAACTGGCTGTTGATCTGGTGCTTGAGAACGAGAATTCCATTCCGATTGTTGCCAGCAGCTATGCCATCTTCATGTCTGTGGTCATTGCCTATGGCGCGATGAACTATCTGCTTGAACGCTACTTCGTCCGCAATCGCCAGATTGAAGAGCTGAACGCAGAGACTGGTGTCGGTGTTGAAGAGGATGAGGTTCCTCAAACCCCGCAAGCGGAAAAGAGAAAGCACTCGATCGTCACCTATGAGGATCTGGCGCGACGTGTGGCCGGTATCCTGGCATTTGTCGTCGGGTTATATGCTCTGGTTGTGATCTGGAATCCTGACGCAAGCTGGAGCGAAGACCTACCTATTGAACGGGCTCTGGACGTGATGGTTATCCTGTTCATGGGCTACATCTTGTTCCATTTCTTCCGTGTCTGGATTGATACCAAGATTGCTGAGGAAGAAGACGTAGCCGGTGGAGAGGTTGAACTGGGCGACGAGGGCGGGGAAGGCGGGCAAAGCCGTCTTGCGACACTGCTGCCGTTGTTCCGTGGCGCAATTCTGGCGGTTGTTGTTGTGACCATCGTTCTGATTGTCCTGATGGAATTGGGTATCAATGTCAGCCCGCTGTTCGCCGGTGCCGGTGTCGTGGGTCTGGCCGTTGGGTTCGGGTCGCAAACGCTTGTCCGGGATATATTCTCGGGCGCGTTCTTCCTGATGGATGATGCCTTCCGCAAAGGCGAATATATCGACATTGGCGATGTGAAGGGGACGGTCGAGAAAATCTCGGTCCGGTCGTTCCAGTTGCGGCACCATCTGGGCGCACTGAATACGATCCCCTTTGGCGAGATCAAGGTTCTTACCAACTATTCGCGTGATTGGGTGATCATGAAGCTGCCCCTGCGGGTGACCTATGACACCGATGTCGAAAAAGTACGGAAACTCATCAAGAATTTGGGCCAAGAGCTTTTGAGCGATCCGGTGATTGGGGATAACTTTATCCAGCCGTTGAAATCGCAGGGCGTGATCGAAATGCAGGATTCGGCGATGATTATTCGGGTCAAGTTCATGACCAAGCCGGGCGATCAGTGGCTGGTGCGTAAGAAGGTCTATCAGGATATCCGCGAATTGTTTGCTCGCGAAGGGATCAAGTTTGCTCATCGTGAGGTGACCGTCAGGCTTGCTGACGGAAAAGAGGCCGAAAACCTGACACCGCAGGAACGCGAAGCGGTGACCGGTGCAGTGCATGCGGCCATCGACGAGGATTATCTGGACGATATCGGTCCTGGAGGCGACGATCGCTAGGGACCGCACCCGCCTCTTTGGGCTGCGTCTTTGACGAGACCCCTTCCAAAGCGTTGGGCCGGACCGCGCGGCTGCCGGCGAGGGTGTAGGCGTAGGGCTATGACCAGGTGGCGCTCGACGTGCCCAGCTTGCTTGCGGGCAGGTCCCACGACATCTGGGCCGGACCAACCGAGAGCGCGGGCTTCAACCTGTGGCCCGGTCCCCATCCAGAGGTTTCGGTCTTGGTCGTGAAATCAGCAGGAACCGAAGCGCCAATTTCTGTCTTGGTGTCGAACTTGCCTAGAATGGTCAGCAGGTCAGCCGAGCGTGCCAGCGACAATCGGGCCTGCATGATCGGCGCACCCTTCGCGGCTTCGGACAATGCTGACAGGACGGCGGCAGCCATCAGATATCCAGTCGCGTGGTCCAGCGCCTGCACCGGCAGGGGTGTCGGCTTGTCTGCACCGGCCCATACCCGACCTGCATCGGCAATCCCGCTGCTCATCTGTACGAGGCTGTCAAATCCGCGCCGCGAAGACCAAGGGCCTTGCCAGCCATAGGCATTCAGTGTGACTTCTACTCTGTTCGGGGCAAGCTCGTCCCGTTTGGCTTGGGTGAGGCCCAGCGCGTCCAATGCGCCAGGGCGATAGCCGTGAATGAAGACATCCGCCTGGGTCAGCAAGCCGTGTAGCAACTCGATCCCTGCGGGGGATTTCAGGTCCAGATAGGCACAGCGCTTACCCAGAGAAATATCCGGGATCACACCCGGCTCGTCCCAGTCCGGAGGATCAATGCGCAGAACCTCTGCCCCGAACCCCGCCAGAGTTCTAGTTGAAACCGGACCGGCCAGAACGCGGGTCAGATCAAGCACGCGCAGACCTGCCAGCGGGCGCTTGGCCGTTGCCTCTGGCCGGTCGCGAAGCTTAATCTGTCGGGGTTTGTGCCATCCGATCAGCGGGTCCCGTGAAACCGCGCGCCCCTGTGGATGATCCTGCCATTCCCCGCGGCTGCGCATGGCGGCTGCGACACCGCCCTCAGCCACGACAGCGTTTTCAAGACTGGCTGCCGACATAGTTGCAACAGCCTTTGTAACCGCGTCCCGATCTCCTTTGACCTTCAGGACTTTCAGGGCGGCCGCACGGTGCTGAGGCAGGTTCGTGTGCAATCTGATCCAACCGTCATTGGCAAGGTAATCACCGGCGATACTGTCCCAGAGGTTGGGCATTTCCCAGCCATCGGGTTTGAAAGAATATCCGTACCAGAGAGACGCCAACCGGTGATCGACCAAAATCTCGGGCGGGCATTGGGTCAGGTTCAGCGCGCCCATCAGGCGTGCCAGTTCCTGACCAACAGCCGCAAAGCTGGCGGTCGCCAGTTCGGAGACTGCATACACGCTGGGTCGGGCTCCGGTGCCGGTTGTCCGATACCCTTCGGGTGATGGCAGTACGGATAACAGCGTCATTGCTGATATGGATCCAGGCTGTCACGAAGCCCGTCACCCAGAAAGTTGAATGCCAGCACGATGACAATGATCGGCAGCATCGGGATGGCCGTCCAGGGGTAGATCTCGATCGACGCAAGGTTCTGCGCATCATTCAGCATCACACCCCAGCTGACGGCCGGGGCGCGCAGCCCAAGCCCAAGGAAGCTGAGCGCCGTTTCGCCCAGGATCATTGCCGGGATCGACAGGGTTGCCGATGCGATCAGGTGCGACATGAAGTTGGGTAGCAGGTGCTTGCGGATCACCCGGCCCGAGCTTGCTCCCATCATTTCGGCTGCACGTACGTATTCTTCTTCGCGCAACGATAGGAATTTGGCACGAACAGATCGCGCAAGGCCAGGCCAGTCGAGAATCCCCAGGATAATCGAGATGATGAAGAATACCGCGACCGGGCTCCAATTCGAGGGGACCGCCGCTGATAGCGCGAGCCAAAGGGGCAATTCAGGTAGTGAGCGCAGAATTTCGATTATACGGTTAATCACCCAGTCGATTCTGCCGCCAAAATATCCCGCAATCGAGCCGAACAGGATACCAAGAAAGAAGGACACTGAAATCCCGATCAGACCCACCGTCAATGACAGCTGGGCGCCAAAGAGGATACGGCTGAATACATCACGGCCTAGACGATCCGACCCCCAAAGGAACAAAGTCGCGTCTTCAGGCGCGCAGAACAGATGCGTGTCCGACTTGATCAGACCCGCCAGCTTGTACTCGGCCCCTTCGCAGAAAAACTTGATTGGCCGCGGTGTGTCGGTGTCGGCAACGAACTTCCACTGGAAGGTCTCCAGATCCGCCTCGGCCACCATCGAATAGACATAAGGCCCGATGAATTTGCCCTCATGGAACCAGTTGATGCTTTGCGGCGGGGCATAGAGGTGCTCGTCATTACGTTCATTCGGGCCATAAGGCGCGATGAAACCCGCAAAGGGCAGCATGAGATAGCACAGCAACAGGAAGACGCCGGAAATCAGGCCCAGCTTGTGGGTTCGGAATTTGCGCCAGACCAGAATCCAGTTCGGAGCATCCAAATCGGCGCGCTCAAGCTGTTGCAGGGCGGCATCGGGATCGAATGGGGCGTCGTCGACATAGCGACCATCAGGATGTTGGGTCATGCTTCACGCCCCTCATATCGGATGCGCGGGTCCAGCATGACCAGCAGAATGTCAGAGATCATCGTACCGATCAGTGTCAGCAAAGCCACAAACATTAGGATGAAGGCGGACAGGAACTGGTCCTGGGTCTTCAGCGCCGTCAGCAATGTCGGGCCGATGGTCTGAAGGCCCAGAACAACCGATACCAGAACCGAGCCGGACACCATCGAAGGCAGCAGGTTGCCGATATCCGCGACAAAGGGGTTAAAGGCCACGCGCAGCGGGTACTTGGTCAGCATCCGTGACGGGGCCATGCCTTTGGCAATGGCGGTTTCCACATAGGGCTTGCCCAGCTCATCCAGCATATTCGCCCGCAGCCGCTGCATCATGGCCGAGGCGCCCGATGTGCCGATCACAAAGGTCGGTACGATCAAATGGACGAGGATGGATTTCAGCTTTTCCCAACTCATCGGCAGCCCTTCAAAGGACGGGTCCATCAGGCCTCCGATTGGTAGGTTGAAATAGCGGTGCCCATAGTAAAACAGGATTAGTGCCAGTAGAAAGTTCGGCGTTGCCAGACCCAAATAGCCTACAAAGGCCGAGGTATAGTCGATCCAGGTCCGCGACTTCGCGGCTGCAAGGACACCCAGTGGCAAGGCCACCGCATATACGAACAGGATGGCGGCCAGATTGACCACGACGGTCAGCCACAGCGTGTCGCCCACGATTTCTGCGACAGGGCGGTCAAATTCAAAGGACCAGCCGTAGTTGCCTTGCACCAGCCCATCGAACCCATGCGGGCCAGGCCAGAAACCGATCCAGATCAGATATTGCTCCCACATGGGGCGATCCAGAGCATATTCCGCGCGCAGGAATTCTGCCTTGGCCACACCCGCCGATTGTCCGGACGCCTGCAGTTCAGCGATCTGATTGCTGAGATAGTCGCCCGGGGGCAGGTTGATAATCACGAATACCAGAACCGACACCACCAGAAGGGTCAGCAGCATCGTGAAAAAGCGATAGACTGCATAGCGCAGCATGACCATGTAGCTGCTCCTGATCAGTCGGCGAAAAAGAATTCGTCCGGCCGGTGAATGCCGAAATGTGCGCCGGGTTCCCAGGCCCACATGGCCTGCTCGGGGACGTTGCGCAGGCGGTTCGATACGACGATAGGCTGAGGCGCACCGTTCAGAATGCCAATGGCATAAAGTTGGTCAGCGTGGATTTTCAGCATCTCATCCCATGCGGCCTTGCGTTCCTCATCAGTCGAGGCGACCTCCCAGTTATGGGCCAGTTCCATCAGGCGCTCGGCCTCGGGCATATCGGGTTTCTCACCAACATCGCCTCCGGTCTGATGGTACTGCCCCCATTTTGGCCAGGCCAAAAACACCTGATCGGTAGGGGCAAGATAAGCTGGTGAGGTGTGGTGTTGCGGGATGCCGTCATCCCAGCCGTACCAGACGGACGCCATTGTGCTGCCGGCAAACACCCGGTTGCGCAGAATGTCCCTGTCCAATGGGCGCATAATAAGATCGACGCCAATGTCGCGCCATGTGTCTGTGACGATTTGCAAGGCGTTTTCGACCTCTTGCCGCTCACCTGCAGTTTCGATGACCAGTTCCATCGGGCGGCCATCCGGCAACAGCCGCGTGCCGTTCTTGTCACGTTCGGTCAGGCCGGCCTCGTCAAGCAGCGCATTCGCCAATTCGATGTCGTACTGTGCCCATGCCTTTGCGTTTTCTTCGTTGAAGAAGGGCGAAGCGGGCAAGACCGACATCGCGGCGGGATGGGCCAGTTTGAAATACAGCGCCTGATTTATCGTATTGCGGTCGATTGCCAGAGACAGCGCGCGGCGAACACGCGCGTCACGCAAAACGGCACGCCATGCTTCGTCTTCGTAGTTCAGATTGGGGTAAATCGCGATCTGTGAGGCAACCCCGGTTTTCCACAGCAAGGTTTTGTAGTCTCCACCAGCCTCGCCTTTTTTCAAGATCGAAGCGTCGCGGAACGCCAGTCCGCGCCCCTGTAGATCGGATTCGCCAGCATTGGTTTTTGCAGCAACCAGACCCCCGGCCACGATCTCCATCTCGACCACGTCGATATAGGGAAGCTGCACCCCATGGCTGTCGATGCGATGAAAATAGGGATTGCGAACAAAGTTGTGACGGATCTTTTTGCCCGAACTTGCATTCAACCAGGGCTGCAAGGTTGGCAACTCGTGGTTGTCAAACTTGTAAAGGTTGTCGAGTTTGTTGTGTAAAGCCGCCCAGCTTTTGACGCGGGCATCTTCAACCTGAAAGGCAAGCTTTTCTGCGTCAGCGTATTTCTCGTGGTACTGTTTCAGGAACTCGGAAGGGCGGTAGATGAAAGGCGGGCGCGCTTGTGCCAGAGCCTGCAGGAAGCCGGGGTTGGGATCTTCCCATTCAAACACAACGGTCGTTTCATCGGGGAAGGTCACGGTCGGAGTCTTGCCTTCGACGATCAGAAAATCCGGTGGTCCCGACGGGCTGAGCAGTTCATTATTTGCCACATCCTCCCACCAGTATCGGAAGTCCTCGGAAGTGAACGGAGAGCCATTCGACCATTTGTGACCTTCACGCAGGTTGAGGGTGTATTTGCGGTTGTCGTCGTTCTGGAAGGATTCAAGCAGGTCTGGAACGACCTGATAGGTCTGGTCGAACCCAACAAGGCGGGCGTATCCGTAAACGACCATCTGCCGGATGTCTTTGGACCGAGTAATCATTGTGCGCAAAGTGCCGCCCTGTTTGCCGAATTCCCTGCCTTTTGCAGCAAGATCCACAATCAGGGGTTCGGCGGGAATTCGGTCCTGTATGGGGGGAAGGTTCCCCGCATTCACTTCGGTTTCCCAGAAAGTACTTTCTTGCAACTCGGGCATGTCTGCCGTGGCGGGCAGGGCCCATGTTGCGGCCAGCGCAACGGCCAGTAACAGCGGGCGAGTGGTCTTAAACATGGCATCGTACCTTATGGCCGGGCTCCATCTCTACCAATGAAGGTACCACGGAGTCGGTAAATCGGAAGGCGTCATCCCAACTGTCAGGTGAACCAGCACCCAAAGCAACCAAATTCAGGTCGATGGGGCGGTTGATGTCGGGCTCTGGCTGCGCAGCAATCAGTGCCTTGGTGTAAGGGTGACGAGGGTTGTAAAACAGTGTCTCAGGCGGGGCCTGTTCCACGACAAGCCCACGACGCATCACAGCAACTTCGTCGGCAATGCGTGCAACGACCGCAAGGTCGTGCGAGATGAAGAAATACGACAAATTCAGGCTGTCCTGCAAATGTTCCAGCAACGTCAGGATTTGTTCCTGAACCGATACGTCCAGAGCCGAAGTGGGTTCGTCACAGACAATAAGCTGAGGGTCGAGCATCATTGCGCGGGCAATCGACAGGCGCTGTCTTTGGCCGCCGGAAAAAGCATGGGGATAGCGTTTCAGCATATCGGCGTTCAGGCCAACACGTGTCAGCATCTCGGCCGCTTTTTCGCGCTGCTCGGCGGTCGATCCGATACGGTGAATCTCCAACGGTTCGGTCATCGCATCCTGAATGCGCATGCGAGGGCTGAGAGAGCTGTAGGGATCCTGAAACACCATCTGCGCCTTGCGCTGAAACGCGGTGCGCTGGGTCCGGGTCATCTTGTGAACGGTGATCGCTTCTTCATCGGGGGAGGTTCGAAACAGAACCTCTCCGCCCGGATCAGGCGGCTCAGCCCCTAGTGCGATGCGGGCGGCCGTAGTTTTGCCCGAGCCGCTTTCGCCGACGATCGCCAGCGTCTTGCCCCGCGCGAGGTTCAGATCGACTCCGCGGCAGGCATGGATCAGGCGTTCGCCCTGCCAGCCCTTGCTGGATCGCATCGTATAGGTTTTCGACACGGCCTTCATCTGAAGGATCAGATCTTCGTCGGGCATCGGGATGCCAACCGCGTCCTGATCCGGAATCTCGGGCGCGGCGTTGAACAACTGTTGGGTATAGGGGTGAGCAGGGCTGGTCAGGATCGGTGCCGCAGCTCCAGCCTCCATCACGCGGCCTTTGTGCATGACCACGACCTGTTCGGCCATATTGGCGACGACCCCCAAATCATGGGTCACAAGGATCAGTGCCATTCCCGTTTCACGCTGAAGCTCCTTGATCAGCCCCAGCACCTGGGCCTGTGTCGTAACGTCCAATGCTGTCGTCGGCTCGTCCGCGATCAGTAATTCCGGTTTGGAAACCATGGCCATAGCGATCATGGCGCGTTGGCGCATCCCGCCGGACAGCTCGAACGGGTAAGAATCATAGGCGCGCTGAGGGTCTGGAAAACCCACGCGTTCGAACTGTTCCAGAACCGTTTTGCGGGCCTGTGCCTCGGAGGCATTGCGATGCAGCCAAAGAACTTCGCTGACCTGATTGCCAATTTTGTGCAGGGGAGAGAGCGAGCGCATCGGCTCTTGAAATATCATCGAGATCCGATTGCCGCGAATGCCGCGCATCTGACGCTCGCTGATCTGAGTCAGTTCCTCTATACCTTTGGAATCATTTAGAGTAATCGTGCCGCTTCGAATTTGGGCTGCTCGGGGAAGAATGCGCAACGCAGCCCGGCATGAGATCGTTTTCCCCGACCCTGATTCACCCACAAGCGCAAGTGTCTGTCCCGCTTCGACGTCGAAGTTGACGCCTTGAACCACAGACTCTCCGGCACCAAATCCGATGCTGAGGTCCCGGACAGACAACAACGCAGTCATGCGGGTATTCCACCCGTTAGGCCGTAGCTCGGCATAGGCTTGATCAACTCCCTGTGTTTTTTGTCGCAGTTTCGCGCGGTTGTGCCTGTATAGTCAAACCCGTTCTTAGGGTGAAATGTCGCGAAAACGTGAAACTGAGGCCGATTTGCCTACACAATGCCTTGAGGATTTGTCATCACATGCGATGTCGGTCACAGGTTATGTGTCGTCAAATATCAAGGAGAGATTTCCCAGTGCCCGATCCCCAAAGCCGTCTTGACCTGTTCATCGACCGTATGGTGTCGCAGCGTGCCTGCCTGGACCATGCCATTGCACAGACAAGCACCATGTCCGGTCCGGTGTTCGAGCTGGGATTGGGGAATGGTCGTACTTATCATCACATGGTTCAGTACATTCAAAACCGTCCGGTCTATGTTTTCGAGCGCGCCGTGGCCTCCCATCCGGACTCTACCCCGCCCGAGGATCTGGTGATTCTGGGGGATGTGCGTGAGACTCTGCCTGCGGCGCTGGAACGGTTTGGGGCGACGGCCAGTTTGATCCATGCGGATCTTGGCGGCCATAACAGGGACAAGAACGATGCTTTCGCGCGGTTGGTTTCCCCCCTGATAGAACCGTTGTTGGCAGAAGGCGGGCTGATGGTGTCCAGCGACCGGATGTATTTCGAAAACCTGACCGAGATGCCCTTGCCTGAGCATGCGGTAGACGGACGTTGTTTCATCTACCGCCGCTGAGTGCGAAAGGGTTGCCAAATGCTTTTCTATGATTGCACGACCGCTCCAAACCCGCGCCGCGCGCGCATGTTCATCGCAGAAAAAGGGCTGGAGATTGAAACGCGCAATATCTCGATTGCAAAGGCGGAACAGTTGGATGACGCTTTCCTTGCAGTAAACCCCAATGCGACGATCCCTGTTCTGGTGACGGATGAGGGCGCAACGCTGACCGAAAACCTGGGCATTGCCGCCTATCTTGAGGCGCGCTTTCCCGAACCACCTTTGATGGGACGTACGCCAGATGAAAAGGGGCTGGTCCTGATGTGGAACAGCATTGTCGAGCAGCAGGGTGGAGTGCCTATTGCTGAGGCTCTGCGCAACACCCATCCCGCGTTCAAGGATCGGGCGGTTCCTGGCCCGGCGAACTATGCCCAGATACCCGAGCTGGCACAGCGTGGCATGGACCGGGTTGGCCGGTTTTTCGATTTGCTTGAAACGCGGCTGAAGGATAGTGCGTTTGTTGCGGGGGCTGAGTTCACGCTGGCCGATATCTCGACCTTTGTGTTCGTTGACTTTGCCCGTGTGATCAAGATGCGGATTCCACAGGAAAATACCGCGACGCTGTCTTGGTTCGACAAGATCGCATCGCGTCCAAGCGCACAGCTTTAAGGCGTTGAAATTGAGCTGTCTGAACTTGCTCACTTGCACTGTACAGAAATGTCTAGACAGGTGTGAACAGTATCACTAGCGTCTCCCTCGAGTCATGCAGGGGAGAGCATAATGAAATCTCAATATCGCGTTGTGGTCATCGGTGGCGGCGTTGTGGGCGCCTCGGTTCTGTATCACTTGGCCAAATTCGGCTGGTCAGATGTGGTCATGCTGGAACGGCGGCGATTGGCGTCGGGATCGTCCTGGCACGCGGCGGGCGGTATTCACGCGCTGAACGCGGATCCGAACATGGCATCGCTGCAGGCCTATACAATCGACCTTCTCAGCGAGATCGAAAAGGAATCCGGGCAGAATATCGGCCTGCACATGACTGGTGGTCTGACTTTGGCTGGAACGCCCGAGCGGTGGGAGTGGCTGCAGGCCAACTATCGTATATTCCAGTCCATCGGCATCGATGATTGCGAATTGCTGACCCCACAAGAGGCGCAAAAGCGCTGTCCCATCATGTCGACTGACGGCGTTCTGGGCGCGATGTGGGCCGATCGAGAGGGCTATATCGACACGACCGGTACGGTTCAGGCCTATGCAACTGCCGCCAAGAAACGCGGTGCCGAGTATTACGAGGAGACCAAGGTCGAGGAATTGATCCAGACCGATGATGGCTGGCAGGTCGTGACGGACAGGGGCACAATAACTTGCGAGCACGTGGTCAATGCCGCGGGGCTTTGGGCCAAGCAGGTCGGGCGCATGGCGGGTGTTGAGCTGCCAGTGTCGCCGCTGAAACATCACTATCTGATCACGGATACAGTACCCGAAGTGGCGGCGGCGGATTTTGAGATGCCAATGACCGTGGACCTCGAGGGGTTCACCTATATGCGGCAAGACCAAAAGGGCGTTCTGGTCGGTATCTATGAGGTCGACCATGAACATTGGGCCATGGACGGCGCGCCGTGGAATTATGGCGAGGAACTGTTTCAGGAGCAGCTTGACCGGATCGAGAATGAACTGACGTTGGGCTTTGAACGCTATCCGTCGATCCAGAATGTCGGCATCAAAACCTGGGTCAACGGGGCGTTTACATTCTCGCCTGATGGTAACCCGCTGGTCGGGCCGGTTCCAGGCAAACGCGGGTATTGGACCGCCTGCGCTGTCATGGCCGGGTTCCTGCAGGGCGGCGGCGTTGGCAAAACGCTGGCTGAGTGGATGATCCATGGCGAGCCCGAGGCCGATGCATGGCCGATGGACATTGCCCGCTATGGCGATTTTGCCCAGAACAAACGCTATATCCGTGAAACCACCGGGCAATTCTATTCCCGCCGTTTCGTGATGAATTATCCGAACGAACAGCTGCCTGCCGGTCGTCCGCTGAAGATGGCGCCAGCTCATGACGCGATGACTGAAGCGGGATGCAAATGGGGTGTCAGCTGGGACCTTGAGGTGCCGCTGTACTTCGCGCCGAAAGGGTTCGAAGAAACGCCGACCCTCAAGCGATCCAACGCGCATGACATCGTGGCCAAGGAATGCAAGGTGATCCGCGAGGGCGTCGGCCTGATGGACATCTCTGGCTTTTCCCGGTTCGAGGTCACCGGACCAAATGCCGAGCTGTGGCTGGATCACGTGATGGCTTCGAAACTGCCCGCGCCGGGACTGGCCAAGTTGGCACCAATGCTGGGTGAGAATGGGCGGCTAAAAGGGGATCTGACCGTTCTGAATTGGGGCGATGGCACCTGGTGGATCATGGGCAGCTATTACCTGCGCGCCTGGCATATGCGCTGGTTCGACGATCATATGATCGACGGAGTCGAGGTTCGCGATCTGGGCGAGGAGTATTGCGGGTTCGGTCTGGTCGGGCCGAAATCGCAGGAAGTAATCCAAAAACTGGCCGAGCAGGACGTCTCGGGCCTGAAATTCATGGGCTGTGGTGATTTTGATATCGGTCTTGTCAGGGCTCGCGTTGCGCGCATGTCAGTCACTGGTGAAAAAGGCTATGAGATCAACTGCCGCTATGGCGATCACATCAAGCTGCGCCGGATGTTGCTTGAGGCCGGGGCCGACGCGGGCATCCGCGAGTGCGGTTTCAACGCGATGCTGTCCACGCGGCTTGAGAAGAGCTTTGGCATCTGGTCGGCGGAATTCACGCAAGCGTACACGCCGGGCATGACAGGTATGGATCGCTGGATCGATTGGGACAAGGATTTCGTCGGTAAAGAGGCCGCCTTGGCCGAACGCGATGGCAATGGTCCTGCGCAGGTTCAGGTGACGCTTGAGGTTGATGCTTTGGACGCAGATGCCAGCGGATACGAACCTGTCTGGTCAGGGGCAGAGCACGTGGGTTTTGTCACCTCGGGCGGCTATGGCCACTACACCGGCAAGTCCCTGGCGATGGCGCTGGTCAATCGTGACAAGGCCGCACCAGGCACTGAACTGTCTGTCCATGTGGTTGGGGTCGAACGACCTGCGCGGGTCATCGCGCCGTCGCCCTATGATCCACAGGGCAAAGCGATGCGGGGCTGACAATGACCAACCCCGAACGTGGACGGCGAAGGCGAGGGCGTGGCGCTGATGCCGCGCCTGCGACCAACCGCAAGGTCGACTACCGCCAGCTGAGGAATCCATTCCCGGTGATGGAGGTGTTTCCGGCGGATCAGATCGCTGACATGCACGAAACCGCGCTGCGTTTGTTGCAAGAGTTGGGCATCAAGGTGCTGCTGCCTGAGGCGCGGAGCATTTTTGCCAAAGCTGGCGCGCGCGTTGATGTCGATAGCGAAATGGTTTTTATTGGTCGCGACATGGTCGAGGCCGCCGTTGCCTCGGCCCCGAAATCCATCACCTGCCGAGCCGGTGCGTCGCACCGGGATTTCACGCTGGAACTGGGTAGCCTTGTGTTTCAACCGGGGGCAGGGGCCCCCAATGCCACCGATCTGGTGCGCGGGCGTCGCCCGGCGACGGGGCAGGATTATCTGGAGTTCCTGAAACTCACCCATCATTTCGACGTCTTTCAAATGATCTCGCCGCAGGTCGAACCGCAGGATGTCCCAACCCCTCTGCGGCACTATTTCACCACGCAGGCGCAGATGGAGCTGACAGACAAGTTCCCATTCTTCTTCTCGCGCGGGACACCGCAGGTGATGGATTGCTTTGAGATGCTGACGACCGCGCGGGGCCTGTCGGATGACGAATTTAGGACCCACCCGCACAGCTATACGATCATCAACACGAACAGCCCGCGCACGCTGGACATTCCGATGGCGCAGGGGCTGATCGACTTTGCTCGGCACGGGCAGATGTCAATCATCACGCCCTTCACGCTGATGGGGGCGATGGCACCGATCACGGTGGCGGGGGCCATCACCCTGTCCCATGCCGAGGCGTTGGCCGCACTGACCCTGACGCAATTGGCACGTCCCGGTGCGCCTGTGTGCTATGGCACTTTCACCAGCAATGTGGATATGAAATCCGGTGCTCCGGCCTTTGGAACGCCCTCGCATTTTCAGGCCTCACTGGCGGCCGGGCAGTTGGCGCGGCATCTGGGCCTGCCGTGGCGCTCGGCTGCGGGGTCGGCTTCAAACATCAATGATGTGCAGGCGGCAAATGAAAACCAGTTTGGCCTGTGGGGGTGCCTGATGGCCGGGGCGACGGTGATCATTCACTCGGCGGGATGGCTAGAGGGCGGATTGACCGTGTCCTTTGAAAAACTGGTCTGCGACGCCGAAGTGCTGAACATGGTGGCCGAGCTGTGCACCGGGGCGCAGGCTGGCGAGGCTGAAATTGGGTTCGACACCGCGCTAAGCGAGGTCGAGCCCAGCGGACATTTCTTTGCATCCAGCCAGACGATGGACCGCTATAATACCGAATTCTATGAGCCGCATGTCCATGATTATGCCAATTTCGGCACCTGGGCCGAGCGTGGATCGTTGGACGCAAACAGTCGTGCGACCGGTGTATGGAAGGAGATTTTGGCCAATTTTCAGCCACCTGAGCAAAACAGCGACCAGATTGGCGCGCTGAAGGACTTTATTGCCAAACGTACCGAAGAGGGCGGCGCGCCGCCGGAGAGTTAAATGAATACGAAACCCATCCTGCACCGGGACGACCCGGAAGCTGAACCGCTGATCGGAAATGTCAAGGTCACGCGCGACGACTGGCTGAACGTGGCGTTGGATGTGCTAATCTCGGACGGGGTCGATCAGATCAAGGTGATGAATCTGGCGGAACGGATGGCCGTGTCTCGGTCGTCCTTCTATTGGTACTTCAAATCGCGCCAGGAACTGCTGGATGCTCTTCTGGCACGGTGGCAGGCCACCAATACCGCGGCATTGGTCGCGCAGGCCGAAGCTCCGGCAAAGACGATAACCGGTGCGGTGTGCAATGTGCATCGCTGTGTCGTCAATACCGACCTGTTTGACACCGCGCTGGATTTCGCGGTGCGCGACTGGGCGCGCAAATCGGGCAAGGTGCGGCGCGCGCTGGACCAGTCTGACGCCCGACGGTTGCTAGCGCTGCACGCCATGTTTGCCCGCTTTGGCTATTCCGAGGTCGAGGCGGAAACCCGTGCGCGCGTGCTGTATTACATGCAGATAGGATACGATCTGGCGCAGCTGAATGAACCGATGTCCACGCGGATATCAATGGTGCCGCATTATCTATATGTCTTCACCGGGGTCGAGCCGAGGCCAGAGGAAGTAGAAGAATTCAGCGCCTATTCGCGCCATCACTGGAAAGGAGAGCCATCATGAGTCAACCAGATGCAATCATCATCGGAACCGGTGTGATCGGGGCGGCCATCGCATTTGAAATGGCCAAGGCCGGGTGGAAAACCGTATCTCTGGACCGAAACGCTCAGGTTGGCCATGGCTCAACCGCCGGATCCTGCGCGATCATTCGGATGCATTATTCCACCTTTGACGGCACGGCATTCGCCTGGGAAGGCTATCATTATTGGCGCGACTGGGCCGAGTATCTTGGCCTGCCGCAAGGCGCCGATCTGGCCCAATTCCGCGAAACCGGCTGTCTGGTCATGAAGACCGAGGCGAACGGGCTGCTGGAAAAACACATGAAGAACAGCTCCGCGCTGAATTGCCCGTTCGAGGAATGGTCCCCCGAACAGGTCACCGACCGGCTGCCGGTCTATTCGCAGGACAGTTTTGCCCCCGCTCGTCGCATGGATGACCCCGAGTTTGGGCAGCCCAACGGACGCAAGATGCAAGGCGGCGTTTACTGGCCTCAAGCCGGGTATGTCACCGATCCGGCCCTATCCGCACAGAACCTGATGGATGCCGCCAAACAGCACGGGGCCGAAGTGCGGACCGGGGCCGAAGTGGTCGAGATTTTGACTGATGACGGGCGAGTTTCTGGTGTCAGGTTGGCATCGGGAGAAGACATTCATGCGAAAGTTGTGGTTAACGTAGCCGGGCCGGGTTCGGCCATCATCAACGGGATGGCAGATGTTCTGGATGACATGACCATTCAGACCCGCCCCTTGCGCCAAGAGGTCGTTCACGTCCCTGCGCCCGAGGGGTTTGACTTTGAAAATGACGGGACAATCGTGTCGGACAGCGATATCGCCTGCTATTGCCGGCCAGAGCATGGCAACCACATCCTGGTGGGCTCGGAAGACCCCGAATGCGACCCACATCAATGGTGCGAAGATGACGTAACCTATTATCGTGACTTTACCGACCAGTGGACGACGCAAGCGATGCGCTATGCCCAGAGAGTGCCCAGTCTTGGCATTCCTTCCAAGACCCGCGGTGTGGTGGACCTGTATGATGCGTCTACGGATTGGATTCCGATCTATGACAAATCCAGCCTTCCCGGTTTTTATATGGCCTGCGGATCCAGTGGAAATCAGTACAAGAACGCGCCGATTGCAGGCAAGATGATGACGGCGCTGATCGGGTATTGCGAAGACGGCGCGGATCATGACAGTGCGCCGCTACAATTTGAACTGCCCTATATTGGACGCACAATCGATGTCGGTTTCTATTCCCGCAAGCGCCCGATCAACAAAGAAAGCAGTTTTTCCGTTTTGGGCTAGCCGACGCGTCCTGATGCACTAGCATTCACGGGATCGAGTTGAGCCCGGACGCATAATGACCAAATCGAAGAACAAGGTTCTGATCCTCGGCAGCGCCCCCACCGCGCTGCGTGCGCGGGACTGGGCGCGTACGCCGTTCACGCATATCGTCGCTATCAACAATGCCTGGCGGGTCCGCGCAGACTGGGATTTTCTGATCCACCCCGAGGATTTCCCGACCAAGAACATGCCCACATCTGTCAGTGACATCCAGCGTATAGTCACTGCAAATGAATACGTTCCGATACAGAATGGTTTCGGTGGGTTTGTCTATGCCGGGGGAACGATGGCCTTTACCGCCGGATACTGGGCTTTGTCTGCATTACAGCCCTCGGTTCTGGCTTATTGCGGTTGCGATATGATCTATTCCGGACAGGGTCGGACGCATTTCTACGGCAACGGAGCTGCAGATCCGTTGCGATCCGATGTGACCTTGCGACTGCTTGAGGCGAAGTCGGCGCGACTAGGATTGTTTGCTGCGGCGCAGGGCTGTCGCACAGTGCGATTGTTCGAAGGGCCAAGCCGACTGGTTTACCCCTCGGTCGACAGCGAAGATTTGTCTTCGGTCGAGATGCCTTCTACATCGGGGATGGCTGAGATCATACGGTCGGAGTCGGATCTTGGATATTTCGTGGAGTCTGGCCGGTACTGGGAAGTTGAGACCGAGTTCGACCCGCAGAAGATCGATGCCATAGACCAGAGGTGGCTATCGCTCTATCCATCGGCCACTCAGCTCTGAATTGCTGTGGTAATTCTGGTTCAGGCCGCGAATGTCGCCCAGGCCCAGACCATTGCCACATAGGTCAGATTATGCATGCACTGATCCAGCCCGGCTGCCCGCCAAAAGGCTGCCTGGGTTGGCATAAGCTGTTTTTTGTCGGAATAGCTGGCTTTGGCAAAGTCGATGTTGAAATGAACGATCCACTCTAGCCCGGCAATGATTACGATAAACGGCAGCGGGGTGCCGAATACCAAGAAAACCAACACCGACCCAATAACATGTACAGCGGCATGTTGGGCGCGTCCCCAGTGAAAATATTCGCCTCGGCCGGACAGCATCTTAGGCGTCTGGAGGTAAAAATCTGCAAACATATGTTTGATCTGCAATAAGCAGAGCATCAATAACACAGTGCCTAGAGTGGCAGGCAAATGAATCCTCCCGATATCGTCCTGAAGCAAACAGTAGGGGCTAATGTGAGGTTGCGCAAATGAACTTGTTCACATTCGGCAAATATCTGTTCAATTCGGAAACTATTTGCGTCTGCAGGCTTGATTGCGGTAAATTCAGACTGTTGAATTTACGAGAATTTCGTAAAGACCGGGTCAGTGATCCGCAGCAGGGGCAGGTTCCATAGAACGCACGATTTTCCGTTTTATCTGGAAATATTCAAAGCGCGACCAGCTGATTTTGCTGGCCGTAACCACGTCTTTGTTTCCGCTGCTATACCTGACGCTGGAACTGCCCAAGCGCATCATCAATGACGCGATCGGGGCTGCGACCCCTGTTGTTGATGTGCTGGGCTACAGCCTGTCGCAAACGAATTTTCTGATCATATTATGCATTGGGTTTCTGCTCGCCGTTCTGGCGCATGGTTTGATGAAAATGCGCATCAACACCATGAAAGGCGTCCTGAGCGAACGGATGCTGCGCCGATTCCGGTATCAGATGATCAGCCGCGCCTTGAGATTTCCGCAACCCTATTTCGAACGGGTCAGCCAAGGCGAAATGGTGTCGATGATCACCGCTGAAAGCGAGCCGATGGGTGGGCTGATGGGCGATGCCATCAGCCAGCCGGTATTGCAGGCGGGACAGATGATCACGATACTGTCCTTCCTGTTCCTACAGAGCTTTTGGTTCGGGCTTGCTGCCGTTTCCCTGATCCCGTTACAGGCCTGGTTGATCCCAAAGCTGCAGCGCCAGATCAATCTGTTGAACAAAAGCCGCATCCAGGAAGTGCGCGTGCTGGCTGCACAGATTGGTGAAAACGCAGCAGGTGCGTCAACGCTGCGGGCAAATGGCGGCTGGCGGTATCGCCGGGCCATGATCTCGGATCAGCTGGGCCGGTTGTTTGAAATCCGCTTCGATATCTACCAGAAAAAGTTCTTTATGAAGTTCATCAACAACTTCATTTCGCAGCTTACCCCATTCCTGTTCTATCTGGTTGGCGGCATTCTGGTCTTGCAGGGCTCGGTCTCGTTGGGGGCGTTGGTTGCGGCTTTGGCGGCTTACAAGGACCTCAGTTCGCCTTGGAAAGAGTTGCTCACATATTACAACCAGACACAGGATATGTCCTTGCGCTGGGATGTTGTGATCGAACGCTTTGCGCCCTCTGGAATGCAGGACGAAAGCCTGTTCGAAGGCGAGCCCGACAAACATCCCAGGCTGGACGGGGATATTGTTCTGAAACATGCATCTGTTCGTGACATGGACGGGAATCTGGTTCTGGACGACCTCGATCTGACATTCCCAGGCGGTAAAACCATCGGAATCGCTGCGCCCAGCGAAGAAGACCGGCGTGCGGTTTCGGAATTGCTGACCCGAGAGATCCTGCCCAGTTCCGGCAGGGTAACGGTCGGGCAGGAAGATTTGTCAAAGCTGCATCAGGGGGTCATTGCTGCGCGGATCGGTTTTGCCTCATCGCGACCGGTTATGTTTCAGGGAACTTTGGGCGACAATGTGATGATGCCGATGCGTCTTCGTCCTCTGTCGACAGAATCAGACGACCCCGGCTTTGCTGAAACAAGACGAGCGGGCAACAGTACCGACCCGTTTAGAGTTGATTGGCTGGACCCGTCGCTGGCTGGTTTGAACACCGTGGAAGACTTGCGCGACTGGTGGTTACAACTGATCGACGGTCTAGGTTCGGGCGCTGCCCTGTTTCAGCGCGGTGCTGAACAGACATTCGAAGCCAACGAGCACCCCGAGTTGGTCAGAAAACTGGTTGAACTACGGCCCAAAGTTCAGGAGGCGGTAGTCAAGGCTGGGCTGCAACAGCAGGCTCTGATCTTTGACCGCAATGCATATAATGCGGCCTTGCCGGTCGCGGAAAACCTGCTTTTCGCGACACCCTGCGTTCCGGTCACTCAGGAAATACTGACCCGTCAGGGCGTGTTTTTGGGGCAGCTGCGCGAGCTGGGCTTGGACGAAACCCTGGTCGGCCTGACGCGCGATGTCATTGATATGTTGCGCCAGATCTTTGGGTTGGACGGCACGGACCACCCGTTGTTCCGCAAGCTTGGCTTGCAGGCCGAAGTCTACGAAGCTGCCGTCGAACTAGTAGAGCGCACCCGAAACGAAGGTGTCAGCGGTCTGGATGATGGGCAACTGGCCAACCTTCTGGCGGTTCCGTTTGTCATCTCGGCAGAACAGATTGGCCCCGCGTTTACGGATGAATTGAAAAACCGCATACTTGAATTGCGGCAAAGCCACTCCGAAAAGCTGCTGCAACATCTGAATGATGTCTTCGTGCCGCTGAAGGAAACCGAGTTTGCCCCCGGTCTGACCGTGATGGAGAACGCTTTGTTCGGTAAGGTCAGCCAGATCGGCGGCGCGCGATCAGATGAGGTCCGTAAGCTGATCGTTGATGTCCTTTCTGAAAACGGAGCCCGACCTTTGGTGGTCGAGCTGATTTACGATGTACCGGTCTCGCTGGGCGGGCAGAACCTGCCTGCGGTTTTCGCCGAACCTTTGGCCTTTACGCGGGCTACGATCAAGAAACCCGACATTCTGATCCTTGATAATGCCTTGGCAAGCTATGACATGGAAACTCAGATTGCGGTCTATAAGAACCTGCGCGCCCTATTGCCAAATGCGACGGTGATTTATCTGAACGATCAGTACGAAAACCCTGACGTATTCGACATGTTCATAGAAATAAGGCAAGGTCGTGTGGTTTCAGACGAAGGACCCGCCGACGTGGAAGAAGATAGCGCAGCATCAGCCGATTTGGCGCGCAAGCTTCGTGCGCTGGAACAGACGCCGCTGTTTTCCGGTCTTGACCGCAGGCAGCTGCGCCTTCTGGCATTTGGTGCGCGCTGGTTCCAGGCTCAACCGGGAGAGGTGGTGTTCCTGAAAGACGACCAGCCCACCGATGGGGCCTATGTCGTTTTGGAAGGCGAGGCAGGCCTGTATTTGCCGCAACCAGAAGGTCCCGATCAACTGATCGCAACGGTTGGCTCCGGCGCATTGGTCGGAGAGTTGGGGTTGATCCGAAAGGAACCCCGCGCCCTGAGCATGATTGCGGAAACCGACCTGTCTTGTCTGCGTATCGGTGAGGAAGAATTCCTGGCCGTGGTCGAAAACGATGCCGCAACCGCTTTCAAGCTGATGCAGGTGATCGCCGGCTATGTTTCGAACTAGGGGTTGGCTTCAGGTTTGCAGAACAGGTCGTATAGCAGCTGGATGACTTTCGCTGTATTTCCGTCCTGCAGGGAATAGTAGATGGTTTTGCCATCGCGCCGTGTCGACACCAGCTGTTCTTCTCGTAGGCGTGCCAACATCTGACTGACTGCGGCCTGCCGGATTTGCAGCAGTTTTTCCAGCTCACCAACCGATTTCTCGCCATCACCCAGATGGCACAAAATCATCAGGCGGCCTTCATGCGCCAGCGTCTTAAGGTACGCGGCGGCACGTGCTGCACTTTCCTGCATGCCGGGCGGAGTTTCGTCCGAATTCAGTGTTTCGTGGTCTTGAACTGTCACGTGCGTATTGGTTCCAAACTTGGCTTTGGCGCAATATGACTCAGAATTTCAGTACTTGTCACCCCTTTGCAGCAGGGGCACCGCCCTGAAAGGCGTTGCCGTTGGCATAGTCGCAAGGTTCTTCCTGCATCTGAAGATGCAACCCATCGCCGGTATAGGGGTGTGAGCGGGCCAGATCTTCGTCCACTTCGATCCCCAACCCTGGCGCATTCGGTGCCACGACAAAGCCATTTTCAACGCGCAGTGAACCTTTGATCAAAGCGTCGTGATACGGCGTATCAATGGTTTCCAGCAGCAGCAGATTTGGGATTGAGGCTGCCAGATGGATGTTGGCGGCCCATTCAACTGGACCAGCATAGAGATGCGGAGCCATTTGGGCGTTGAATATCTCGGCCATGGCTGCGACTTTCTTCATCTCCCATATCCCACCTGCACGCCCAAGGGCGGGTTGCAGGATTTCTGCTGCACCTGCGCGCAAAACTGCACCGAATTCGGCTTTGGTGGTCATGCGTTCCCCGGTTGCCACGGGTATTCGCACGTTGCGAGCGACGCGGGCCATGTCTTCGATCATGTCAGGTGGGGTAGGTTCTTCGAACCAAAGCGGTGAATAGGGTTCCAGCGCCTGACCCAGCCGGATTGCGCCTGCGGTGTTGAACTGACCGTGGGTGCCAAACAACAGGTCGGCCCTGTCGCCGACCGCTTCACGGATCGCTTTGCAAAAGGCAACTGACATCGAGATGTCGGACATAGCAGGCATATGCCCGCCACGGATCGTGTAGGGACCAGCGGGATCAAATTTTACTGCCGTGAAGCCGCGGCTCACCATTTCAGCTGCACATTCCGCGGCCTGGTCGGGCGAAGTCCAAAAGTCGGCCAGGTCATGCCGGGGCAGGGGGTAAAGGTAGGTGTAGGCCCGGATGCGTTGATTAACCAGCCCACCCAAAAGCGCATAAACCGGACGGTCGCGATCTTTACCCAGAATGTCCCAACACGCGATTTCTAGCCCTGAAAACGCACCCATTACGGTCAGGTCGGGGCGCTGGGTAAAACCGCTGGAATAGACGCGGCGGAACATAAGCTCGATGTTCTCGGGGTTCTCGCCGAGCATATGCCGTTCAAAGACATCCCGGATTACATGACACATAGCTTCAGGTCCAATGGATGAAGCATAGCATTCGCCCCAACCGGTGACGCCTGTGTCGGTGGTAACCTTTACCAGTATCCAGTACCGGCCACCCCAACCCGGAGCAGGGGGGGCCGTGACAATGATATCGAGATCCTGCAGTTTCATAGGATATACTCCAGCCGGGGCTGCTTAGGCCCTGTCAAACATGATGACGTTTCGTTTGGCCGATCCGGTTTTGGTATCCGCAATCGCCTCGTTGATTTGCGACAAGGACCAGCGGCCCGAGATCAGTTCATCCAGCCTCAGCCGCCCCTGTTCATACAGGTCGATCATCCAGGGAATATCACGTTGGATCACCACATCCCCCATCTTTGACCCGATCAGCCCCTGACCAAGTGCGGCCAGGACAACAGGTTCATAGCTTGCCATGTCGCCGGAATGGGGCATCCCGATCATGATGGCCTTACCGCCTCGGCCAAGATAGCGAACGGCCTGGTCATAGGCCGGGATTGCACCGACTGTGATCAGCACGGCATCGGCCCCTCGACCGCCAAGTGCGCGGTAAGCTGCCTTCCATGGTGCGTCCAAAGTGGCCAGAACGCCGTGGGTTGCACCAAATTCCTTTGCAATGGCCAGTTTGTCCTCGGTCATGTCGACCGCAACGATACGCCGGGCACCCGCAATCCGTGCGCCTTGTATGGCGTTCAGGCCAACGCCTCCGGCCCCGATCACGACGACATCCTGACCCGGGCGCAGACCGGCGGCATTCACGGCAGCGCCCACACCGGTGATTACCCCGCAAGACAGCAGACTAGCCACATCCTTTGGCAGGGCCTCGGGAATTCTCACGATCTGCCGGTGGCTGACCACGACTTTTTCGGCAAAAGCCCCGCACGCCATTGCTTGCTCCAGCGGGCCCCCGTCAGCGGTGCGCAACGGACCTTTTACAGTGTCGTGGGGTGTTTCACATAAGGTTGGCTTGCCACCCGCGCAGGAGGGGCAGGAACCGCATGCACGGATAAGCGTCACCACGACGGAATCGCCAACCTCGAACCCTTCGGTCATGCCGCCCGTTGCGGTGATCACACCCGCTGCCTCATGGCCATAAACAGCGGGCAGGAATCCACCCCAGGCGCCGCTGGCGAAAGAAATGTCGGAATGGCAGATCGCAACTGCATCCAGGGTGACCTCGACTTCGCCGGCGGCGGGCGGGGCGATCAGCACGTCTTCTATGACCAGGGGTTTGTCGAATGCCCGACATACGGCCGCCTTGATGGATTGCATGTTGTCCTCGTATTCGGTTTGAATCACGGTGGCGCGGTTCGGAATGTCCTGCAAGGCCGAAACCGTCATCGTCATGTCGTTGTTATGCAGAAATGGGGCGAGATCTGTAAAAGAGGATAAGGCCGACAATCATAAGGCACATGGCCAGAAGAAACGGCGCGCCGGGAAAATAGATGGCGGTGCCGGGCTTTGCGAACCAGGCAAATACGCTGCTCATGACCAGAGGGGAAATCACCATGGAAAGCGCGTGCAGTGAAGTTAGCACGCCCTGAAGCTCTCCTTGTTGCGAATCTGGTGTTGCGCGCGAGGCTAGAGCCTGGATTGCCGGGGTTGCGACTGCGCCGATAGCCGTGATCGGGATCAGCATCAGCGCGATTATTCCATTAGTCAGAAAAGCCAGAAGCAGAAAGCTGACAATCTCGAACACCATCCCGAGAAGGATTGTTACGCGTTCGCCGAGAAAACGTGTGGCGGGGCGTATCAATCCGCCCTGAACCGCGGCCATTCCAATTCCATAAAGACCCAGCGACACACCAATCATCTGGGGTGACCATCCAAAACGCTCGGCGGTGAAATAGGCCCAAATGGCCGGATAGACGTAGATTGAGACTGAATAGAGGAAATAGACCCACAACATCGGACGGATTCCCGGCAGCGCCGCGATGGCACGCAATGAATTCACGGGGTTAGCGCGGCGCAGGCTGAACGGGCGCCGGTTCTTATCGGTCACCGTTTCAGGCATCACCATCAAACCGACGCCGAATGTTATGGCCGAAAGCGCTGCGGCAGCCCAGAAGGGCGCACGGGTTCCATATTCGCTCAGCAATCCGCCGATGACCGGACCCAGGACAAAGCCAACCCCGAATGCCGCCCCTAACAGACCGAAGTTCGCAGCTTTTTCGTGGGGTTTCGACACATCCGCCATGAACGCCGCGGCGGTGGAATGAGTTGCGGCTGTGATCCCGCCGACGATCCGACCGGCAAGTAATAGCCAAATACTGCCAGCAAGCGCCATGACCACATAGTCCAGCGACATAACAAACAGCGATACCAACAATACACCCCTGCGCCCGAAAGCGTCAGACAGGTTGCCCAGGATCGGTCCAAAGATAAATTGCATCGCTGCAAAAGCGGTGCTTAGGACGCCGCCCCAGATCGCCGCGCTGGCCAGCGTACCACCCTGAACATCAATAATGAGCTCGGGCATAATGGGCAGCACAAGGCCAATCCCCATTGCATCAATCATGACAGTGGCAAGAACAAACAGGAAAGGTAAGCGCATGGGAACCGACAAAGAAAGTTTCGGGCACCCTATCGGGGGTCAGGTTCAGAGGAAAGCCGCAAGATTTCGCAGATCAGTCAAGAGTATCAAAGCCCTGCGCGATGTCGTCCAATAGATCGGCCAGTTTTTCAGGGTGCGAAAAGAATGGCGAATGAGAGCTTTGGATGGAATGGCGCATTCCCTCGGGCATGCTGAGGCTCATGATGTGCTGGTATTCAGGCGGGATGGTATAGTCGTCGAGTGTTCGGATATATGCTTTGGGCATATCCTGAAAATGTGCTGTCAGGGTAAGCCGTGCCTCCTGAGGTGCAATGGCCTGCGGGCAAAGCCGAGCCAGCGCATAAAGCAGGACCTCTTCCGGGCAGTCGTGGTAAAACAAGGCCTTCACGCTATCGGGTTTGACCGTATAGGACAGCCCGTCAGTCGATTTTTCGACGGCATCAACTATTGTTTGCCGCGGTGATTTCCGGCGCATCTCGACCATCGACAATCCGTTCTCGGGGACGTAGGCGGACAGGAAAACAAGTCCGCGCATCGCATCCGGTCTCAATTCGGCGGCGGCACTAATGGGGTATCCCCCCCAAGAATGGCCGACGATGATCGTATCCGATCTGCTCGCAGCCAGAACGGCGTTCCGGCAACTGTCCAGGGTCACCTGGTCGATCGACGTCGGGTCAGATCCGTGGCTGGGCATATCAATTGCGCGGACCGAATGGCCGCGTGTTTCAAGTGCTGGGATCAAGTCTCTCCAACACCAGGCACCATGGCATGAGCCATGGACCAACAGAAAATCCGCCAAAGCAATGCTCCTTCAGATATGACCGATGCCAGTCAAAAAGTCTTTTAGTAGGGCCGCGTATTCAATGGGTTGTTCGACGCAGGGCAGATGGCCCGCTTTGCGTATCAATTCGAAACGGGCACCGGGAATAAGATCAATGGTTTCTTTTACTAGATCCGGCGGGGTAGAGCCATCCTCACTGCCCGCAATGCCCAAAGTCGGCAAACGCAGGCCACTTGTTGGCGTGTAAAAATCGGTTCCGGAAATGGCGGCGCAACATCCCAGATAGCCTTCAACAGGTTGCCGCACCATCATGTTGCGCCATAGCAGGTGCTGGGGCGACGCGTGGAATGCCCGCGAGAACCAGCGCTCCATAGTTGCGTCGGCTAGCATTTCGATGCCGCCGATCCGGACGGCTTCCATACGGTCCGCCCAAATCGCCGGGGTGGCTATTTTGGCCGCTGTATTTGATAGAACCAGCCCGCGAATCAAATCCAGGCGTTTGACGGCCAGACCCTGCGCGATCATCCCGCCGATGGACAGACCGACAAAAACGCAATCTCGGACCTTTAGGTGATCCAGAAGGCCTTCGGCATCGCGGATCAGCGCCCCCATCGAATAGGGCGCCTGAGGCGCCGAGGACAGGCCATGCCCGCGTTTGTCGTATCGAATGACTCGCAGCCCATCAGGCAGGTATGGCAGCATCGCATCCCACAGGCGCAGATCGGTGCCCAGCGAGTTCGCGAATACGATCGGCGCGCCTTGTGGGGCGCCGTCGATCCGGTAATGAAGCTGTACATCCCCAAGGTCAGCTATCTGCATAAAAATCCTTTGTCTTTGCATGCTGAACTGACACGCTGCCGGAACCGACGGCGGTTGTCAGGTCAGGAACTCCATAGCTTTGGCAAAGACGTCCGGGTCCGCATTGCCACCCGATGCGACAATGATAACGGCGTCTCCTTGAATTTCGGACCTGCGAAACAACGCTGCGGCCAGGGAAACCGCACCGCCCGGTTCCAGCACGATCTTCAGGCGCAGAAAGGCCAAAGCCATGGCGCGCATCGACTCTTCTTCGGTCACAGACAGGCCGGGACCGCACAGCCGTTGCAGGATCGGAAAGGTGATGTCGCCGGGTTGCGGGGTCAGAATGGCGTCGCAGATATTGCCAGATGTGGCCGCGTTGTTCTTTATTCGTCCCAGTGCCAACGAGCGTTTGACGTCGTCAAACCCTTCGGGCTCGCAGGGGCGGGCGCGCAGACCGGGTGCGTGCCCCTCGAGCGCAAGCGCAATACCCGAGGTCAACCCCCCGCCGCCGCAACAGACCAGCACATCAGCCTGTTCGACGCCCAGCACAGCCGCCTGGCGCGCGATTTCCAACCCGGTTGTGCCTTGCCCGGCTATCACAAGCGGTTCATCATAGGGGCGGATCAGGGTCAGGCCACGCTTGGCCGCCACGGCCTCCCCGATTTCTTCGCGGCTTTCATTGGAGCGGTCGTACAGAACCACCTCGGCCCCCAGAGCGCGCGTGTTGTCGATTTTGAGCTTTGGGGCATCCGAGGGCATGATGATAACAGCCGAAATACCATGCCGTGCGGCGGCATAAGCCACGCCCTGAGCATGATTGCCCGAGGAATAGGCGATCACACCTTTCTTTCGGTCTGCTTCACTGAGGCCCGAAATGGCCGACCACGCCCCGCGAAACTTGAAACTGCCGGTGTGCTGCAGGCATTCCGGTTTTACCAACACGCGGCGACCCGCGATTTCATCCAAAAACGGAGAGGTCAGGATTGGTGTTTCTCTGACGTGCCCTTGCAGACGCAGGGCTGCGGCTTCGATCATTTCAAGTGTGCTCATGCCGCGTCCAGTACTTCGCGAATAACGCCCAATGATTGAGGTTCGTCCAGAAACGGCACGTGTCCGCGATCGGGCACGGTAGCCGAGATCAACCCCGGATGCCGGTTCTGCATCTCGGCCAATGTCTGCGCGCTCAGAAGATCGGAATTTTCACCGCGAATGACACCCGTTGGGATGTCGTGCAGGGCCTCGAAGAATATCCACATATCCGGGATTGCCCCGGCTGCGGCCTGTTCCAGCAGCGCTGTGCGCAGGGCCGGATCATAGCGCAGGGTCAAACCCTCTGTCGTTTCCTGATTTTGAAATTCAGCCATCTGCCGCCATCTTTCCAGCGAAATCCCTGGAAACTGCGGGCCCATCATGTGCTGAAGCGCGTGCGCGGCCTCGTCATAGGTTTTCGAGACCGGTTGTTTGCCGACATATTCCATTATTTTGGCGATGCCCGATGGGTTAAAGACCGGACCAACATCATTGAGCACAACAGCCGCCAGCCGCTTTGGGTGGGTGGTGGCCAAGGTCATCGCGATCAGGCCTCCACGTGAGGTCCCAATCACGGTCACCTGATCCAGGTCAAGATGATCCAGCAGATCGATCACGTCTTGAGATTCGCGTAACAGGCTATAGTTCCCGTGATCCGAGTCATGCTCGGACTGCCCGCGCCCGCGATAATCCATCGCGATCATCCGCCAATCGGTCATGTGCGGGGCAAGAAATGAGAAATCCCGGCTGTTTCGGGTAAGGCCAGCCAAACACAGGATCGGCCTGCCGCTGCCGGTGTCTTCGAAATAGAGGTGTTTGCCGTCGTTGGTCGAAAAAAAGGGCATCAGAATCCTGCAAGTTCCGGAATGGATGTCAGGTCGGACAGTACATGCGTTGGCTGCCATGGCAACCGATCCATTGGTTCGTTCGCACGGTTGACCCAGGCAGTGACGAAACCATAGCCACTGGCCCCCGCCGCGTCCCAGCCATTTGAGCTGACGAACAAGACTTCGTCGCGCTCGCAGCCGAACCTCTGTGCGACCAGATCATAAACCTTGGCATGCGGTTTGAAGACGCCGACGCTTTCGACCGACAGAACATCATCGAGAACGCCGCTTATCCCTGCGGATTGAACCGCACCATCCAGCATCGGCGGTGATCCGTTCGACAAGATCGCAGTCTGCATCCCGCCGGCCTTAAGGGTGGCCAGCATTTCGGGAACCTCGGGATATGCCTGCAATTCCCAGTAGAGATCAAGCAGGCGCTGGCGTAGGGCCGGGTGCTGGTCCAGCCCCGTTGCCTCTAGTGCCCAATCCAGACCGTCTTGGGTGACGTCCCAGAAATCTGCATGTGCATCGGCCACCGCACGCAGCCAGGTGTATTGCAACTGTTTCAGGCGCCAGTGATTGGCCAGATCCGGCCATTTCTGCTGTAACGCCTCAAAGCCGGGTTCTGATGCAGCTTGCCTTGCGGCTGCGGCCACATCGAACAACGTGCCGTATGCATCAAAAATGCAGGTTGTGATCGGCATCAATTCCCCTCCGTTCATTCGGTGCAGGTTTGCAAAAGTGCTAAGGGTTTACAATGTTGCTTCATTGCCTAGGTTTGACCGCTCAATTTTTTATCGGCCGGAGGCCAAAATGACAGCGATAAAACAGGGCGACACAGTTCGCATCCACTATACCGGTACGTTGCAGGACGGGAATGTCTTTGACAGTTCACAAGGGCGCGATCCACTGGAATTCGAGGTGGGGTCCGGGCAGATTATTCCCGGATTGGACAGTGCAATGCCTGGTCTGGTGGCCGGGGACAAAAAACGTGTCGAGATCGCCTGCGTTGATGCTTATGGGCCGATCAATCCCGAAATGCGTCAGAGCATACCACGCGAAGGTATTCCGGACGACATCCCGCTTGAACCCGGCACCCAGTTGCAGATGCAAACGCCCGAAGGGCACGCATTGCCGGTAACTGTTGTCGAGGCTGATGAGGTGACCGTCACGCTGGACGCGAACCATCCTCTGGCCGGAAGGGACCTGATTTTCGAAATCGAAGTGGTTTCGGTGAATTGAGTTCCGTGATCTGGATCAGCCTGAAAACAGGCTGGTCCATGATGCAAAGATCTCGCGTACATGCGGCTGAGTGAAGAATACAAACAGCATCAGCAGCATTGTTAGGGTCATCAAGGCGACGCGGCCCCTAAACCCCAGAAAACCCGGTTTTCGGCGGGAAACCCGCTTGCTGCTGGCGATGATTTGCTCTGCTTTGTTCATGCAACTATCCCTGCCTGCGAAAGATGGTCAAATCTTGGCACTGACAGGGAAAGAAATGGTCACATATGGTCCGGTTGAGGCATTCCCAGAACGTGGAAGCCACCATCAACACGAATAACCTCGCCCGAGGTGCAGGCCCCCGCATCCGAAGCCAGATAAACCGCGGTGCCGCCGACAGCCTCAAGCGTGGCATTGCTGCGCATCGGAGCGTTCTGGTCGCAGAACTTGAAGGTCTTGCGGGCCCCACCGATGGCCGCCCCGGCCAGTGTTTTCATCGGACCCGGAGAGATTGCGTTCACCCGGATTCCGTCAGGTCCAAGATCGTTGGCCAGATAACGGGTCGCTGATTCCAGCGCAGCTTTGGCCACACCCATTACGTTGTAGTTGGGCACAACCCGGTTAGACCCCTGATAGGTCAGCGTCAGGATCGTACCGCCGTTTTCTTTCATCATCGGATAGGCGCGGCGGGCCACTTCGATCAGCGAATAGGCCGAAATATCCATCGAATTCTTGAAATTCGCCCGGCTGGTGTCCAGGAACCGGCCTGTAAGCTCGGACTTGTCGGAATAGGCGATGGCGTGGACCACAAAATCAATGGTCGGCCAGCGCTGGGCCAACTCGTCAAAGGCACGATCCAGCGACTCATCATCAGTGACGTCCGCATCGACCATGAAATCGCTGCCAAGGCTTTGCGCCAGCGGTTCCAGCCGCTTTCCGAATGCCTCGCCCTGATAGGTGAATGCCAGTTCGGCGCCCGCTTCGTGCATGGCCTTTGCGATGCCCCATGCGATCGAACGGTCATTCGCCACGCCCATAACGAGGCCGCGTTTGCCTTTCATTAGATCTGACATTCCATTCACCCGTTATACTTTGAAAGAACCATGGACCCGTTCGTCCCACCAAAGCCGAAGCTGTTGGTCATGACGCTGTCCAAACCTGCATTTTCAACTAGCTGAGTTGCAATTTCTCCGGGCTGGATGCCCTCGGCAAGCGTGTCGACGTTGATCGACGGCGTTATAAAATCATGTTCCAGCATCAAAAGGCAGAAAATAGCCTCCAGCGCGCCAGCCGCACCTTGTGCGTGGCCTGTCATCGACTTGGTCGAGGAAATCGGCGGCACGCTACCCTCGCCAAAAATACGGCGCACAGCTTCGACTTCGCCGACATCTCCGACCGGGGTCGAGGTGCCATGGGCATTGATGTAGTCGACCTTGCGGCCTTCGGGCAGGGTGTCCAGCGCCAGACGCATGGCGCGTTCGCCACCTTCGCCAGAGGGGGCTACCATGTCGTGACCGTCGGAGGTTGCTGCAAAACCCGTCACTTCAGCATAGATTTTGGCGCCGCGTGCCAATGCGTGTTCCAGATCTTCCAGCACGACAATACCGCCTCCGCCGGATATTACGAACCCGTCGCGGTCTTGGTCGAATGCACGAGAAGCTTTTTCGGGCGTATCGTTGTATTTCGACGACATGGCACCCATTGCATCGAACAGACAGGACAAGGTCCAGTCCAGCTCTTCCCCGCCGCCCGCGAACATTATATCTTGTTTGCCCATCATGATCTGCTCTGCGGCATTGCCGATGCAATGCAACGAGGTCGAACAGGCCGAAGTGATCGAGTAATTGATGCCCTTGATCTTGAAGGCGGTCGCAAGGTTGGCCGAAATGGTTGAGCACATGCATTTAGGAACTGCAAACGGGCCGATCCGCTTGGTCGCGCCGTTTTTCAGAACGGTCTGATGCGCAGTCAGCATGGCGCTGGTCGACGGTCCGCCCGATCCGGCGACAAGGCCGGTACGTGGGTTGGCAACCTGGTCTTCGGTCAATCCTGAATCGGCAATCGCCTGGCTCATCGCGATATGCGCATAGGCCGCTCCGGGACCCATAAAGCGCAGGGTGCGCTTGTCCACATGTTCGCTAACGTCGATTTTGAGCGACCCGGCGATCTGGCTGCGAAAGCCATGTTCGACCATCTGGTCATTGGCCACGATGCCGGACTTGCCGGCCTTGAGTGAGGTCAGAACCTCTTCGGCATTGTTCCCGATGGAAGAGACAACTCCCAAGCCGGTGACAACTACTCGACGCATGTGCGTGCTCCTTATTTGGGGCCGGTCAGGCTCAGGCTTCGGACAGAACTACTTTCATGTCCTTGACATCGTAAATCATCTCACCGTCGGCTTCGACGATACCATCTGCGACACCCATAGTCAGGCGGCGGGTCTGGATTGCTTTCTTGAAGTCGATTTTATAGGTCAGCATCTTGCGGTCCGGGCGTACCATACCTGTCAGCTTGACCTCGCCCACTCCAACGGCCATGCCGCGCCCTTGCCAGCCGCGCCAGCCCAGGTTGAATCCGGTCAGCTGCCACAAACCGTCCAGGCCCAAGCAGCCGGGCATGATCGGGTTGCCGGGGAAATGGCAATCAAAGAACCAAAGGTCGGGCGTAATGTCGAATTCAGCGAGAATATGACCTTTGCCATGGGCGCCACCATCGGCCGAAATCTCGGTGATCCGATCCATCATCAACATCGGCGGGGCGGGCAACTGTGCGTTCCCGGGGCCGAATAGTTCGCCGCGGGCGCATTTCAGCAGATCGTCCTTGTCAAAGCTGCTTGGGAATTGGGCCATTCTGCGCCTCTCCTGCCAGGGGTCTTTCCATCTAATTTGGTCTCGTCTAGCACCCGTATGCAAGGTCCTGCAAGAGCAGTGGCCTACATCATGTTGTGTTTACATTATTCTCTGCGAATGAAATTCATTTGAAATTACCTGACTACAGCACTTATATATACCTCAGCAACAAATTGGTATTGGACTGATGACAGCAGATTGCCAGAGCATAGCCACAGGTTGGTTGGTTCACGCCGGATTGCGTCCGACGCGTCAGCGCGTAGCTTTGGCAGAGCTGCTGGTCGGTGATGGCCGCCATCGCCACGTCACCGCCGAAAGCCTGTTTGAATCGGCCAAACAGAACGGAGATGCTGTTTCTCTGGCGACGGTTTACAACACGTTGCGCGCCTTTTGCGATGCCGGGGTTCTGCAAGAAATTACCGTTGACGGATCGAAAAGCTATTTCGACACCAACACGCATGATCATCCGCATTTCTATTGGGAAGATGAGGGCCGGCTCAGCGATGCTCCGTCCGAACAGCTGGTCATCCAGCGTCTGCCCGACGCGCCTGAAGGGGTTGAGATCGCGTCAGTCGACGTTGTGATCCGTCTGCGTAAAAAGTAAACTTACGTCATCAGTCCGGTCAGGATGTGCTGTGCCTTTTCGCTATGCGGATCCAAAGGGCCTGTTCCATGCCGTGCCACAACAACGGGTTCTGCTGCGATTTCATCTGACACAGGTATGCTGACCAACGGCATCCCGTCATAGCTGGTCTTGGCAGGAATGTTAGCATAGCTGATGGCAACGCCTTCGCCATGCGCCGCGAGGCTGCGTTGGATCTCGGGCGACGCGGCCCGATGTGCGACATTGGGGTTCTGCCCAAGTTGACGGAAGAGACTCAGGAAATGCTGCGCAGATAGTCCCTCGTTCGATAGGATCAGGGGGTAGGCCACTACATCCTGCAATGATACCTGCGCCCGATTGGCCAAGGGGTGGCCTTTTGTCATAACCGCGATTGGTCGATTGGTGAACAAGGTGGTCGTGGAAAAGGCCGCATCCAGTGTCAGGCCATAAGTCAAGGCAAGGTCGATCTCACCATTGACGAGGCCGGAAATCAGGCCCTGAAATTCGTCTACGCGATATGTGATATCAACTTCGGGCATGTTCTGTCGCAGGCTATGCAAAGCCTTTGCCAGCAGGAAAGGCGCGAGGTCGTCGAAACAGCCCAGACGCAGGCGCGTGGTTGCGGTCCCGTCTGTTCCAGAATTTTCCAAACGTGCGGCACGTGTCAGCAGGGCCTCGGCGTTTTCAATAAAGCTGCGTCCCTGCGGTGTCAGCGCCATAGCCGCTCCGCGCTTTCGGATAAACAGCGGATAGCCCAACTGGTCTTCGACCCGGGTTAGCGCATTCGACAGGGCTGGCTGCGAAACATTTAGATGCAACGCTGCAGCAGACAGGCTGCCATGCCGTCCGATGGCGCAGACATATTCATATTGGCGTAGGGTAACGTATAACATAAGGTTAACTATACATTTCAAAGATATTATTTGAATAGATGAAAATTTCATGAGCAAATTCAGGTTAAATTCGAACGGAGGCGCAGATGGCACACCCCCTGGTTACGCAAGAGATGATTGACACATACCAACAGGACGGCGTGGTTCTGATCAAAGGTTTGTTCGCCGACTACGTGGATACGCTGCGTGACGGCATCGCGGCCAATATGGCTGAACCCGGACCATATGCGTCTGACAACCAAAAACAGGGCGAAACCGGTCTGTTCTTTGATGATTACTGCAACTGGTCGCGTATCGAACAGTTCCAGAACGTGATCCACAATTCACCGGCAGCCGAGGTCGCAGCGGATCTGATGCAGTCGCAAACCGTACAAATGTTCCATGACCATGTTCTGGTGAAAGAACCAGGCACGTCGATGGCAACGCCGTGGCACCAGGATGGGCCATACTATTTCGTCGAGGGCAGTCAGACGATCAGTTTCTGGTCGCCATTGGACCCGGTGACACAGGCCACCCTTCGTTGTGTGGCAGGTTCACATAGATGGGAGAAAGAGGTTCTGCCCACGCGTTGGGTCTCGGAAGAAGGGTTTTTCGCGGATGAAGGCCAGTACATCCCCATTCCCGACCCCGATGCCGAAGGTATGAGGGTGGTTGAATTCGAGATGGAACCCGGTGACGCGGTTGCCTTCAACTACCGTACGCTGCATGGCGCGCGTGGAAACCAGTCTGACAGCCGCCGCCGTGCTTTTTCCTTGCGGTTGGTTGGGGAGGATGCGCGATATGTGGAACGTCCGGGGCGCACTTCGCCTCCGTTTCCGGGCCACGACATGCAGCCCGGGCAGCGTTTGCGGGAAGATTGGTTCCCGGTTCTGCTGCGACGCTGAGCTGCCTAGAACCACTGCCCCGATTCGATGAGCCCCAGTTCCAACAGCTGCTGAGATGACCACTGGAACCGAGCCGAGTTGCGCCAGCGGAAACTGGGGATGTCGAAGGTCGACCCCGCGTTGCTTTTAAGCGCCTTGGCTGCGCGGAAGGAGCAGATCGCCGCCGTCAGATTGTGGTGCCAGGGGCAGGAATAGGTGTTGTACTCGGGCTCATTGAACGTGTGGTCGGGCAGTAACAACAGATCATTTCGCGATTTGAACAACCCGATTCTGTCGATGCGGCGGCGTTCATAGGGGATGTGATCTTCGAACCGCCAGCGCAATCCGCCGGATATGTCCAGCTGTCTTTCCAGCGGGTGTCCTTCAGCGTTGTGTCGGGCATGTGCGTAATACCCGGTGCTGTCCAGCATGGCTTGGTCAGGGGCAACCCCGTTTGGAAAGGCGCCCAAGTCATCAGCATACAGGTCGATCACATGGGTTAGCATGGCGTTTCGGCGTTCTTCGGTGTGAAAGGCCAGCAACTCGCCAATCGTGCGCGTTTCGCAGAAGGGGAAGAACAGGTATTCAGCGTTATAGCAGTAATACATCCAAAGGTCAGGAGCGGCCTGGATGACCTGATTAACCGTGTCAAAGACGACGGTTCTTGGTGCGCAGGTCAGTGTCACTCTGTGGATACGCTCGGTCAGTTCAGGATCCAGCGTAAAGGCTTCGGGCATGAACACGATCAGTGACTTGAAGCCAAGGTTCAGATGGTGCCGGATGGTACCGTCGATCTCGACATCGTCTTCGGCGAAGATCATCGCAACCGGACCTTTGGCCAACGCGGCCTTGCCGGATTGAAGGAAAGAAGTGAGACTGTCGTACTGCATTGCCTGTCCGGCCCCGTCCATCTGGAGTTTTCGGCCAAAATCGGGTAATCGCGCTGGCATTGCAAGCGGCGTTCGTTGGGTATAGATGACGCCGATCCCGCGAACGCAAAGGCCCAACCCCATGTCAGAACCCAAAAAGCTGTACATCAAGACCTATGGTTGCCAGATGAACGTCTATGACAGCGAGCGTATGGCCGAGACCCTGGGGGGGCAGGGCTATGTCGAAACCCAGAGCCCGGATGACGCGGATATGATTCTGCTGAACACCTGTCACATCCGGGAAAAAGCAGCCGAAAAGGTCTATTCCGAGCTGGGGCGTTTCAAAGGGTTGAAAGCCGAAAAACCCGATCTCAAGATCGGGGTCGCAGGCTGCGTCGCGCAGGCCGAGGGCGAAGAAATCATGCGCCGCCAGCCCCTGGTCGATCTGGTGGTTGGCCCGCAAAGCTATCACCGTCTGCCTGAGATGGAAGCCAAGACGCGCGAAGGCGCCAAGGCACTGGACACGGATTTCCCCGAAGAGGACAAGTTCGAAAAGCTCAAGAATCGTCCCAAAGCCAAACGTGGCCCCACCGCTTTTCTGACCGTTCAGGAAGGCTGCGATAAATTCTGTGCCTTCTGTGTCGTGCCCTATACCCGAGGCGCCGAAGTCAGCCGTCCGGTGGACCGTATCGTCCGCGAGGCACAGGATTTGGTCGAACGTGGCGTGCGTGAGATCACTCTGCTGGGTCAGAACGTCAACGCCTATCACGGTGCTGGACCGAACGGCGACATGACGCTGGCGGGACTGATCTGGGAGTTGAACAAGGTCGACGGGCTAGAGCGCATCCGCTTTACCACGTCGCACCCGAATGACATGGCCGACGACCTGATCGAGGCGCACGGCACCTGCGAAAAACTGATGCCCTATCTTCATTTACCGGTCCAGTCGGGTTCGGATCGCATTCTGAAGCGGATGAACCGCAGTCACACAGCCGAAAGCTATTTGCGTCTGATCGAGCGTATCCGCGCTGCGCGTCCGGATATTGTCATGTCTGGTGATTTCATCGTTGGGTTCCCTGAAGAAACCGACGAAGATTTTCAGGCCACCATGGATTTGGTCGAGCAGGTCAAATACGGCTACGCCTATTCGTTCAAGTATTCGACGCGCCCGGGAACGCCCGCAGCCGAGCGGTCTCAGGTTGATCCTGGGGTGGCGGATGACCGCCTACAGCGGCTGCAGGGATTGATCACGCGTCATCAGCGCGAAATTCAGGATGCCATGGTTGGACGCAAAGTCCGCGTTCTGTTCGAAAAAACCGGCCGGTTGCCGGGACAGATGGTGGGAAAATCTGAATATCTTCATTCGGTTCACGTCTCTGATGCGGATGTGGAAATCGGCGCGTTGCGGGACGTTTTGATCATCGGATCAGGTGCGAATTCTCTGGCGGGGCGGTTGCTCTGACCCGTCCTTTATCTGTGATGCGGATACCATCGCTGGTATTTGTTTCCAAGATTTACCCTTGATTTATCACTTGGAATTATGTTCCGAGAAAAGTCAGGTTTTTTCGGGGCCTAGGCTAACGCCTCCTGAAACGGCATATCAGTGCTGATCCTGGTGTCGGATCGGGATGACGGAGGGTGCGAGTGAAAAATTTGAGATTTAGTGCAGGGTCTAATATCAGGGTTGCCCTTCCCGCAATGGCCGCGTTGTTTCTGGTACTCAATTCCGCTGCCGCAGGGAATCTGGATCCGGATTTATCTGAACCGCCGGTAATATCGTCAGCACGTTATGGCAGCGATGTTAGCGCCTTCTATCTGGGCTTGACAGCCGGCTATTCGACCAGCGGCTCGGACCGCTTTGGCCTGACGACGCCTACAGATACGTTTGCTGTCGGCGAATTGGACCTCACCGGCAGTTACGGTGGTATTCGGGGCGGTTGGCGCGGTCTTCTGCCCGCAAAAGGCGGGCGTGACTACGTCTATGGGGTCGAGTTGGGCTATGATTTCGGATCTCTGGACGATGAAGTGTCGACGCAGATCGGAACCTCAGTCGTCAATGGCGGTTCAGAGATTTCGGATGTCATCTCAATTCGCTTCCGGAACGGTCTGACAAACCCAAGTGGCAGAGTGTTATACTTTATTTCCGTTGGTTACGTGCATGGCGATATAACCACGACCAGTTCGATTACATCCGGGGCAACAACCCAGTCCTTTCAGGATAAAGACAGTCGAAAAGGGTTCTCGGCCAGCATTGGCGCCGAGCGCAAACTGAATGAGAACTGGTCGATCACTGGGGAATATGAATACGTCCGGTTCGATTCTGAAACCGTCGAATTTGACAACGGGTTTACGACCAAATCGACGCCCCGTTACCGTGGTTTGCGGTTTGGCCTGAACTATCAGTTCTAGGTTTGCCTGTATGGAACGTTCGCGGTGCCTCCAACTTGATCGGCGGTTTTACCATTCTGTACGGAAAATTTGAATCTCTGGCTTGCGCCCACCAAGAAATGTTGTCTACGCTTGGGGTGAAACGCCCAGACAGGAGAGCGGATTGGCCATTGGTGCCCTGAACCCACCGCAAAATGAAACGCCCCAGCGGGAAGCGTTTGTTGAATTTCCAGACAATCGGTTATTGATAGATCTTTGCGGCGAATATGACCGCAACCTGACCGAAATCGAACAGAAGCTGACCGTGCAGATCGTGCGCCGTGGCAACCAACTGGTTGTCATGGGTGACGACGAATCCCAAAAACAGGCGATCGAAGTTCTGCAAGCGCTGTATACCCGCCTGGAAGGTGGTCGTGACGTAGAAGCAGCGGATGTAGACCGCGAACTTCGCATGGGCGGGTCGGAGACAGGAACCGGCAGCCGGGATGGCGATCAGCTTGAGATGTTTAAGGGTGGTTCGGTTGAGATCAAAACCCGCAAAAAGCTGGTCGAGCCGCGTACTGACGCCCAGAAGGTCTATGTTCAGTCCTTGTTCAACAATGAGCTGGCCTTTGGCATAGGTCCGGCGGGCACAGGTAAGACCTATCTGGCCGTGGCCGTTGGCGTATCGATGTTTATCGGCGGGCATGTCGACCGCATCATCCTCAGTCGTCCCGCCGTCGAAGCGGGCGAAAAGCTGGGATATCTACCTGGCGACATGAAGGACAAGGTCGATCCCTATATGCAGCCGCTCTATGATGCGCTGAATGATTTTTTGCCCGGGAAACAACTGGCCAAGCTGATCGAGGAAAAGCGCATCGAGATTGCACCTCTGGCGTTCATGCGTGGCCGTACGCTCGCGAACGCCTTCGTTGTGCTGGATGAGGCGCAGAACGCCACGACCATGCAGATGAAAATGTTCCTGACCCGTTTGGGCGAAGGCAGCCGCATGGTCATAACAGGCGACCGGTCACAGGTTGACCTGCCGCGCGGAGTTCAGTCGGGATTGGCGGATGCAGAACGGCTGTTGAGCACGATACCAAATATCAGCTTCAACTATTTCACCTCCAAGGATGTTGTCCGGCACCCACTTGTCGCCGCGATCATCGAAGCGTATGAGGCCGATACGGGCCGTGAAACGGGTTGATCTTCTGGGTCCCGGTATCGGGATTTTGGACATGGTGGCATGAACCTGGAACTATCGGTTGAAGACCCGCGCTGGGACGGGCTCGAATTTTTGGCAGAGCGCGCCACAAGGGCGGTTTTGGATCATTGCGATCTTGATGCGGACCAGTGTGAGGTTAGCCTGCTGGGATGCGACGATGCACGGATCGCCCAGTTGAACACGGAATTCCGCGAAAAGGCGTCACCGACCAATGTGCTTAGCTGGCCAGCCGAAGATTTGGCTGCGGATTCCGCCGGGCAGACTCCGATACTCCCTGAACCCGATTTCTCAGGGGAAATTGCTCTGGGCGATATCGCGATTTCTTATGATACTTGTGCTCGCGAGGCGGCGGAGGCAGGGAAAAACATGGATGATCATGTCACACATCTGATCGTTCACGGCCTGTTGCATTTGCTGGGTTATGATCACATTCGTGATCTCGACGCCACGCTGATGGAGGGTGTTGAGGTGGAGATACTTGGCAAACTGGGTATTGATGACCCATATAATGCTTAGAGCGAGCCTTTCGGCTTATCATTTGGAATGGGAAAATGGGCGAAACAGACGGCAGTTCTATGGCGGCGCAGGGCGCGCAACCGAAGGACGGCAACGAAAATGTCACTGAGAGACCAGGACTTTTCTCTCGAATAGTGGATGCGTTCTCAACGCAGAGTGAAGACTCGGCTTCTGAGGTCAATGGGCAAGAGGTCGATCCGGCTCAACCTCGCGGCATGATTAACCTGCGCCGGATGCGGGTCGAGGACGTGGCGATTCCTACGGTCGAGATCGTGTCAGTACCGTCGACGATATCTAAAGATGAGCTGGCCCAGGTTTTCCGGGAAAGCGGTCTGTCCAGGATACCTGTATATGAAGGAACGCTGGATACGCCTTTGGGCTTTATCCACCTGAAAGATTTCGCTTTGACGCACGGGTTCAACGGCGGCTCGACTGAGTTTGATCTGGTGTCGATGTTGCGGACATTGCTGTTCGTGCCGCCATCGATGCCGATCGGTGTGCTGATGACCAAAATGCAAACCGAGCGCCGCCACATGGCATTGGTGATCGACGAATATGGTGGTGTCGACGGGTTGCTGACGATCGAAGACCTGATCGAACAGGTTGTTGGTGAGATCGCGGACGAACATGACGCGGATGAAAGCCAACTTTGGGTTCAGGAAAAACCTGGATGTTATGTGGTGCAGGCGCGGATACCCCTTGAAGATTTCGAAGCCGAGATCGGGCGATCCCTAACCAGCCACGAGGATGTCGATGAGGAAGAGATCGACACGCTTGGCGGGTTGGTCTTCATGTTGTCCGGACGGGTTCCAGCACGAGGAGAGGTTGTTCTGCATCCGGAAGGGCCTGAATTTGAAGTGATTGATGCGGATCCGCGGCGCATCAAACGGCTGCGTGTCATGCTGCCGGATATCGTTGCATGAACCTGATACGGGCTTGGCCCATTTGGCTTAGATTTGTCCTTTCTGGTTTGTTGGGAGGGCTGGCTGCATTTGGTCTGGCTCCCTTTGGGTATTGGGTGGCTTCTGTATTGGCGTTGGTGTTGGTCGCACCGATATTTCAGAGCACCGAGACACGTGCGCGTGCGGCGTGGATCGGTTGGGCGTTTGGGGCCGGGTATTTCGCCCATGCACTCAGCTGGATTGTCGAGCCGTTTCTGGTGGACGCCGATCGTCACGCTTGGATGGCTCCGTTTGCTTTGGTCTTCATGGCTGGTGGTTTGGCGCTGTTCTGGGCGCTGGCATTCTGGGTTGCTCGCAGGCCCGGCACGCGCGGGGTTTCACAGGCGTTGTTTCTCGCCTTGGCAATCTCGTTGGCGGAATGTGCCCGCGGTTATGTTCTGACCGGGTTCCCCTGGGCCGGGCTGGCGCAGGTCTGGGTCGAAACTCCGGCTGCGCAACTGCTGTCTTTGTTCGGGCCTTACGGGCTTGGGGCGCTGACCTTGGTGGCGACGCTGCCACTAGGGGCGGCTTTGGCGCTGCGTTCCGGAGTATTCGTGCCCTTGGGCATCAGCGTGGCATCGGTCGCATTGGCTTTGGGCTATGCGGGGACGCGGCCCGCTGTGGTCGAAACGGGACATATCGTTCGCTTGGTTCAGCCCAATGCGTTGCAACATCAGAAATGGGATCCAGAGTTTGCACCTCTGTTCTTCGCACGTCAGATCGAGTTTACTGCCGCCGAACCACAGCCTGACCTGATCGTTTGGCCTGAAACCTCGGTTCCCGCCTGGTTGGGAAGCGCGCAGCCGTATCTGGATGCCATCGCCGAGGCGGCGCGAGGCACGCCGGTTGTTCTGGGAATTCAACGAGGCGACGGGCCGCGTATCTACAACTCGATGATCTACCTTGATGTGGATGGGGCTCAGCAGGGGCTGTACGACAAACATCATCTGGCGCCTTTTGGCGAATATGTTCCGTTTGGCGACGTGATGGCGTGGTTCGGGATCTATGGCATGGCTGCAACCACCGGACATGGGTTCAGCGCAGGGTCGGGGGCGGCGCTGCTGGATGCAGGCCCATTGGGTAAAGCGCTGCCGTTGATCTGCTACGAAGCTGTGTTCACCCAGGATGTCCTATCCGCGCCGGGGCGCGCTGATTTCCTTCTGCAAATCACCAATGATGCGTGGTTCGGAACGCGCTCGGGACCGTATCAGCACCTGGCTCAGGCACAGATGCGCGCCATCGAGCAGGGGCTGCCCATGATGCGTTCGGCCAATACCGGCGTCTCCGCCATGATTGACCCGCTGGGCCGGATCACCGAGGCCCTGCCGCTTGGGCAGGCGGGCTATATTGATGCCGGACTTCCGGCGCCTCAGTCGGCGACAGCATATTCCCGAATGGGGGATAATCCTGTCTTTGCCGTGTTATTGGTGCTGTTTAGCCTGTTATGGTACGGGCTGCGGCGGCGAAACCTATGATTTCGCATTGACCCTCGGTTTCGGGGGGCTTATCCCCTCTTGTGCCCATCACAACGGCTTCCTGGCGTGACGGGGTAATCTTAATGGAGCACTTGTATGTCCCGACAGAACTATACCTTTACTTCGGAATCCGTTTCCGAAGGGCATCCGGATAAGGTTTGTGACCGTATTTCCGACGCCGTACTAGACGCATTTCTGAACGAAGAACCCGAGGCACGCGTTGCGTGCGAGACCTTTGCGACAACGGATCGCGTGGTGATCGGCGGCGAAGTGGGGCTGTCTGATCAGGACAAGCTGCATGACTATATGGGCCGCATCGACGAGATCGCCCGCGCCTGTATCAAGGATATCGGCTATGAGCAGGATAAGTTCCACCACGAGACGGTAGAAGTTACGAACCTGCTGCATGAGCAATCTGCACATATTGCGCAGGGCGTAGATGCGTCGGGTGACAAGGACGAAGGTGCTGGTGATCAGGGCATCATGTTCGGCTATGCTACCACCGAGACACCCGCGCTTATGCCTGCGCCGATCCAGTATTCCCACGCAATCCTGCGCCGTCTGGCCGAGGTGCGCAAGAACGGGACCGAGCCTGCGCTGGGCCCGGATGCGAAATCGCAGCTGTCAGTGATCTACCAGGATGGCAAGCCGGTTGGCGTCAGCTCGATCGTTCTGTCGACCCAGCATCTGGATGAGACGCTGAGCTCGGCCGATATTCGTGCCATTGTTGAGCCGTATATCACCGAAACTCTGCCCGAGGGTTGGCTGACCGATCAGACCGATTGGCACGTCAACCCAACCGGCAAGTTCGTCATTGGCGGTCCGGACGGAGATGCGGGTCTGACCGGTCGTAAGATCATCGTGGACACTTATGGTGGTGCAGCGCCACATGGTGGCGGAGCGTTTTCGGGTAAAGACCCGACCAAGGTGGACCGTTCGGCGGCTTATGCCGCGCGCTATCTGGCCAAGAATGTCGTAGCCGCGGGAATGGCCGAGCGTTGCACGATCCAGCTGAGCTATGCCATTGGCGTTTCCCGGCCTCTGTCGATCTATGCGGATACGCATGGCACGGGGCAGATCGCGGATGATCGGATTGAAAAAGCCGTCGGCCAGGTGATGGACCTGACCCCACGCGGCATCCGTCAGCATCTGGAGTTGAACAAGCCGATCTATCAGCGCACAGCAGCCTATGGCCATTTTGGCCGCCAGCCGGAAGCGGATGGAGGTTTCAGCTGGGAGCGCACAGATCTAGCAGACGCGTTGAAAGCGGCGGTTTGATCTGACTGTTATCAATTGGTGCGCCCTTGCGGGCGCGCCTATTTCTTGGGAAATGGATGAGAGGCGGCGGCTATTCTGCTCTGCCGCCGCCCCTTGCCTCTGAGCCGTCCCCGCAGTATGGGCACCGCCATGAGCACCCAGACCCCCCAACGCCCCCGCAGAAACTTTTATGGCCGCTTCAAAGGCAAGACCCTGAAGCAAAGCCAAAAGACGTATCTAAGCGAAGACCTCGATGCGCTGTCTCCGGGTGCTGTGGACTGGGAAAGCAATCCTGAACGCAGTCCGCTGGATCTGAATGCCCTGTTCGGTGGCAAGGATGTCTGGCTTGAGATCGGCTTTGGCGGCGGCGAGCATCTGGTGCATCAGGCGGCTAGCAATCCCGATATCGGTATCATTGGGGCAGAACCCTATATCAACGGTGTCGCCATGCTGTTGGGCAAGATTCGCAAGGCTGGGGTCGAGAATCTGGCGGTGCATCCCGGCGATGCGCGCGATCTTTTTGATGTCTTGCCCGAAGCCAGCATATCACGCGCCTTTCTTCTGTACCCCGATCCCTGGCCCAAAACCCGGCATCACCGCCGTCGGTTCGTGACCCCAGAGCATCTGGAGCCGTTGGCGCGGTCGTTGAAACCGGGCGCGATCTTTCGCGTTGCAACAGATATTCCCGACTATGTCCGCCAAACGTTGGAAGAGGTGCCGGGCGCTGGTTTCGAATGGTTGGCGGAACGCCCCACCGATTGGCGTGAGCCTTGGGAAGACTGGATTTCCACGCGCTATGAGCAGAAGGCCCTGCGCGAAGGGCGGACACCGCATTACCTGACCTTCCGCCGCAACGACTGATTGCGGCTGGACCAAGCGCCCCCAATTCGCTAATCGGCTTGGGAACTGATAGCGAAAACAGGAGCCCCCATGTCCGGACACGGCACGCCCATCCCGATGACCTCGCACCCTTGCGGTCCGCTGACCGGAGCGGCCGAGGTGCCTGGTGACAAGTCGATCTCGCACCGATCGCTGATCCTGGGCGCGATGGCCGTAGGTGAAACCCGGATCACCGGTCTGTTGGAGGGTGAGGACGTTCTGGACACCGCAAAGGCGATGCGTGCCTTTGGGGCTGAGGTGACAGATCACGGGGGTGGCGAATGGTCAGTCCATGGTGTGGGCGTCGGTGGCTTTGCCGAACCCGATCAGGTTATTGACTGCGGCAACTCGGGCACCGGCGTTCGGTTGATCATGGGTGCGATGGCGACCTCTGCGATTTCCGCGACATTCACGGGGGATGCCAGCCTCAACAAACGCCCTATGGCGCGGGTAACCGATCCTCTGGCGTTGTTTGGTGCGCAAGCTGTGGGACGCACCGGGGGGCGCCTACCTATGACGATTGTGGGTGCAGCAGACCCTGTCCCAGTAAAGTACGAGGTTCCTGTTCCCTCCGCACAGGTGAAATCTGCCGTTTTGTTGGCAGGTCTGAACGCACCGGGCAAGACCGTGGTGATTGAGGCCGAAGCGACCCGGGACCATTCCGAGCGGATGCTGGCCGGATTCGGGGCTGAAATCACGGTCGAGGATACCGATGAGGGGCGGGTGATCACCCTGACCGGTCGCCCTGAGTTGAAACCGCAGATCATCGTTGTGCCCCGTGATCCCTCCAGCGCGGCCTTTCCGGTCTGTGCTGCGCTGATCACGCCCGGATCTGATGTTCTGGTTCCAGGCATCGGCCTGAACCCGACCCGCGCGGGTCTGTTTACCACTCTGCGTGAGATGGGTGCTGACTTGACCTATGAAAATGAGCGCGAAGAGGGTGGTGAACCGGTCGCGGATCTACGTGCCCGGTATTCCCCCGATATGAAAGGAATCTCGGTTCCTCCGGAACGAGCGGCCTCGATGATTGACGAATACCCGGTTCTATCTGTGGTCGCGGCAAATGCCACAGGCACCACAATGATGGGTGGCGTAAAAGAACTGCGCGTCAAGGAAAGCGACCGTATTGATGCGATGGCCCGCGGCCTGCGCGTTAATGGCGTCACCGTCGATGAGGGCGATGATTGGTGGTCTGTGGATGGTTTGGGAATTGGCAATGTTCCCGGCGGCGGCACCTGTGAGAGCTTTCTGGATCACCGGATCGCGATGTCCTTTATGGTTATGGGTATGGGGGCGAAAAATCCGGTCGGAGTCGACGATGGCGGCCCGATCGCAACGTCTTTCCCGATCTTCGAACCGTTGATGGCTGGCCTTGGTGCGCGGCTGCAGCGAAACAACCGGTAAATGCGATGGCAGTTGCCAGTTTCACCATAGCAATCGATGGCCCGGCAGCAGCGGGGAAGGGCACGATTTCCAATGCCGTTGCCGCCCATTTCGGGTTTGCGCACCTCGATACCGGCCTGCTTTACCGTGCGGTTGGCCGCAGAACGCTGGAAGGTGCCGACCCGGTTAGTGCCGCGCAAACGCTGACTGCCGAGGACCTGGATCAGGGTGATCTGCGCACGGCTGAAATCGCGCAAGCGGCCTCGAAAGTTGCAGTTATCCCCGAGGTGCGGGCTGCATTGGTCGATTTTCAGCGCGCCTTTGCGCGCCGCGCGGGCGGTGCAGTGTTGGACGGTCGTGACATCGGAACCGTTATTTGCCCGCGGGCCGAGGTTAAACTGTTTGTCACCGCCAGCGCCGAAGTGCGCGCTGAGAGACGGTTTCTGGAACTGGACGCCAAGGGCCATGAGGTTACACGCTCACAGGTGTTGGCCGATGTGCGTGAGCGGGACGCTCGGGATGCCGAACGCAGCACGGCACCTATGAAGCCAGCTGAGGATGCGGTCATACTGGATACCTCGGACCTGAGCATTGACGCAGCTCTCGCCCGCGCGATTGAGGTCATCGAACCAGTTCTGCCCTAGGGCCGTTTGCCAGAGCAAACACAACTTTGTTCACTAAGCTTTGTTTGGCCAGCGCCCGAGGCGTCGATTACCTTTGTATCGACATCTGCCGGAGGTAATCGATGTTCCGCCTGATTTTGATTTTTACCTTTCTCGCCAGTGCGCTTTCAGCGCAAGAGGCAGAACCGCCAATGACCTACGAGCGTTTGGGCAAGATATTGTTTGCGCTTGACCCCGAGACAGAGCCTCTTGGGCCGGGCTTTCAGCTTACCATCGCGGAGGTTCCCGTTCTGGTGATTACCGACGTCAATGCGGACCGGATGCGGGCCATGGTGTCGATCCAAAGTGTCGAAGATCTGAGTGCTCAGGACATGCAACGGATGATGCAGGCGAATTTCGACAGTACCCTGGATGCGCGATATGCGATTGCCAATGGCACCTTGTGGGCTGCGTTCATCCACCCCTTGTCGCGGCTAGAAAGGGATCAGTTGATCTCGGGGCTGGCCCAGACGGTGAACATCGCCAACACCTACGGCACCTTGTATTCCAGCGGAGTTGCGGAATTTGGCGGCGGCGATAGCAATGATCTTCAGCGCGCTCTGATCGAAGAGCTTCTGAAAAAAGGCGAGGATATCTGACGCAGGGCCGGTACTTGCGCATTTCCTTTCTCGCAGCATCCACCATCCTAAAGAAAGTCGCGCAGTGGCGAGCGGCCTGTGTTGCCGGGTCTGATGACCCGGCATGTATGCAGGTTCGGCCGTCATAGTGCCTAGCTGGATGCAGGAAAGCTGTTATAGTTTCTCTCAGGCAAAAAGGGAAAGCTGCTTTACAAGCCCCAAAATCAAAAAGGGCAGGCGGCTAAAAAACCCCAAAACCAACAGGGACAGAAAATATGAATAATCGTTTGCGCAAGATCACCATTGTGGGTGGCGGCACGGCAGGTTGGATGACCGCGCTGATCCTGGAAATGGTGTTTTCACGCACGTCAGCACCCAAGGATCGCCCGCGTATCTGCCTGATCGAAAGCCCCAATATCTCGACTGTGGGCGTCGGCGAGGCCACGGTTCCACGGATGCCGGTCACGCTGCGCCAGGCCGGCATTTCAGAGCGGGATTTCTTCCGTGAGACCAACGCCTCGTTCAAGCTGGGCGTGAAGTTTTGTAATTGGAACAAGGACGCCAAGGGCAATCGCATTGATTACGTGAACCCTTTTGCGCATGGCCAGTTGTTAGAGGGGTTAGAGCCCGCAGAATACTTCCTGCGCTTTGGCAATGGCGATAGGGATTTCACGCAGTCCATCTCGCCCCATGATGATCTGGCGCGCCTGTGCAAAGGTGGGCGGCCACTGGGTCAGCCAGAGTTTGAGCAGCGGTTCGGCTATGCCTATCATCTGGATGCTGTGAAGTTTGCAGGCATGTTGACCAGGGTTTGCACCAAGCGCGGCGTTGAGCACATCCAGGACGAGGTGAAATCGGTCGAGCTGGATGAGCAGGGCAATGTCAGTCATCTGATGCTGGAAAAGAAAGGCCGCCATGACATTGAGATGGTCGTGGATTGCACCGGGTTTCGCGGCTTGATTATCAACAAGGCGCTGGGCGAGCCATTCATGGATTATTCTGACTATCTGCCCAACGACCGCGCCATGGCGTTGCAGATCGAGCACCCGGATCCAGAAAAAATTGAAAGCGTCACACGGTCCACCGCACTTGGTGCGGGGTGGACCTGGCGGGTGCCGCTCTTTAACCGTGTGGGCACGGGCTATGTCTACTCATCCGCGCATCGCACGGATGAACAGGCGGCGGATGAATACCTCGAATGGCTGGGCGATAGCGGCAAAGGTGCGACGCCGCGTGTGATCCCGATGCGTATCGGACGAGTGCGCAATGCCTGGGTCAAGAATTGTGTGGCGATCGGACTGGCCGGAGGGTTCATCGAACCGCTGGAAAGTACAGCGATCCACATGATTGATCATGCGGTGCGCTGGTTCGCCGAGCATCTGCCCACGCGGGACATCGAACCGTCGCTGCGGGCGAGATATAACAAGCAAATGGACAAGCTCTATGACGAGGTTCTGGATTTCATTTGTCTGCACTACCGCTTGGGCAACCGCACGGATGATCAATATTGGATCGACGCGCGGACCGAAATGAAGATACCGGATCGGCTGGCCGAGAACCTTGAGCTGTGGCAGCACCGCCTGCCTTTGGAACGAGATATCGAGTTTGCAACGCTTTTCGATTTCCGCGTCTATCAAACGGTTCTTTTGGGTAAGCAGGTCTATGATACGGGCTATGGTGCCGGCATCCGCGATCGCTTGCGGCCGTTGAAGAAACCGATCTGGTTCCAGTGGTGGAAAGGCGCGAAAGTGGATCTTGCGCAGATACTCAGATCAATGCCTGATCACAAAACCCTGCTGCGCGATATCCGGGGCGAGCTAGAGCGCCCGGCCTTTGGAAAGGCCGCAGCAGCGAAGCCAACAGTCGCGATGCCGGGCGCGGCCCCGGTACCTTTGGCGGTCCAGAACATGCCGAATTTTGCCGAAATCCAAAGCGGCTCAAAAGATCTGCAACTGTTTTAGGCGCTCTGTCCTTTCGGAGCTGAAGAAGAATACAAATCGACCCGACCTCAGCCATGCAAGGCTGGGGTTTGCGTGTTATTTTGTGATACGCACGGTAAAACTTGCAGCGCCTGTGCGAACCCGTTATAGAGCGCGCGTCGACAAGGCGATTTGAGCCATAAAACAATGAGACGAGCAGGGTCGGACCAACCGGCCCTCTTTGTTTTGCGGTATATGTCAGGTCGTCTGACCAATCCACGAAGACCGGCGGAGACAACCGCTCGGCCAGCAAAAACGTATGTAAAGGAAAACACTGCCAGATGGCTGATACAACCATGGAGGAATTCGAAGCCCTCCTGAATGAAAGCTTCGAAATGGACACGCCCGAAGAGGGTTCTGTTGTCAAAGGTAAGGTTCTGGCGATCGAAGCCGGCCAAGCCATCATCGACGTCGGCTACAAAATGGAAGGCCGCGTTGATCTGAAAGAATTCGCAAATCCTGGCGAAGCCCCTGAAATCACTGTTGGTGACGAGGTTGAAGTTTACCTGCGCGCCGCAGAAAACGCCCGTGGCGAAGCTGTCATCTCACGTGAGATGGCCCGCCGTGAAGAGGCATGGGACCGTCTGGAAAAAGCATATGCCGACGACCAGCGCGTCGAAGGTGCAATCTTTGGTCGCGTCAAAGGTGGCTTCACCGTCGATCTGGGTGGTGCAGTTGCGTTCCTGCCCGGCTCGCAGGTTGACGTGCGCCCCGTACGCGACGCTGGCCCTCTGATGGGTCTGAAGCAGCCGTTCCAGATTCTGAAAATGGACCGTCGCCGTGGCAACATCGTTGTTTCGCGCCGCGCAATCCTGGAAGAATCGCGTGCCGAACAGCGCGCCGAGGTTATCGGCAACCTGACCGAAGGTCAGACCGTCGAAGGCGTCGTCAAGAACATCACCGAATACGGTGCGTTTGTTGACCTGGGCGGCGTTGACGGCCTGCTGCACGTCACCGACATGGCATGGCGCCGTGTGAACCACCCGTCCGAGATCCTGACGATCGGCGAGACCATCAACGTTCAGGTCATCAAGATCAACAAAGAGACCCACCGCATCAGCCTGGGCATGAAGCAGCTGCAGGAAGATCCGTGGGATCTGGTTGCAGCCAAGTATCCGCTGAGCTCGGTTCATCAGGGTCGCGTCACCAACATCACCGACTACGGCGCGTTCGTCGAGCTGGAAGCCGGTGTCGAAGGTCTGGTGCACGTGTCCGAGATGTCCTGGACCAAGAAAAACGTCCACCCCGGCAAGATCGTTTCGACCAGCCAGGAAGTCGACGTCATGGTTCTGGAAATCGATGGCGCCAAGCGTCGCGTGTCTCTGGGCCTGAAGCAGACTCAGCGCAACCCGTGGGAAGTGTTTGCAGAAACACACCCCGAGGGCACCGAAGTCGAAGGCGAAGTCAAGAACATCACCGAATTCGGTCTGTTCATTGGCCTCGAAGGCGACATCGACGGCATGGTTCACCTCAGCGATCTGTCCTGGGACGAGCGTGGCGAGGATGCCATCCAGAACTACCACAAGAACGACGTGGTACAGGCCGTTGTGTCTGAAGTGGATGTCGAGAAAGAGCGTATCTCGCTGTCGATCAAAGCCCTAGGCGGTGACAAGTTCGCCGAAGCCGTGGGCGGCGTGAAGCGTGGCTCGATCATCACCGTTGAGGTCACCGCGATCGAAGATGGCGGCATCGAGGTCGAGTACGAAGGTATGAAGTCGTTCATCCGTCGTTCCGACCTGAGCCGTGACCGTGCCGAACAGCGCCCAGAGCGTTTCTCGGTCGGTAACAAGGTCGACGTCCGCGTCACCAATGTCGACAGCAAGACCCGTCGTCTGGGTCTGTCGATCAAGGCACGTGAGATCGCCGAAGAGAAAGAGGCCGTGGAACAGTACGGTTCTTCCGACTCGGGCGCATCGCTGGGCGATATCCTGGGTGCAGCGCTGAAGTCGGGCGACTAAGTCCGAGCCTCAGTCAAGCCGAATTTACGGCCCCGTGTGAAAGCGCGGGGCCGTTTTTGTTGCGAATCAACATGTTCGCATTTTCAGGCTAATTGGGTCTTAGGTTCATACATTTGTCAGGCAAATTACATGAACTGGCAAAAAATCGCGTTACTTAACTGTAATTTTCAACCTTTGCCCGCAGAGTTTACGTTCCCCCGAACCCAGTTTTTTCCTATACTGTTCAGAATAATAGGCATGGTTAACCGGTCGCCTGGGAGGGTAACGCACATGATCCGTTCAGAACTGATTCAGAAAATCGCCGACGAGAACCCGCATCTTTATCAGCGTGACGTCGAGCGAATCGTGAATACCGTGTTCGAAGAAGTAACGAATGCGATGGCGCGAGGGGATCGGGTTGAACTGAGAGGCTTTGGGGCGTTTTCAGTGAAACAGCGCGATGCCCGTGTGGGTCGTAACCCGCGTACCGGCGAAACTGTGCAGGTCGAAGAAAAATGTGTTCCGTTTTTCAAAACTGGCAAGTTGCTAAGAGACCGGTTGAACGGTAAAGCCTAGGCCATGATGCGCTACCTTCGATATGCTTTTCTCGCGGTCCTCGGGATCGTCTTGATTTCAGTCTCTCTGGCCAACCGCGAAGCGGTTGAGCTGACGCTTATTCCCTCGGCTATAGCCGATTTGCTTGGCTTCAATTTCAGCGCCTCGTTGCCGCTGTTCGTGGTGGTTCTGGGTGGCATCGTCGCTGGCCTGGTCATTGGCTTTCTTTGGGAATGGCTGCGCGAGCACAAGCACCGCCGCGATGCTACCGCCAGCAAAGGTGAAGTGCGCAAGCTTGAGCGTGAGGTCAAGAAGCTCAAGAAAGCGCAGAACGAAGGACAGGACGAAGTTCTCGCCCTGTTGGATGAGGCCAGCTGAGGCCCGGAATGTCGGATGTAGCGGTTAAAATCTGCGGCCTGACTGCACAAGATCACGTGCGCGCAGCAGCTGATGCGGGTGCACGGTATCTTGGTTTCAACTTCTTTCCGAAATCGCCTCGATATGTTTCGCCTCAACAGGCAGCAGCTTTGTTCGAGCATGTCCCCGTTGGGGTTGCAAAGGTCGCCTTGGTTGTGAACGCCACGGATGAGTTGTTGGACAGTATCACCGCAGTCGCCCCTTTTGACATGTTGCAGCTGCATGGCTCAGAATCTGTCGAGCGGGTGCAGGAAATCAAGGCGCGCTATGGGTTGCCTGTTATCAAGGTGGTTGGTGTTGCAGATGCCGAAGACCTGGCCGCCATTGATACTTATTGCGATGTTGCCGATCAGTTGCTGATAGATGCCAAGGCGCCAAGGAGCTCGGTTCTGCCGGGTGGAAACGGGCTGGCGTTTGACTGGCGTTTACTGGCTGGGCGCAAATACTGGCGCAAGCCCTGGATGCTGGCCGGTGGGTTGAACCCCGGAAATGTGGCCGAGGCCATCCGTATGACGGGCGCGCGTCAGGTCGATGTCGCCTCAGGCGTGGAAAGTGCACCGGGCATCAAGGATGCCGCGATGGTTCGTGCGTTTGTAGACGCTGCAATTCGGGCCGGCTGAGGTATCACATCTAAGGATTCCCATGTGCGTTTTACCATGGCAAATCCCGCCGCTACCTCCTATGAACAACGGGTACGACGATGGAGACACCCATGGCCAACGATCTTTTCAATTCCTTCATGTCCGGCCCAGACGAGCAGGGCCGTTTCGGCATTTTCGGCGGGCGTTTTGTCAGCGAAACGCTGATGCCGCTGATCCTGGCGCTGGAAGAGGAATATGAAAAGGCCAAGGACGATGCCACATTTTGGGCCGAGATGGACGATCTGTGGGCCAACTATGTGGGACGCCCCTCGCCATTATATTATGCCGAGCGCCTGACCGAGCATCTGGGTGGCGCCAAAATCTATCTGAAGCGCGATGAGCTGAACCACACCGGCGCACACAAGATCAATAACGTATTGGGCCAGATCATTCTGGCGCGGCGCATGGGCAAGACCCGGATCATTGCCGAGACCGGCGCCGGACAGCATGGCGTGGCCACAGCCACCGTTTGCGCCAAGTTCGGTTTGAAATGCGTGGTCTATATGGGCGCGCATGATGTGCAGCGACAGGCCCCGAACGTGTTCCGCATGCGCCTGCTAGGGGCCGAAGTGATCCCTGTGACGTCAGGTCGTGGCACATTGAAAGACGCGATGAACGATGCGTTACGTGACTGGGTGACCAACGTGCGCGATACGTTTTATTGCATCGGTACAGTTGCTGGCCCGCACCCGTATCCGGCGATGGTGCGCGACTTTCAGTCGATTATCGGCAAGGAAGCAAAGGAACAGATGCACAAGGCTGAGGGCCGTTTACCCGACACGCTCATCGCCGCCATCGGTGGTGGATCGAACGCAATGGGTCTGTTCTATCCGTTCCTGGATGATAAATCCGTCAACATCATCGGAGTCGAAGCCGGTGGTAAGGGCGTGAACGACAAGATGGAACATTGCGCCTCGCTGACCGGCGGCCGCCCCGGTGTTCTGCATGGCAACCGCACCTATCTGCTGCAGGATGATGACGGGCAAATCCTCGAAGGATACTCGATCTCGGCTGGTCTGGATTACCCGGGCATTGGCCCTGAACATTCATGGCTGAATGATATCGGCCGCGCGCAATATGTGTCGATCACCGACAAAGAGGCGCTTGAGGCGTTCCAGCTTTGCTGTGCAACCGAAGGCATCATCCCGGCGCTTGAACCTAGCCATGCGCTGGCTCATGTGATGAAGATCGCGCCGGATCTGCCCAAGGATCACCTGATCTGCATGAATATGTGTGGACGTGGTGACAAGGATGTTCAGACTGTGGCGAAATATCTGAACTTCGACATGTCGGATACCGAAGGCCGCAGCGCCGATTGACCAGGCGGTAAAATTTGAAATTTCTGACAAAAGCTGTGTGCCTTTGAACGGTGTGCAGCTTTGGTTTCCAGCCTGCGGCTTTTCGAATGTTGCGCAGCTGGGTAATTTTGTTGCGCACCCGCCACAGGTGCATTTCCACCTCTCAGAATATCATTGAGCGAATCCTGCCCCTTCGCCTAAACCCGCCGTTACCGGTCAAAACGGGCCGGACCCTAGCGAGCAGAGGTGATCACTCTCTCGGTGCGGACGGCGCTGCCGAAACCGTATGCCAGGGCCGAAACCGGGGATTGGTACATGCTTTGTAGCTCAGGTGGAAGAGCGGCGGATGGCAAGTCTGTGAGCGAAGGTTCGACACCTTCCAAAGCTCCAAATGTTGCTCATTCTGGTTAGAGCAATCGACTGTTAATCGATGTGTAGCGGGTTCGAGTCCCGCCATTTGAACAAACGCTGTTAGGTCAGCACCGGCCTTCAACGCCGGTCCGTGAAAACGGTCCAAATCATTAAGGTCCGGGTGTTCCCCAGCAGGGGTGGCACCGCGCTACGTCAGGCTTCGGCCGGGCGGGGCAGGGGTCTTCGCTGCTCTGGTCTTGGGCCGGAGGGCAGATGACGGTGTCGCCGGATTGGCGCCCCGCTTGATCCCTTGGGAACAGGCGGCGCATTGGTCCCGCGCCCCTCTCTCTGACCCTCTCGCAAAAGGGCACGGCGCGGGGGATGCCCGGTCTTTCACAGCCTTTATCCGAAGGCTTCACACTTGTCACCCAATCGGGGTGCAACCCACTGAAAACATGAAAAGGAGTTCGCTTTTGCGACGACGATAGAGCGAGACGAAAAGGAGAAATGAAATGACACTATTCCAAGATCTGATCGACCGGCTGACCGGTCATCAACGGCTGACCCTGACCGAGACCCAGCGGATGCTGGTTTTGCGCAAGGGGGTAATTGACACCATCCTCGGCCCCGGGAAACACCGGCTGCCACGCAGGGATGTGCTGACCGAGCTGCACGATCTGGAGGCTCTCTTTTTCGAGTCGCCCTATGAGCGGGCGCTGCTGCAGAACCGGCCCGAACTGACCGAGGCGCACCTGACCGAGTTTCGGGCAGGGCCCGACGAGGTTCTGGTTCTGCTTCGGGATGGTGTGCCCGCTCGAGTGCTGATTCCCGAAGTACGGGCGCTGGTTTGGAAGGTTGCCGGCCCTTGGGCCGTTGAGCAACACGCGCTGACCGAGTCCATGGTTGTGCCCAAAGCGGTCGCGCAGCGGCTGGTTCGGGTGGGGCTGCAGATGCACCTGACGCGGGTCGAGATTGCCGAAGGGCATGTCGGTTTGCTGACCGTGGATGGCGTGCTGGTGGATCGGCTGAACCCCGGCGCCCATGCCTTCTGGAAGGTGGGCCGGAACGTCGAGGTCAAGCAGATCGACCTGCGGCAACGAACCCATGAGGTAACGGGTCAAGAGATCCTGACCAAGGACCGGGTGACCATCCGGGTCAACCTCAGCGCCGATTACCGGGTCGTCGATCCGGTCAAGGCGATGGGGGCGGTGAAGGATTTTGATCAGGCCCTGCACCGGGCCCTGCAACTGGCGTTCCGGAAGACCCTTGGGTCGATGACGCTTGACCGGCTACTTGCCGAGAAGGTGGGCGTTGACACCGAGGCTGCGGATCGGGTGCGGACACAAATGGCCGGGATCGGCATCGAAGTGGGTGAGATCGCGTTGAAAGACGTCATCCTGCCCGGCGAGATGCGCGAAATCCTGACCGCCGTGGTCGCTGCCGAGAAACAGGCCGAGGCCAACGTCATCCGGCGGAGGGAAGAAACCAACGCCACGCGGTCTTTGCTGAACACCGCGAAAGTGATGGCGGAAAACCCGGTGATGCTGCGACTGAAAGAGCTGGAAGCGCTGGAAACCATCGCCGGCAAGGTCGAGCGGCTGACGGTTCATAACGGAACCGAGGGTCTGATGTCTGACCTTGTGAAATTGCGGGATTGATCCCGAATAAGGGCTGGTCCGGGTGATCCCGGGCCGGTCTGCCTAGTCCTGAACCGCGTGTTGGTTGAGAATGCGCAGAGGCACGATGTCCAGCGCCCGTTGATGTGTCGCCTCAAGATGAACCTTGGGCGCGCACCCTTCGTCATGGGCTTGCAGGAAGCGACCCGCACATAGACACCAGCTGTCACCGGCACGCAGCCCGGGAAAATTAAACTCGGGGCGCGGCGTGCTGAGGTCATTGCCGACATATTTCGAATAGGCCAGAAACTCGACCGTCATTACCGCGCAAACCGTGTGGCTGCCCTGATCCTCGGGGCAGGTATTGCAGGCGCCATCGCGAAAGAACCCGGTCAGCGGATCGCGGGAGCAAGGGGCGAGCACGCCCCCCAGAACATTTATGCTTTCCTGTTTCTGCATAAGAGCATCTTACAGGCTTTGCGCAATCTTGCGGAACATTTCTATGTTGATCTCATTCACGCCAGGGTCTCGAAACTTGCGATCGGCTCCGGTGGACACGATCAGCACCCCGCGCGGCTGGTCGAAATAGATATACTGACCATAGACGCCGCGGGCCATGAACTCGCCCTCATGCGCGCCCACGGGAATCCACCACTGATATCCATAGCCGATCTTGCCCGATGCGGTCGGGGCACTGGGCAGGACCGAAGCGGCGATCCATTCAGCCGGTACCAGTTGCTGCCCATCATGAACCCCGTTTTGCAGGATCATCTGACCGAAACGCGCATAATCGCGGGTGGTGAAATTCAAGCCCCCCAGAACAAAGGCAACTCCGGCCCCGTCGGTCACGTAATAGCCATCCCGCTCCAGCCCAAGTGGCTGTACAATGCGCTCTGTAAGCAGTTCGGCCACGCTGCGACCGGTTGCTCCTCGGACCACCATACCGATAACATGGGTGTCGATTGACACGTATTTCCAGATTTCTCCGGGTGTTGCGAAACTGTCCTGCAGCGAGGCGGCAAAATCGTCCAGTTCTCGGCCTAAGGCGACCACTCGACCCATCCGGTTGATGTCAGAATTGTAATCCAGATAATCCTCGTTGAAGGTCACACCGCTGGCCATGTTCAGCACGTTGCGGATCGTCGTACCATCATAGGCCGTGCCTTGCAGTTTGGGTACGTATTGCACGACAGGATCGTCCAATGAGGCGATTGCGCCTTCGTCCAGCAATATGCCGAACAATGCAGAAAGATAGCTTTTGGCAACCGACCACGAAATGCGTCGATCGTCTGGTGTGGTGCCCAGATAGTATTCCTCAAACCGGATCTGCCCGCCCTGCATCACAAGCAAGGATGTGACCGACCGGTCTTCGATCCATTGATCCGTGCCTGCTGGCAGGTCAAACCCGGGCCCGTAAGGCAATTCCCATGTGGCCCCATCCCCGCGCGGCAAGTTGACGGTTTTGAAAGCTGCATCCATATGCGAGAAATTGTGAACGATCTTTTCGGGGGAAAACAATGAGTTCACCGCCATCAAGCGTTGAATTTCCTCGCGTTTCCAGAACCCGACAACGGCGGCTGCCAGCACAAGCATCAGCGCGATACGCAGCACCCATTTAAACAAAGCTCTCATTTGTCGCCTCCCATGATTGCCGGTATTGGAGCCTGCCCGGGAAAATTCCGCAATCCGGACGTAGGGGCAACGGCAAAGGGCGCTATTTGAACTTGTCCATCAGCTTCTGCATGGCAGACCTGCTGTCCCCGGCGGGTTCGGTAATGGTCTGGGCCGCTGGTTTTGGGTGCTCGGACGGTGACTTGGACGAACGCGGCGGTGCCGTTCGCAGGGCAACGGCGTTCATGAACTTACCGCCATCGCCATTGGCCAGGTGCCTTGCGCCATCTGCAACGCCGCGCAGGACATCTTCCAACCAGTCGCTGTCAGCCTTTGCGAAATCGCCCAAGACATATGGCGAAACCAATTCTTTCCGCCCGGGATGACCGATCCCAAGGCGCACCCGATCATAGGCTGGGCTGATATGTTCGTGGATCGACCGAAGCCCGTTGTGACCGGCATGGCCTCCGCCTGCCTTGACGCGGACCTTACCCGGCGCCAGATCCAATTCATCATGTAGGACAGTGACGTCGGTCGAATCCAACTTGTAAAACCGCATGGCCTCGCCCACCGATTGACCGGACCGGTTCATGAAGGTCTGAGGCTTGATAAGCAAAACCTTTTCTTGACCAAGCCGCCCTTCGGCGATTTCGGCCTGAAATTTGGATTTCCAAGGACCAAAGCCGCAATCCTCGGCGATCCGGTCAACGGCCATAAAGCCAATATTGTGCCGGTTTCGAGCATATTTTGATCCGGGATTTCCCAGGCCGACAAACAGCTTCATCGTCATGTCCTTGTCTCAAGCGCGATATCGCAACTGGTTGATGGCACGGATCGGGGCCGATTTTCCAGCCCAACGGGCAAAAGAAAACGGGACCCCAATGGGGCCCCGTCACAAAAACCGAAACTTTGGGTCCGGCCTTATTCTTCTTCGCTTCCGACGACTTCGACTTCATCGGGTGCAACATCACCCTCTTCGCCCTCTTCGTCATCGCTTGTAGCCAGGCCGGTTGGGGCCGAGATGTTGGCGATCACAAAGTCACGGTCGATGGTCGGCTTGGTGCCAGCAGGCAGATCGACCGACGAGATGGTGACAACGTCGTTGATGTTCAGACCGGTCAGATCAACGGTGATCTTCTCAGGAATCTCACCAGCGGTACACATCAGCTCGACCTCAGGACGGACAACGGTCAGAACGCCGCCTTTCTTGATGCCGGGGGCCTCTTCCTCGTTGATGAAATCAACCGGAATAAACAGTGCGATCTTGGTGGTCCGACGCAGGCGCATCAGGTCCAGGTGGGTCGGCAGGTCTTTGACAACGTCACGCTGAACGTCGCGGCAGATGACGCGAACGTCTTCCTGGCCTTCAACCTTCAGGTTCCACAATGTCGACTTGAACCGGCCCGCTTTCAGGCGCTTGAACAGTTCGTTGAACGGGATCTGGATCGGCAGCGGCTCTTTGTCGCCACCAAAAACAATGCCCGGAACCATGCCGTCGCGGCGTGCCTGACGAGCGGCGCCCTTGCCTGTCCCCGTCCGTTCCAGAGCTACGAGATCGGGAATCTCTCCAGCCATGATATTTCTCCAATGTTAGGGCGGGTATCCTCCAAGGCTGTATACCCGCGTGAAGCCGCGTCCTTAGCTTGATTCATTGAGTTTGGAAAGGGGTTTTTGCAGCTCGTCTATTTTGCGAGGCTCTGTCCCGCGCTCCGAGGTATTTTCGGCCAGATGAAGCAGGGAATCCTTTCTTCAACTGGCTCTAAATATCTCGGGGGAGGCGGCCAATCGGCGACAAGGACAGAGCCCCCATGCGCGCGATCAATCTGTCCAGCTCCCTCCGAAGTCTTTCGGGACAAGCAAATTGTGCCGGCCCAGATCGCTCACATTGCGTTCACCGCAAAGCGCCATGGTCGTATCAAGTTCTTTCTGAATGATCTCAAGTGCCGTGGTCACGCCTTTCTGGCCCATTGCGCCAAGACCGTAAACAAAGGCGCGCCCGATAAAGGTGCCCTTCGCGCCAAGTGCCAGTGCTTTCAGAACGTCCTGGCCAGATCGGATGCCACTGTCCAGATGCACTTCGATGTCGTTTCCGACAGCGTCCATAATCTCGGGCAGGACACGAATGGAACTGAGCGCACCGTCCAACTGGCGTCCGCCGTGGTTTGAAACCACGATGGCATCGGCGCCCAGCTTGGCGGCCATCTTGGCATCCTCGGAATCCAGGATACCCTTGAGGATCACCTTGCCGCCCCATTGGTCCATCAGCTTTTCAACTTTGCCCCAATCCAGGCTGGGGTCGAATTGTTCCGCCGTCCATGTGCCCAGCGATCTTGTATCAGTGATATTATCAACATGGCCAACAATATTGCCGAAGTTCCGCCGTTTGGCGCCTAACATTTCGATGCCCCAGGTCCATTTTGTCATCAGATTGGCGATGGTCCTAGGCGTCAGCTTCGGCGGCGCGGACAGACCATTCTTTAGGTCCTTGTGGCGCTGCCCGAGTATTTGCAAGTCCAGGGTGATCACAAGGGCCGAACATTTTGCATCCTTGGCGCGTTGGATCAGCCGAGAGACATAGTCCTGATCCTTCATGGTGTAGAGTTGGAACCAGAAGGGCGCAGTGGTGTTCTCGGCCACCTCCTCGATAGAATTGATTGACATCGTGGACAGGGTAAAGGGGACGCCAAAAGCCTCGGCTGCTTTGGCGGCTTTGATCTCACCATCCGCGTGCTGCATGCCGGTCAGACCAACGGGGGCAAGGGCAACAGGCATGGTAACATCCTGTCCGATCATCTGCGACGCCGTCGTGCGCCCGGTCATATCAACCGCTACTCGCTGGCGCAGGCGGATATCTTCGAAATCCGAGCTGTTGTCGCGAAAGGTCTGCTCGGTCCAGCTGCCGCTTTCGGCATAGTCAAAGAACATGCGCGGGACGCGTCGTTCATAGATGTGTTTGAGGTCTTGGATATTGGTGATGACGGGCATGAGATGCGGCTTTCGAAAGATTGGTCCTTTTTCTTTACCAATTTTTCGAAAGCCTCGCAACGCCACGTTTCTGTGCGCAACGTTAGGTGCAATAGAAAAACCGCAGCCGGGTTGCGCCGACTGCGGTCAAGATTGCGAAACCGGTCGTTGGATCAGGCCGAATGTGCCCCATCTGCCAGCGATTTGACAAAATCCAGAACTTCACCAACCGACTTCCCGGCGGCGATCTGGCTGACAATGGCCGAGCCGACCACAGCGCCATCGGCAACAGTTGCGATTGCCCGCGATTTTTCCGGGGTATTGATTCCAAAGCCCACGATCACTGGCAAATCCGTGGCGGATTTGATCCGAGAGACCTCGGGGCCTACATTCGTGGCCTGGGCTTCGGCTGCACCTGTGATCCCCGTGATCGAGACGTAATACACAAATCCCGAAGTGTTCTGAAGAACGCGCGGAAGCCGTTTGTCATCCGTCGTCGGCGTGGCGAGGCGGATAAAATTCAATCCAGCCGCCTGTGCAGGCAGACAAAGTTCGTCATCTTCTTCGGGGGGCAGGTCAACGACGATCAGGCCGTCGATGCCAGCCTCAGTAGCGTCCGCCAGAAACCTTTCCACACCGCGGCTGTAGATGGGATTGTAATACCCCATTAGCACAATAGGCGTTGTATCATCCGTTTCCCGAAAAGCACGTGCAAGATCCAGTGTGCGTTGCAGGGTCATCCCGCCCTCTAGGGCGCGTTGTCCTGCTGCCTGGATGGTCGGACCATCCGCCATCGGGTCGGTGAACGGCAGCCCAAGTTCGATCACGTCGACACCGGCACCGGGCAAGCCCCTGACGATCTCAAGCGAGGTGTCGAAATCGGGGTCACCGGCCATGATGTAGGATACGAAGGCCTTTTTGCCCTCGGCCTTGAGGGCGGCGAACTTGGCGTCGATACGGGTCATCTGCGGTCCTTGCATACGGATTTGAACCTGATGTGCAGAAACTTTGCCCGGAAATCAATCCCGCTGGGCCAGTTTGCTTCAGAACCCGTAGTGATAACGCATGAACACTGAGTTGACGCCGGGATTGAAACTGTCCGTGCTCGCGTTCGAATTATGGGTGATGGCCAGCGAGAGCTTGTTTCCGTTTTCCAGGGCATATCCAATTCCGAAAAGGCTGCGGATCTGGAAATTTCCGCCGAGATCATTGTCATCGTTTGAGGCGTTGTAGTAGCCAGGCATCACGCTGGCCTCTGCGAACCACCGGTCAGAGATCGTATAGAGACCGACCAAACCGGCGCCAATATGCGTGTCGGCATCTGCATCCACCGTCAGAGCCACACCCCAGCCAGCACTGAGGCGCGTGGCTTCGTGAAACGGGCTGTGCTGGTATTCCAGTGACACGACCGCCTGATCATTGCTGCTGGTGTGGGTGAAATCCGCATATCCTGCTCCCAATACGATGGACTGCCCGTGTGCCATGGTCGTGGTGGCCAGCAAAGTGCTCATTAAGAAAAGTGTTTTCATCTCGGTACTTCTTGGTTTTCTCAACTCCCTGTCAGTTGGTGACGTGGCAGTGGCAGAATCAAGTATTCGAAGTACACGTTTGATTAACAGATAAGTGATGTTGCAACTGGGACTCGACCTGTTGCCGCCGTCCGGGTTGCGCATTTGCCCGGACGTGAATAGAAGACGCCGTCGTATCGCTTCAGGAGGCCGAGATGGGCTTTAAAATGGGAATCGTGGGTTTGCCGAATGTGGGCAAGTCGACTCTCTTCAATGCGCTGACCAAGACAGCGGCTGCTCAGGCGGCGAATTTCCCGTTCTGCACCATTGAACCCAATGTGGGTGATGTGGCGGTGCCCGATGACCGGCTGGACAAGCTGGCGGCGATTGCAAGTTCAAAGCAGATCATCCCGACGCGAATGACGTTTGTGGATATCGCGGGCCTGGTAAAGGGCGCGTCAAAGGGCGAGGGGTTGGGCAACCAGTTTCTGGCCAACATCCGTGAGACTGACGCCATCGCTCATGTGTTGCGCTGCTTCGAAGATGGTGATGTGACCCATGTCGATGGCCGCGTCGATCCCGTGGCGGATGCCGATACGATTGAGACCGAACTGATGCTGGCCGATCTGGAAAGCATCGAAAAGCGCCGTGCCAATCTGGTGCGCAAGCTGAAGGGCAACGACAAAGAGGCACAGCAACAGGAACGTTTGCTTGCCGAAGCGCAGGCCATGCTGGAAGATGGCAAACCCGCGCGTCTGGTCGAAGTTAGCGACGAAGACGACAAGGCGTGGAAAATGCTGCAACTGCTGACCACCAAACCGGTTCTCTATGTCTGTAACGTCTCGGAAGAAGAGGCTGCCGAGGGCAATGAATATTCAGCCCGTGTGGCTGAAATGGCCGCAGCGCAAGGCAACTCGCACGTCATTATCAGTGCCAAGATCGAAGAAGAGATTAGCCTGCTGGAAGAGGACGAAGCGCAGATGTTCCTCGAGGAAATGGGGCTGGAAGAGCCAGGTCTCGACCGTCTGATCCGCGCAGGCTACGACCTGCTGAAGCTGGAAACCTATTTCACCGTCGGCCCGAAAGAGGCCCGCGCCTGGACCATCCGCACCGGCACCGCCGCGCCGCAGGCTGCTGGCGTCATCCATGGCGATTTCGAAAAGGGTTTCATCCGTGCTGAAACGATCGCCTATGACGACTATGTTTCGGCAAACGGAGAGCAAGGCGCCAAAGAGGCAGGCAAGATGCGCGCCGAAGGCAAGGGCTATGTCGTCAAGGATGGCGATGTGATGCACTTCTTGTTTAATACCTAAGCGCCTTGGCATTGCGAACTGCAGAAAAGTCAGATGCGTCCAGTATCGCTGCCATCTCGATTGAAGTATGGATCGGAACCTACCTCAAACATGGTGTCAGTGGGATTTTTGCAGATTTCGCCTTGTCGGAATTCACAACAAGCAAAGTATTAGAACAGATTCAAAACCCGGATGAATTCATTCTGGTGTCCGACAATAATCAGGGGATTGACGGGTTCATCCGTGTTTCCCCTGCACGCATCGCCCCTGTTTCCGGGTGGTGGGGCATGGAGATATCGACATTCTACGTCCAGCCGCGCCATCACGGAAAAGGTATCGGAAGGCGTCTTTTGGCAGCTGCGCTGGAACATTGCCGGGATCAGGGGGCAGATGTGGTCTGGCTGATGACCAATGCTGAGAACACCTCGGCCATCAAGTTCTATCTGGCCAAGGGTTTTGAGTTCATTGGAGAGACCCACTTTCAGATCGACGATCAGAAGTATTTGAACAACGTCTATGCGTTGCACTTTTCCTGATCAGGGAATGAGGCCCCTTTCCAGACCAAATATTCTGTAAGACGGTCTTCTTTCCCTCTGCTTCAAGCGTTCATGCGCTTTGTGGCATCTTCCAGAATGAGGTCCGCGCCGCGCGCGGCCAGCATCATCACAGGCGCATTTGTGTTGCCTGAGGTGATGCTTGGAAACGAGGACGCGTCGACCACCCTAAGGCCTGCCACCCCATGCACCCGCAGTCGAGAATCCAGAACTGAATCCTGTTCCGATGTCCCCATGCGACATGTACAGCTTGGATGAAATATAGTTCCGGCGTTGGCGCGGAAATTCTCTAACATCTGGTCGTCATTCATCCGCGTAACATCTGGTTCTATCCGGGTCCGCGTAACACTGCGGATCGCCTCAGTCTGCGCCAGCTTCTGTAACACCCGACCCGCTTTGATAGCCATGTCGCAGTCATGGTTTGTGGAGAGAGAATTCGGTTGGATGGCGGGTGCATCCATGGGATCTGCCGAACGGATGTTGATCTCCCCTCTGCTTGTCGGCCTGCAGGGCTGGGCGCACAGAAGAAAGCCTGCTTCGGTATCAACGCCCGGCTGTCCTTTGGTGTCGGTCTTATAGGACATCGGATTGCAATAGATTTGCATATCAGCAAATTCGGCGGTTTCGTCCGAACGCACAAAGCCGCTGACCTGGTTGACGGGGACGCTGAGTGGCCCGCTGCGGGTCAGCAGATAACGAATACCGGACAACATCTGTCCCAACCGATTGCCAAGCGTATTATTCAATGTCGGCTCGGTCGCATGAAAGAAATGGGATATGCCAAGATGATCCTGCAATCCCTGTCCAACCTGCGACAGGTTATGGCGCACTTTGATGCCGTGCCTTTTCAACAGGTTCGCAGGCCCGATCCCCGAAAGCTGCAAGAGCTGTGGCGAGTTTACGGCTCCCGCAGACAGGATGACTTCACGGATCGCGAAGGACGTAACCACCTGACCTCCAACGTGATAGCGGACACCGGTGGCTTTGCCCTGATCCAGAATGACGTTCTGCACCAGAGCATTGGATACCACCCGCAGATTGCTGCGTTTCAGCGCAGGGCGCAGGAACGCGGCTGCTGATGACCAGCGGCGGCCGTTTTTGACGGTGCTGCGCAGGTTCATCATCCCTTCGGCGTCCTGACCGTTCAGATTGTCCGAAACATGCCAGCCCATCTGCCGTGAGGCCTCCAGAAAGTGGCGCGAAAACGGGTGCATGCCCTCACTGACATCACTGACCACAAGGGGTCCGTCCGTTGACGAAGGTGTTTGGCCTCTTTCGACATGGGTCTCGATCGCCTCATATGTCTGGCGAACCGTTTCCCAGTTCCAACCCTCTGCGCCTGCCTTGGCCCAGTCATCAAAATCATGCGAGAGGCCTCGCAAATATGCCATGGCGTTGATCGAGCTTGATCCGCCAATAACCCGCCCGCGCGGCCAATAGGCCTGACGGTTGTTCAACCCGGGATCAGCCTGGGCAGAGTAACACCAGTTCACCTTGGGATCGTTGAAGGTTTTGCCGTATCCCAGCGGTACATTGATCCAGAAACGGCGATCGGTTCCACCGGCTTCTATCAGCAACACTTTATGGCTGCCACACGCGCTCAGCTTGTTTGCCAGCACGCAGCCGGCAGATCCGGCGCCCACGATGATATAGTCGAAGGTCTGCGTCATCTCGAACCGTTTTGGGTAATAGGCCCCATGATTTGCACGCAAAGATTGTCAATTCAAACAATGTATATTACCCATTAGGCATAATTTTCATTGAAGGTAAGAAATGGCGAAACTGCCCCATGTCACCTGGTTGCGGGCTTTTGAAGTTGCCGCGCGTCACAACAGTTTCTCTGCGGCAGCAGAGGAGCTGGGGCTGACATCAGCCGCCGTCAGTCAGCAGATACGGTTGTTAGAGAAGCACCTAAACGTATCCCTGTTCGAACGCTTGCCGCGCGGGGTTGCCCTGACCGAAATCGGGCGGGCCTATGCGATGCCGGTTCAAAAGACGTTTTCCGAGTTAAGAGACGCAACCAGCGGCCTTTTCACCAATTCCCGCAGGCGGGTGGTCAAAATACGGGCCTCCATCTCATGTGCGGGGCTGGTAATCGCACCAAGACTGGTTGAGTTTGAAAACCTGCACCCCGACATCAAAGTGGACCTCTCCACCTTCGTCTGGGCGAACCGGTTTGGAGAGGAAGAAAGCGATATTGATATCCGGTTCGGCTATGGTGACTGGGATGACGGGATCGTCTCGCATCTGGGCCATGAATGTGCGGTGCCGGTCTGCCATCCCGATTATGCGGCATCTTTTGGCGCAGATCTGAGCATTCAAAATCTGGCCCAGGGCCGGGTCGTCGCAATCAAAGGGTCCGAGAATGACTGGATGAGATTGTCTGATCAATACACGCTCAATTTGGGCGCGCCCTCCAGAACGCTTCGAATGGATTCGTCATTTTTGGCCTTGCAGGCCGTCACGGCGGGGCAGGGCGCGGCCATGGTATTAGAAAGCTTTGCCCATGAGTACATTAAGCAGGGTTTGCTGGTGGCACCTTTTGATTACCGCCTGCCCATTCAACCTTCGCACTATCTGGTTAAGCGCAAAGGCGCTGAAGACCGCATCGAGGTACAGGTTTTCGCAAGTTGGGTGACGTCACTCTATTAGTGGGCTATTCCAGCGATACCCAAAGCACACGGGCATCTTCGGTACTGGTTGAAATACAGCCGTGCCCCATTCCACTGTCATAATAGAGCGAGTCCCCGGCTTTCATCGGCAGCGGTCGGTAGTGTTCCGACACAAAAGTCAGCTCTCCGCTGAGGACAAACATGAACTCTTCTCCAGAATGGCGAATCCAGTTTTCAAATTCGGAAATGTCGCGCGCCTTGATTGTCGCGATATAGGGCAGCATCCGTTTGCTGGTCAGCTCTGAACACAGCAATTCATGGATATATGTGGAGGTGTCCTTGATGTCACCGTCGCCCTTGGGCGTATAATCGCGACGGCCTGATATACCCGATTGACCGGACTGTAGAAACAGCTGCGGTGTGCTGAGGTCAAGCGCCTGTGTGAGCCGCCGAACAATATCAAAGCTGGGCTTTGTCTGGTTGTTTTCGATTTTTGACAGGGTTGATCGACCGATCCCGGCAGCACGACCGGCTTCTTCCAAAGTCCAGCCTTTTGCACGGCGCGCGTCGCGGATCGAGCGGCCCAGAGCCATACCCTCGTCCTGTTCGTCCATTCCGGAAACATCCGTTAAATTCTCTTCTGCCACGTGAAATCCCCCTGTTTTATCGATGCTTGCATAATTTCCAATCAAAATCAAATTCACCATTGTAAGAAAAATGTTGCCTTAAGGATGAAAATTCCACTATAGGAAACAAAGTTTCGCGAATTGGATTCGAAACCTTGGGAGGAGACCATGTTTAAAACGTCGCTGGCTGAGGCCGATCCGGTAATCTCTGCGTCGATTTCCCGTGAGGGTGCCCGTCAGGCGGATCAGATCGAACTGATCGCATCTGAAAACACCGTCTCGCAGGCGGTGATTGATGCGCAGGGGTCTGTGCTGACCAACAAATACGCCGAAGGGTATCCCGGTCGCCGGTATTACGGTGGCTGCGAATATGTCGACGAGGTCGAATCCGAAGCTATCGAGCGGTTGAAGAAACTGTTTGGGTGCGAATACGCAAACGTTCAACCTCATTCCGGCGCTCAGGCGAATGGAGCGGTCAAGCTGGCGCTGCTTAGCCCCGGTGACACGATATTGGGAATGTCGCTGGATGCTGGCGGGCACCTGACCCACGGCGCGAAACCCGCGCAATCGGGCAAATGGTTCCGTCCGGTGCAATACGGTCTGAACGATGCCGGGCTGATTGATTATGATCAGGTCGAGGCATTGGCAGAAGCTGAGAAGCCCAAGCTGATCATCGCGGGCGCATCGGCCTATTCGCAAAAAATCGACTTTGCGCGCTTTCGGGCAATCGCTGACAAGGTTGGGGCCTGGCTGCTGGCAGATATGGCGCATATCGCGGGGCTGGTGGCGACTGGGCTGCATCCGTCGCCTATTGGGCACGCTCATGTGGTGACGTCGACCACTCATAAGACCCTACGTGGACCACGCGGTGGGATCATCCTGACCAATGATGAAACACTCGCCAAAAAGATCAACTCGGCAGTGTTTCCGGGTCTGCAAGGTGGCCCGCTGATGCATGTGATCGCGGGCAAGGCTGTAGCCTTTGGTGAAGCTTTGAAGCCTGAGTTCAAAACCTACATGCAGCGCGTAGTCGACAGCGCGGCGGCTTTGGCGAATGTGATGATGGCGCGAGGCTGTGACATCGTTTCCGGCGGAACTGAGAACCATCTGATGTTGGTCGATCTGCGCCCCATCGGCGTGACTGGCAAAGATGCCGAGGCCGCGCTTGAGCGTGCAGGTTTTACTTGCAACAAAAACAGTGTTCCCGGCGATCCGCAAAAGCCAACGATTACCAGTGGTATTCGTCTGGGCACCGCTGCCGGATGCAGCCGTGGATTTGGCCCCGAAGAGTTTACAACGATCGGTCATCTGATTGGCAACGTGCTGGACGCTTTGGCTCAGTCGTCTGACGGGGATGCGACCGTCGAAAAAGAAACTCGTGAAAAAGTCCGCGCCCTTTGCGCGAGCCATCCGATCTACTGAGGTTAAATCATGAGCACCTATGACCTGATCGTTATTGGCGGTGGCCCCGGCGGATATGTAGCGGCCATTCGTGCCGCTCAGCTGGGCATGAATGTCGCTTGCGTCGAGGGGCGGGGTGCTCTTGGCGGGACCTGTCTGAATGTGGGGTGCATACCCTCCAAAGCGTTGCTGACCTCCTCGGCCAAATATGCCGAGATCAGCCATCTCTCCTCCCATGGCATAGAGGTCGAGGGGGCCAGCATCGACATCGGCGCGATGATGGGGCGCAAGGACAAGATCGTTGGTGACCTGACCAAAGGGATCGGATTCCTGTTCAAAAAGAACGGTATCGACCTGATCGAAGGTTGGGCCAGTATTCCGGCTGCAGGGCAGGTTCAGGTCGGCGACACGATCCATGAGGCAAAGAACATCCTGATCGCCACCGGATCCGAGCCGACCTCGCTGCCGGGGATTGAGATTGACGAGCAAGATATCCTCAGCTCGACCGGGGCGATTGCGCTGGACACCGTGCCGGATCATCTGGTGGTGATCGGTGCCGGTGTCATCGGATTGGAACTGGGTCAGGTCTGGGCGCGTCTGGGTGCCAAAGTCACGGTGGTTGAATATCTCGACCGTGTTCTGCCCGGCATTGATGGAGAGATCGCCAAGCTGGCACAGCGCGCCCTGTCAAAGCGCGGGCTGAAATTCCAACTGGGCAGGGCGCTGAAATCGGTCGGGAAAACCGACGTGGGCCTGTCCCTGATCGTGGACCGAGTTGGCAAGGACAAGGAAGAAGTGATCGAGGCCGACAAGGTCCTGATCGCTGTAGGCCGCCGCCCTGTGACGCGCGGACTGGGGTTGGACGCGCTTGGCGTTGCCCTGAGCGCGCGCGGCTTCATCGAGGTTGATGGCACATTCCAAACCTCGGTCCCCGGCATCTATGCAATCGGTGACTGTGTGCCCGGACCTATGCTGGCGCATAAGGCCGAAGAAGACGGCGTCGCCTGTGTCGAAATCCTGGCCGGTCAGGCCGGGCATGTGGATTACAACACCGTTCCGGGCGTGGTTTACACCGACCCCGAGGTCGCCTCGGTCGGTTTGACCGAGGAGGCGCTGAAAGAGGCTGGCACTGACTACGCGGTCGGCAAGTTCGCCTTCATGGCAAATTCGCGCGCGCGTTCGACCGGTGAAACGGATGGTGCGGTCAAGGTTCTGGCTGGCGATGACGGTCAAATTCTGGGCGCGCATATCTGCGGTGCGCATGGCGGCGACCTGATTGCCGAGCTGGTTCTGGCCATGACCAAAGGCGCAACAGTTGCTGAAGTTGCCGCAACCTGTCATGCGCACCCTGCCATGGGCGAGGCGGTCAAAGAGGCCTGCCTTGACGCCCTGGGCCGTGCGATTCACGCTTAACGAGGATCAGCCAGATGACCATCCAGCTTCGACCTCGTCACCCGGAAAAAGCCCAAAAGGCTGACAGTGTCATTCCGCGTAAACCGAAATGGATTCGGAAGAAACGGGTTGAAAGCGCAGAGTATTACGAAACCCGCCGCCTGATGCGTGACCATAATCTGGCTACCGTTTGCGAAGAGGCGGCTTGCCCAAATATCGGCGAATGCTGGTCCAAGCGCCACGCCACCATGATGATCATGGGCGAGGTCTGTACCCGCGGCTGTTCCTTCTGCAACGTTGCCACTGGCCGCCCCGACGCTCTGGACCAGTTCGAACCCGGCCGTGTGGCCGTTGCGGTGAAAAAGCTGGGCCTGCGTCATGTCGTGATCACTTCGGTTGACCGGGATGATCTGGCTGATGGCGGCGCTGAACATATTGCCCAAACCATCCGTGCTGTGCGCCACCAGAATCCCGGCACAACGGTAGAAGTTCTGACCCCCGACTTTCTGGGCAAAGGGGACGCGGCCGATCTGGTATTTGCGGCCGCCCCCGACGTATTCAATCACAATCTCGAAACGGTTCCGCATCTGTATCCTACAGTGCGTCCGGGCGCGCGGTATTACACTTCGCTGCGTCTGTTGGACGATGCCAAGCGCGCCAACCCCGAGATCTTTACCAAATCCGGCCTGATGGTCGGGCTGGGTGAAAGCCTTGGCGATGTGCGGCAGGTGATGGATGACCTGCGCGCCGCGAATGTCGATTTTCTGACAGTGGGGCAATATCTGCAGCCGACCGCAAAACATCACCCGATTGACCGGTTCTGGACACCGGAAGAATTCGCCCAGCTTGAGCAGATCGCACGCTCAAAGGGCTTTCTGCACGTGTCAGCCACGCCGCTGACCCGTTCGTCGTTCCACGCGGACGAAGACTTTGCCGCCCTCAAGCAAGCTCGCCAACGGGCGATTGCTGCCGGGGCATAATCCAAACGCGCTAGGGAGGAATACCATGGAAGCGTTAAATTCAATCGTAGGGGCCATCAATGGCGTCGTGTGGGGGCCGCTGATGCTGGTCCTCATTCTTGGCGTTGGCTTCTTCCTGCAGGTGGGGCTGAAATTCATGCCGATCCTGCGTATCGGCACGGGCTTTAAGCTGCTGTTCGCCGGTCGAGAAAGTCAGGGCGATGGGCAGATCAGCCCGTTTAACGCTCTGATGACGTCGCTGTCGGCGACCATCGGTACGGGTAACATCGCCGGTGTGGCTACTGCTGTCTTCCTGGGCGGTCCGGGCGCTTTGTTCTGGATGTGGATGACCGCCCTGGTGGGCATGGCCACCAAATATGCCGAGGCTGTTCTGGCGGTGAAATACCGTGAGAAGGACGAGCTGGGCAACTTTGTCGGTGGTCCGATGTACTACATCAAGAACGGTCTGGGTGCGAAATGGGCTTGGCTGGGTGTTGCATTTGCCCTGTTCGGCGCAGTTGCAGCCTTTGGTATCGGCAACGGTGTTCAAGCCAATGGTGTTGCACAGGTTCTCGAAGCCAATTTCGGCCTGAATACCTCGGTCACCGGTGTGGTGCTGATGGTCCTGACCGCAGCCGTAATCCTGGGCGGTATCACGCGTATCGGTGCCGTTGCCGGTAAACTGGTTCCGTTCATGGCGATTGCCTATATCATCGCGGGTCTGCTGGTTCTGCGGATCAATATCGGTGAAATCGGCAATGCTGTGTCGTTGGTCTTCACCTACGCCTTCACACCCTCGGCCGCCGAAGGTGGTTTTGCGGGCGCAGCCGTTTGGGCCGCCATCCGCTTTGGTGTGGCGCGCGGTGTCTTCTCGAACGAAGCCGGTCTGGGTTCCGCCCCGATCGCGCACGCAGCAGCCGAAACCAAAGGTCCGGTAAACCAGGGCCTGATCGCGATGCTGGGAACGTTCATCGACACTATCATCGTCTGCTCGATCACCGGTTTGGCAATCATCGCCTCAGGTGCATGGACCACGGGTGAATCCGGTGCCGCGTTGACTTCGGCCGCCTTCGAAATGTCGTTGCCGGGCATTGGTGGCTACTTGATCGCCATCGCGCTGTCGATCTTCGCCTTCACCACCATCCTCGGCTGGTCATTCTACGGAGAGAAATGCGTCGAATTCCTGCTGGGTGTCAAATCCCTGATGCCGTACCGCATTCTGTGGATTATCATGATCTACTTCGGCGCAACCGCGGATCTGGGCTTTATCTGGCTGCTTGCAGATACGCTGAACGCCATGATGGCTATCCCGAACCTAATCGCCTTGGCATTGCTGAGCCCAATCGTCTTCAAATTGACGAAAGAGTTCTTTGCCTCCGGTGGTAAGTCCGAAGAGCCGGGCGGCACGCCTGCCGAATAATCCGGGCACTGAAAACCTACGGGGGGCCATTCCGGCCCCCCGACTTGAAACAGAATTCCTATCTCGAGGAGAGGCGTGATGGCCACGAAAATCCTGCTGCCGATTGATCACTCTGACGACCGTTCCTGGAAACAGGCATTGCCGGTCGCATTGGAACAGGCGAAATTCTACGGTGCCGAACTGCACGCGGTCGCCGTCATCCCCGAGATCATCCAGCTTCCGAACCTGCCCGCCAATTATGGCGCCGGTGCCAAAGAGCATGTGCGCAACGCGGTTCAGGCCATCTTGGATAATGGTGACGCCGCGGGCGTTGCTGTCCATGTCCAAGAGGGCAGCGTCTATCGCGAAATTCTGAAGCTTGCTCATCAAGAGGGCTTCGACATGATCGTCATGGCGTCGACCAAGGGCGATTTCCCGAATTATGAAATTGGTCCGAACCTGGCACGCGTGGTGCGCAATGCGCATTGCACCGTCATGGTTGTTCGTGACCAGTCCCGCTGATCGAAAGGTACCTGAAATGACGGATATTAAGCGCACGCCTTTGCATGGTTTGCATGTTGAGTTGGGTGGGAAGTTGGTTGATTTTGCGGGCTGGGAGATGCCTGTTCAGTATCCTTTGGGGATTATGGGTGAGCATGCGCAGTGTCGTGAGAAGGCGGCGGTGTTTGATGTGTCTCATATGGGTCAGGTGATCCTGCGGGGTGAGGATGTTGGTGCCAAGCTTGAGGCTCTGTGCCCGCAGGCCTATGCGACACTGAAGCCTGGCAAGGCGCGGTATGGATTTTTCACCAATTCGGATGGCGGGATCATGGATGATCTGATCGTGTCGAATGCGGGGGATCACTTCTTTGTGGTGGTGAACGCGGCGCTGCGTCATCAGGATATTCCGCATATGCGCGCCAATCTGGACGGGGTTGAGGTGATCGAGATCTTTGACCGCGCGCTTGTTGCGGTGCAGGGACCGAAGGCCGAGGATGTGGTGGGTGCGCTTTGCCCTGCGGCGCGGGATCTGAAGTTCATGGAAACTGTTGTTGCCGACATCCTGGGGGCCGAATGCCGGATCTCGCGTCTGGGCTATACCGGCGAGGACGGGTACGAGATCTCGATCCCCGAGGACCGTGCGATAGAAATCACCAAGGCCTTCCTGGCGCATGAGGATTGCGAGGCGGCGGGCCTGGGCGCGCGCGACAGCCTGCGGCTGGA
>NZ_JBXWMT010000016.1:0-71211 GCF_059609985.1 Ruegeria sp. YTSA219
TTCCGAGAAGCGTTGCAAGACAAAGGGATACGCGCTTGTATCCCCGGTCGGAAGCAGCGCAAGACAACGGTGAAGTATGACAAGCGCCGATACAAACGCCGCAACCGGATCGAGATCATGTTTGGCAGGCTCAAGGATTGGCGCCGTGTGGCAACCCGTTACGACAGGTGCCCGAAGGTCTTCCTCTCAGCAATCGCCATCGCAGCTCTCGTCATCTATTGGCTATGAGTCCTGACCCTAGAACCGCGCCTCTAATTGTCGAAGCTAATGCTCAGTTTATCTGAGGTAGCGATACTCTGGCAGGTTAATATATCTCCTCGGGTGACATCGCTGTCTTCAAGGGCCATTCGAGCATGCATATGGACCTGACCTTTTGTTAGACGCGCTTTGCAGGCGCCGCATACTCCGGACTGGCAACTGAAAGGTGGTGTTAAGCCCGCCGACAATATTGCATTCAGTAGCGTTTGATCTGCGGCAACAGGAACCTCGTGTGTCGCCCCGCCCAGTTCAACTTGTGCATTGGCGGCGATACCCGTCACACTGGAGGCTGTGACTGTAGCCCCGCCGAAGCTTTCCATATGAATTCGGCTCGCAGGTACGTCCAGTGCCATCAGCGCGTTGCTTACGTCCGTATTCATAGCTCCGGGTCCGCAAATCCAGTATTGGACATCTTGCGCCACAGGCGGGGTTTCCGTCATGGCGACCTCAATGGCATCTGCATCCACGCGACCTTTTCGCCACGAGCTGGACCAACTCCACAGCGAGGGTGCAGACAGGACATGGCGCAATGTGAACCGGACGACATGATCAGTTTTCAATATGTCTAATTCTTCGCCAAAGATGATGCTTTCGCCATCGGCGTTGCCATAAATCAGATGAGCCACTGAATGAGGTTCTTTTTCGAGGACAGAGTTGATCATTGCAAAAAGCGGCGTGATGCCACTGCCTGCGCCAAAGAAATAGTGGGTGCGGCGCTTCAACGGGTCCGGCGTCAGGGAAAATTGACCGAATGGCGGCATGACATCGACCGTATCGCCGGGCTTTAGATGGTCTCCGATATGATTGGACACCAGCCCACCGGCCACCCGTTTTACCGTGATGCGCAAAAGGGCACCCGGCGGGTTGGAAATGGTGTAGCTGCGGCGTTGCTCTTTCTCGTTGAGGTGGAATCGAAGAGTGACATGCTGACCGGCTTGCCAGCAAAAGGTTTCTGCCAGACTGGTCGGTAGATCAAAGGTCACGCTTGTGGCTTTGCCGTTGATCTCAGGCCGGATTTCAGAAATTTTCAGGGAAAAGAAATCTGGGTTCATGGTTTCCTCAACGATAATCAAACGTGGTGTCGAGTGCTCGGATTGCCAGCCGACCAGCTTGGGAGACGATGAAAAACCTATCCGTCTGGTTCATCGTTCCAGTTGTGTCGTCCCAGATGTAATCAATACTGGTCTTGGCGATGACACGCGTGCCGCCCTCGGTGGATTCCGAGGAAAACGTGGGCGCACCGCGCCTTGTTTCCCTGTATCCCTGCATCGCGTCGGCCAATGTGGTATCCTGATGCCAATCAGGAAGTGTTTCCCAATCGGCCACCGGATAGGAAAACGTCTCATCTGGCTGTCCAAGCCCGAATTTGATTGTGACAGTATGTACTGCCTTCGGGTGCCAGTCTTTCCACGTTGCGGCGATCGCTGCCTCATCTGTAGCTTTGAGATAGCGCGCCGCCAGGTCCTTGGGTTCGTCTGACGGGTTGGCCAAGACCAGTCCGGTTGCCAGGATCGTACCGATCAAGGTTGCAAGAATGCGTTTCATTTACTTTCCAAATTTAGCGGAGTGGATGGAAGTGTACGACCGGGCAATTGAAGGAGTGATCCGATATTGACCCAAGGCATCTGGCTAAGTTTCGGCTTCTTGTGTCGCAAGGAAGTCCAGGATTGCTTGTTGGTGTCTGACAACCGGGCTTTCTCCGTTGGCGGCAGGACCGACTTCAAAAAACGGGCTGGTCAAAGACTTTTGCTGTTGCTCACAGGCGTAAATATCTTCGGCTGTGAAATCACCTGACGCCATAGGATCATCTTCGCCGATTGCGTCGCTGTCAGGATATTTTGGGCCGCCGAAATCCTTCCAGAAACTCCAACTGCTCCATTCCTGTTTCTGAAATTCCCACCCTGAGGCATTCGCCAGTTTGGTGCGGTTTTCCACGCGCGTCAGATCAGGACCCAAGGGCGTGATAATGAAAATGTTCCAGCTATCCTCGCCCGCGCCAAGCCCGATACCGGGAAACAGCATTGGCACCCAGGCCCCAATATGGGGTTCTGGTATTGCCCGTGGTGTAGGCAGGTTTTTCTCCAAATCCTTGGCATAATCTGGCGCTGGCGGTTCCCAGAAGTGATAGTGCGGACCTTTCCAGCCGTATTCCGCCCGCGCATGATCATACATGTGCAGCGTATTCGAATGAAGATGGCTCAGGTGATAGACGTCGATATAGTTTTCAACCACGATCTTCCAGTTGGCCTTGATCTCATAGCTTTGCCGCGCATCGGAATATTCCATCAGGTCTTCCGGCGTGTGTGGCCCCAACAGCGGATCAACCGCACCAAACCATTCAGCAAGGCTTGGCGGATTCGGATCAGGATGCACAAAGAGCATACCGCGCCAGATATCCACACTGGCGGGTTTGAGGCTGAGGCAGGATTTGTCGACACCATTGGGGTATTCCTTTGCCTCATCCGGAACAGAAATCAAGTTGCCCTCCAGGTCGTATGTCCAGTCATGATAGGGGCACGTCAGCGCCTTTTGTGTTTTCCCAACGGCCCGGATCAATTGCGTGCCACGGTGACGGCAGATGTTATGAAACGCCCGCAAACGGTGATCGCGCCCCATCACGATAAAGATGTTGTTAAGCCCCGCCTGAACCGACACAAAATGACCGGGCCCTGGCACGTCTTCGGCCAACCCGGCATAGCGCCAAGTGCGCGAGAAGATCTGCCTTTGCTCGCGGTCGAACCAGTCTTGCGACGTATAGGCGTCAACGGGAAGGCGGTGGTACATTTGGGTCATGGCAACCTCTTAAACAAGCCAGATGGCGTAGGTCGGAAATAGGCTGGCCGCGATCATCATCAGGCCGAACACAGCCCAAAGGATCGCAACTGCCCAGAAAAAGATCGGATCGTGTTCGCGCGAGATATCAAAGACAAGTGCGGTCTGACCCGTCATAATCGATGGCACCAACCACCACAGAAACAGCAGGCCCCAAACCCAGTAGAGCCCCAGCACAGCTGCAACCAAAAGAACTGGTAATGCCATATGATTGACAAGGCGTCGGGTGCTCATACGTTCGGCTCCAAACTGGCGGCAAGGATCGTTGCAGCCTGTTTCAGCTCTTCGCGCCAGACCTCGGGCGGATTTAGCGGGGTCAGCGAATCCAGGTTCACATATGTTGCGGAAATCCCCTGCGAAACGGCACGGATCTGGGCAGGAGGGGCGTTCGGAAAGGCGCGTTTCAACACGACTTCAATCACCTCAAAGAACTGCTCCAAGCTGTCGACAAGGGGTTGTCGCATTGACGGATGATTGGCGACGGATGTGACAAGCGACTGGTAGGCCAGCATTACGCGCGGATCATTAGGGACAGATTTATCAAACAGCAGATCGATCAGATCAGCTGTTGTGCCCGTTGGTTCCAACGCGTCCCGAAGGGCGGTTGTCGCCTGCGCAAACCTGTCTACGACATGGCTTATAAGGGCCCCGGTCATCTCGTCCTTGTTGCCCAAATAATGACGCAGGATGGGTCGTTTGACACCAGCCTCAGTCGCGACGCGCTCTTGGGTGGCCCCCTCCAATCCGAAACGGGACACACATGTGAGATATGCATCAAGAATCTGTTCTGATCGCTGGTCTTTAAGACTGGGACGGGGCATCGCTTCTCTCGTTTATTGTCACATCTGACAAATAACTATTCAAAGTATATTGTCAATAATGACAATTAATAAATCTCTGCAAGAGCCGGTGCGCCCAAAGCCCCGAGAGGTCATTTCAATGTATTAAGGTTTCAGTGTTTGTTGCCGCCACAGGTAGCTTTCGCCGCATTGAATCCGTGTCGACCTCAAGTTTGCCAAAAAGTTTGTCGACCCAATGGACGGCCCCGGATGTCAAAAGAAAAACCTCCGGCACCACAATCCACTCGCCAATCCACACACCGCCGGAACGCTCATGCTGGTGTAAAGTCAATTCGCCAATCTGCTCGGCGCGTTGACGTCCCAGTCTTCCGACAGCCTCGCCAAACTCTGATGCCCGTTGGTTCTGCTTATGCGCCATCGCAGATGAGGCGCCCCGACCCGTTTCGTGAGTTTCCGCGATTTCGGCAATGTCGGTTGAGGACAACAAATTCACGTTATGTGAGATTTTGCAGATGGTTGCACACAGCGCACCAAGCGCTGTCACGATGTCCGCTATTCCATCCCTTGCATTTTGCCAGTGTGGGTCTACGACCCTCAGCCCCAACGCCTGTGCAACAGCCCGTTTGATCTGTAACCCATCATCATTATCATAGGCTCTCAGATCCCCAACTGGTCCTCCGATTTGAACATTCAACCCTCGCAGCGCGGCGTCATCAATTGCGTTCTGTCGACGCACTAGCTCAGATTTCCAGACCTGCAGTTTGGTGGCGAAGCACATCGGAACGGCGTGCTGGCCGTTGGTGCGGCCCATCATCATTGTGCCCTCATGATGATCGATCTGCTGATCCAGCAATGTAAGGAGCCGCTGCACGTCCAGACCGATCTCTGTGAGTCCAGCCTTCATTTGCATTGCAAGAGCTGTGTCCATGATGTCTTGCGTCGTTGCACGGAAATGAAAGTACTTCGCATGATCGCCAAGCGCTTCGCGCATCTGCTGAATAAGCCCAACAATAGGTCGACCCACAATCAACAAGTCCGCCTGCATTTGGTCCTTGTCGAGCATCTGAGGCGACAAAGCCTCAATCGCACGGGCTGCATCATTAGGAATAAGCCCCGCCTCGGCCTGACATCGAGCCAGGGTTTGCTCAACCTTCAACCAGGCTGAGATCGTGCTGTGTTCTGACCAAATGACGCGCATGTCGAGGGTCGAGAAACAGTCGCGGTAAAGGCCAATATCAAGCATCACCCAGCCCTCCCTGCGTCAGCTTTCGGTCTTTCAGGATACCCCGGATGCGGAATGCTATCGCGCCTGCACCGATGATTATGAAAGCCAGCGCGATTGGGCGCTCGACAAAAATCAGTGCGCCCCCATCCGACATCAAAAGCGATTGGCGAAAGGTCTCTTCGGCGCCTTTTGCCAGTACAAATGAGATGACAAAGGCGGCGATGTTAAAGTCGTGCTTTCGCATCAGCCAACCAACAAACCCTGCCACGGTCATCACGGTCACGTCGAACATCGACCCGCGTGCCGAATAGGCGGCGACAAAGGCGGTCATGAAGATCATCGGATAGAGGACATTAGTCGGAATTTTCAGGATCAACCGAGCCACTTGCGTCGCTCCGAAATAGCCGATCACGCCATACGCAATGATCCCCAGCATGCCGCAAGCGAACAGCTTATAGACCAATTCCTTATCGGTCAGGAAAAGTGTTGGTCCAACCTGAATGCCATGGATCAGGAACACACCCAGAAGGATGGCGCCAATGGTCGATCCCGGAATGCCCAACGTCAACAGGGGAGCCATAGATGGGCCGGAAACCGCATTGTTTGCTGCTTCGGGTGCTGCGACACCTTCCAATGCGCCCTTGCCCCATTGCTCGGGGTTCTTCGCCCGGCGCTTCCCTTCACCGTAGGATATGAAAGCGGCAATCGCTGAGCCCAGCCCCGGCAGGACGCCGATACCTGCCCCGATAAAGCCACCACGCAAGGCGTGCGGCAGGCAGGGTTTGTATTCCTCCCAGGTCAGATCATTGCCGTCTTGCGTGCTGTCGTTCTCTTTAGTCTCACCATGGGTTTTCCGACGTTCTTCCAATTGGGCAAATACTTCGCCTAGAACAAAGACGCCGATCATCAGGGGAACCAGTCCGATGCCATTGGACAAGTCGAAGGAGCCAAAGGTGTAGCGTTCCTCGCTCGAAATCGGGTCAAGTCCAACCATGGCGACCAGAATTCCCATCAGGGCCGAGGCCAATCCTTTGACTATGGATTTTCCGATCACCGATCCGATCACAACGAAGGCGGCAAAGTAGATTGCGAAGGTCTCTGGCGGACCCAGTTTCAATGCGATGGACGCAATGAAACCAACACCGATGACCAACAGGATATCGCCCATCAGGTCGCCAATAATCGACGAGATGGTGGCAACCTTCATCGCCTTTCCCGCCTTGCCAGCGCGCGCCAATGGATAGCCATCGATCTGTGTGGCAGCACTGGCGGCGGTGCCCGGAGTGTTGAACAGAATGGCCGCGATAGACCCACCATAGCGCCCGGATTTGCCGATCACGTAAAGAAACGCCAAGGCGAAAAGGGGCGACATATAGAAAGTGATCGGCAACAGCATTGCGATGGCGGCTGATGCGGTCAATCCGGGGGTCGCACCCACGATCATGCCAACAAACGCCGCCAATACGATCGCAAAAAGCAGCATCGGGTCAGTGATCACCGAAAGAAGAGCAGGAAAGATTTCCATAATTTGTTACCCCTGTATCCAGTTCAGCAGATCAAAGACCTCGCCATAGGGTGGGAATACGCCGAGCAGCACGAAGAAGATGATGTGAAAGACCAGCGGGCACAGAATGACTGACAGCGCCAATCCGATCCGACTACGGACGCAAAAAATATAGAGAACAAGCGGAGCAACAATCGCGGTCGGAACAAGATATCCGAACCAGCGGAAAGATTGCTGATAGATCAGTGCAATGATGAATAGGCCAACGATCTCAAGTGTGGCCCCATTGTCAGGGTCGCTTTGCGCTTCACCTGCGCTCTGACGGGTGGCCCCGATGATCAGGAACCCGGACAGAGCAAGCAGCGCAACAGCTGCAGCAAAAGGCACAATGCCAGCCCATGTATCACCGGGCGAGGCCGCTGGCACGTGCCAAGCACCCCAGATGGCAACACATGAAATGGCTGCCAGAACAAGCCCTTCGGCATAAGCACGCATAATTCCCTCCGTCACACATTGGTTGTTGAGAAAGATCGGGTGGCGATATCGCCACCCGATCCTGTCAGTCTCAGTTCGTCAGGCTATCCACCAATGGCGCGGCGTCTTCTTTCATCGCCGAAAGTGTTGCCTTGGCATCTGCGCCGTTTTGATAGACCGGGCCGGTCCCGCGTGAGGCCAGAAGTTCGGCAAACTCGGGTTTCGCTGCGATCTGTTCCAGCGCGGCCTCCATGCCCGCAACCACCTCGGGCGGCGTGTCTTTTGGCGCGAATACAATCACCGGGGACGATACGGCTGCGAAAGGTATCCCCAGTTCACCAAACGAGGGTACGTCCGACATGATCCCGTCGCGGTCCTGACTGTTGACCGCCAGTGCACGCAGCTGATCCTCAAACCCGGCTAATTGCTGCACGCCGAGGAAACCGAAATCGGCTTGTTCACCAATCAGTGCTGCACGGGTCGGGCCACCACCTTTGAAAGGTACATCCTGTGCCTCAATGCCGTTGCTGGCCAGAAAGCCCAGGCCGCCAACATGGTGAAACCCGCCGCGTCCCGAATGCGCCCAACGGAGCGATCCTGGATCAGCCTTTGCCGCGTCGATCACGTCTTGCACGCTTTGGAATGGGCTGTCCTTTGGCACCATCAGCGATGTCTGCAACTGACCGACCTGAGCGACAAAATTGAAACTTTCCAATGCGTCAATGTCGGTGTCCCGCGTCATGGTCGACAAAAGGAACGACCCACTCGACGTCATCATCATCGTGTATCCATCCGGACGCGCACCGACGACCGAGTTGGCGCCGTTCAGACCGCCCGAACCGGGCTTGTTCACGACTACAACTGGTACGTCCAATATGCCCTCGGCTGCCGCCGAGATGGCACGTGCATAAGCATCTGTACCACCACCGGCCTTGTACGGCACGATGAGGTTGATGGGGCGCTTGGGCCAGTCGGCAGCAAAGCTGGCTGTGGCTGTTGTCGCTACGGCAACGGCGGCAATGGCCGCGTTAAGTAGTGTTCTGCGTTTCATCGGGTCCTCCCATAAGCTCGACCCTAAACTATCTAAGTTTGGGTGTTGATAAAAATGCAAAGATAACATCTACTCTTGCAAAAAACGAAAGACTGGGTGAATGAACATCAAAGCTTTGCGCGCATTCAGTATCACGTTGTCCGAAGGCTCTCTGATTGCCGCCTCGGAAATATTGCACCTGAGCCAACCCGCTGTCAGCCGATTGATATCGGGATTGGAAGCAGAACTAAGGCTTACATTATTTGATCGAAGCGGCCGCAACCTTACCCCTACGCCAGAAGGGTTCGCATTCTACCGCGAGGCAGGTCGAATTCTGGAAAATCTGGATGAAGTGCCCAGGATCGCGGCGGAAATTCGTGCTGGGCGAACGGAATCACTGCGCATCGTCACGATGCCCAGAATAGCGCAAACCTTATCGGCCCGCTCAGTAGCGAGGTTTTTCAAAGAACATCCTGACATCAACATCAGCCTGGATGTCCGGGCACGGCGCGAAGCCGGAAAGTGGTTAGCAGGGCGCGAATACGACATCGGTATTGGAGCATTGCCCGTTGAACATCCGGGAATTCGCACACAACCGTTATTGAGAGTTCGGGCACAGGCGATCCTGCCTGCAGATCACAAACTTGCCAAACGACAGGAACTCTCAGCGACTGAGCTTGTGAATGAACCTATCATCCGTTTGATGCAGGGGTTGTTACTGCGAGATCAACTGGATGACATCTTTCATTCTGCTGGCGTTTCTCCTGGCCAGTCTTGCGAAGTTGCGTCTTCCCAACTGGCGTGTTCACTTGTTGCAGAAGGGGCAGGTATAACTATCGCAGATGAATTGGTCTCAGCTCAGTTTGGTCTCGAAAACTTGATCCTGGTGCCGGTTGTTCCCGAAAAATGGATGACATTCGGGTTGTTGTACCCCGTCTCGCAGGACAGAACTGAAGCTCTTTGCCGCTTTGAAACAGTTTTGCGCGATGTGGTTAGGGACTTGGCGGGTCAAAGCCCAACGTTGGAAGTGGCCATGGATTAGGACCATTCGATGATCAGATGCTCGGGGTTCAATCGCCCTTGAATGCGTCAGGCTCTACGCTGACGCAGTTGCAGAAATGATCCACATCGCAGTGTCGAGAAGGGCGACCAAGGTTTGTTCGTTTGATTGACAATGGGAGCTTAGTGAACTTATCCCCCATTTGTGGCGCGCGCAGCATTGGTAGGTGTGGGCTCAGAGCGGACCTCGGAGGCAGCGCGGCATCATCCTCAGTTGAGCCGCAGATATAGGATAAGTCTGTCCGGGGAAGGGGGAACTGCGCTCAAACTCCGATTTGCGCAACAAAGGCCATCTACCTGATCAAAAAGGCGACGAGCAGCGAAAGTCCAATCCGAATATTCAGTCTGCGGTGACGATACCCTGGAGAAAGTCGTCAAAGATGGCGTTCACCACGATATGGATTTTTGGGCGATCTATCTTGTCTGGATGGAGACCGCCGTTGGTTACGAAGCAACCAACGGCAGATATCTAAAGCAGGCGGGTCGCCATACCACCGTCAACGGCGACCGGAGAACCCGTCACGAAGCTTGCCCGGTCTGACAGAAGGAACAATGCAGATTGGGCAATCTCCTTTGGCTCCGCCATGCGTTTCAGGGGATGCAAGTTGGCAATAAAGTCGTGCGTCGCAGGATCATCGCCGGCCATGTCGGTTTTAGTACCACCCGGCAAAATAGTGTTGATACGGACCCTCTTGGCCGCATGATCAGATGCCAAAGATTGTACGAGCCCAATCAGTCCAGCCTTTGATGCGGCATAAGCCCCCATGCCGGGCATTCCCCCATTGCTGACACCAACAAAAGTTCCGGTGAATACAATAGACCCGCCACCGCGTTCCTCCATTGCCGGAATCTGCGCTTTGGCCGCAAAAAATGCACTGTTGAGGTTTGTAGCAAGAACCGACTGCCAGTTGCCGGACTCCATTTCGGGAATTGGACCCATCTCGCCCATAATGCCCGCATTGTTAAATGCGCCATCAAGGCCGCCAAACTGCCGTTTCGCCAGATCAACAAGATCCCTGGAATATGTTTCGTCCGTCACGTCGCCCGCAAGGTAAACGGCGCGCCCGTTGCTTTGGGTAATCTGCCCGACGAGTGTGTTTAGCTGAGCTTCCCTGCGGGCACCTAACACAACATTCGCCCCTTCCGAGGCAAACAGAAGCGCTGCTGCAGCACCGATTCCGCTGCTCGCGCCGGTAATGATGATGGTTTTGTCTTTAAGTTCCATGGTCATGCCTTTTTGAAATTACATGCCAATCACCTAAGGAATGATGCGAGTGAATCGCGACCCGGTTCTTGCGGGTGTTGAGCTACTTGAGGTGAAAGCGCAAGAAACGGATCAATTGGTTGACCTCAAACGGGAGCCGCCGTTCGTTCGCGGTAGCGAAATCACTTTATTGGGATCAGTACCAACGCTGTTGCAAGTGCAATATCTAGCGATTGAGCCTACGAGAACGGCCCATAAGAGACATTCTACAACCGAGCGGATTACTGAAATACAGCGTTGCAAACCGGCGTTTGCTGCCAGTGCATACCCATTCGCAGCAATATCTACACTATCCGGGAAAGACCGGAATTGGTCACGACAGCGGTCGTTCTAACATTTTGGCTGCAGACAAGCTGTCAGGCGGTACAAAAATCTCGCAGTATCGAATTAAAGAGCCCCGGCTTCTCTAAATGCGTCGCGTGAGCACATCCAGGTATCACGGCGAGGTTGGCGTCGGGAATTGATTGCCACAATTGTTCGGTTTGGCTCCATGGATAGGTCCGATCCCGGTCACCCCAAATCACCAACGTACGGGTCATGATATCCGCCAAATGTTTGGCGCCGCTCCAACTTTCCATTGCGTCGAGCCCAATTAGCATGGTTTGCAGGCTGCATTGTTCTGCAATCATAGCACAGTCCTCATAGGCCGCAGCTTTTCCCCGATCAAGAAACCAGGTTGCCGCAATACGTCTGGCCGTGGCTCTTGGTCCTTCTGTATTGGCCCGGCGCTTTGAAGTGTCGATCGTCTCAAACCGGCCGGGTAAAATGCCAATCGTTCCGGTGCCGTAAAGCACCAACCGGTCGATACGTTCGGGTGCGCGGGTAACCATTTCTTGGACGATCATCCCGCCCATTGAATGGCCGATCAGGATAAATCGCTCAATTCCCCGCCCGGTTAATTCGCACAGCGCCCACTCGGCAAATCCAGCAATACTGGTAGGGGCCTCGAGATGCGCATTCTCACCAAATCCCGGTAAGTCCAAGGCTACGACGTTGAAACCGGCCAGGGCTTCGACTTGCCCTAACCATTGTCGACTGCCGCCCAAAAATCCATGGACGAATACGACAGGTGTCATTTGCGCCCACCCTGTACAATGCGATCAAGGATCATGGCGCAGAAAAGGATCGCAAACCCGGCGAGGATGCCTTGGCCCACATTGGCATATTGCAATGCTTCCAGCACGTCCTCACCCAGCCCCTTGGCGCCAATCAGCGAGGCCACGACGACCATCGCCAGCGACAACATAATCGTCTGGTTGATCCCCGCGCGGATCGATGGGCTTGCTAATGGAAGATCTACCTTAGTGAGCAAGTACCACTTATTGGCACCGAAACTAATAGCTGCTTCGCGCACGCTTTCTGGTACACCACGCAGACCAAGAACGGTCAATCGTACCACCGGTGTGCCGCCAAAAATCATCGTGACCACAACCGCCGCTGGCTTTCCAACGCCGAAGAACGCAATCACAGGCACCATGAACACGAAGGCTGGCATGGTTTGCATGAAATCCATGATCGGCTGGATAAACGCATAGAACCGTGGGCGACGGGCAGCAAACATGCCGAGCGGAATTCCTATAACAATCGACAGACACGCCGCTGTCCCCAACAAGGCCAGCGTCGTCATGGCACCTTCCCAGAAACCCAGCAGGCCCATATAGGCCAGAAATGCGCCCGAATAGATCGCCGTGCTGATGCCCGCTGTCAGCCAGGTCAGCAGAATAATCAAGCTCGCAATCACGATCCATGGCGTCTGAACCAGTATGACCTCTAGCGCATCCAACAGAGTGCGGATGCCGAATGTCAGCCCATCAAAGAAGGTCTCGCTGTTGCGTACGCACCAGGCGATGAAATCTTCTACCCAAGTGATACTGGTCAGGCGGATGTTTGGGTCTGTCGGAAAATGGCTAAGCAGTGAAAAGCGCCCTGGGAAGCTGTAATGCAACATTGCCGCGGCGACGATTAACGCCATGAAGATTGCGCTGAACACGATCTGCGACACCGGCATGGCCGAACGGATCGAACGATCCGATAGCCACTCCGAGAAACGCGCCTCAAGCGCCCAGTTCGCCACCTGCGACTGTATGAATTTGATGATGATCAGTATGATCAGGCCGGTTAGAATGATGTAAGGACCTTCAGCTGCCATCGCCTCGGCCTCGGCACGGATACCCCCTATGTTTTCTTCAAGCGAGTCCACCGTTCGCTGATAGACATCGATCTTGTCCGAATTGTTTTCGATAGCCGCCGCCAATTGCTGACGGCGCAGTTCAAGCGTCCCTTCAATCGATGCAATACGCTCCATTGCCTCGGCTGCCAGATCGCCGAACAACCCTCGCGCAATCTGCACAAAGGCTATAGTTTCGAGGATCAGAAATGGTAACGCCCATGACCACAGACCTCGCGCACCGAACCAGACCGGACCAAACAATCCGGCCATCAGATTGAAAGTTGGTGTAAAGCGGGACGATGCACCAATCTTGTCGAAATTACGGATATAGTAGTCAGGGCTGGTGCGCACAAATGTGCGAATGCTTTCACGCCGCTCTTCGGCATAGGCAAGGGCCGCTTCGCTTTCGGTATCTTCCAGCGGGTTCACATCAGAAATGCTCATGACACTTCGGTCCCTTCGATCACGGTGCGCAACAGATCGGCACGGGTTATGACGCCAACATCCACGCCGCCGTCCTCCACAAGGATTGCGCTACTGTTGTCGATCGCCAGATTGATCAGCGTGCTCAGATTTTCGTCTTCATTCACGCGCGGGGCATCCGCCGATAGCGGCCCATGGGCCGCAATATGTTCTGGAATTGGCCGCATGACCGCATGGGCGCGCACCACTTTGAGGCGTGAAATACCTGCAACGAAATCAGCCACGTAGTCATCAGCGGGGTTCATGACAATGTCTTCGGCTGTCCCGATCTGCACCACCTTGCCGTCCCGCATGATGGCGATCCGATTGCCGATGCGGACGGCTTCATCAAGGTCATGGGTAATGAAGATCGTAGTCTTCTTGAGAATCTTGCTCAGCCGGATGAATTCATCCTGTAATTGTCGCCGGATCAGCGGATCAAGGGCCGAAAACGGTTCATCCATCAAAAGCACGTCGGGGTTGGCGGCCAAGGCGCGGGCCAGGCCCACACGTTGTTGCATGCCACCGGACAGCTCGTGTGCGAACTTTGACCCCCAGGCACCCAGTTCGACAATATCGAGAATAGCAGCAGCCTGACGCATGCGTTCATTCTTGCTGACCTGTCGGATTTCCAGTGGCATTGCCACGTTATCCAACACCGACCGATGCGGCATCAGCGCAAAGTTCTGAAACACCATACCGATTTTGTTGTTGCGAAACTGCTGAAGCTCTTTTGGCCCCAAGGCCATGACATCAGTGCCTTCGATTTCGATCTTACCAGCTGTCGGCTCCAGCAATCGGTTGAAATGGCGAACCAGGGTGGATTTACCGCTGCCTGACAGACCCATGATGCAAAAAATCTCACCCCGGTTTACCGACAGGCTGACATCAGCGACACCGACAACACAGTTGTATTCGGCCAGCACTTGGGACTTGTCCAACCCGCGGTCGCGGATCGCCTGCAGCGCCACCTCGGGTCTGCCTCCGAAAATTTTCCAGACATTCGAAATTTCGATAACGGTGTCGTCGCTCATAGGTCCTCCAGAGATCTGCTTTTGGGTGGCGCCAACAGATGCCGCCACCCTGTTTCTGGAAGTGGGATCAGAGACCCAGCCAAGCGTCGACGCGATCCGGGTTCGCTTCGACCCATTCGCGGGCAACCTCTGCCGGATCGCGACCTTTGCCGCTGATCTCATAGGCGAAACCGCTGACATCATCCGCAGTCAATGCGAAATTCGCGAAGAAATCAGCAATCGCAGGTGAGCGGTCTGGCAACGTATTAGACCATGCGATCTGGACGTTCTTCAGGGCGTCTTTGGTGGCTACACTGGATTTGCTATACCAATCCGGATCGTCCGATGGCTGCACCATCACGTATTTTGCCGGGTCGAACGTCGGCTCGCTCAGCATTTGAACGTCGAACATGTACCAGACCGCGTGTGGCTTGTAGCAATAGAAGGCATAGCCCTCGCCTTTGGCGATGCTGTCTTTGATACGCGCGGTCTTCACGCTTTCTTCTGCACGCACGGGCTCGATGAAATCAAGCAGACCGTAGTCGCGCGTTTTCACCTCGTTCACATTGGCCGAAGCCCAGCCGGGGGCGCCAATCCACATCTCACCCTTGCCGTTGCCATCGCTGTCCATCAGGGCGGCGACATCAGGGCGGCCCAGATCAGCTATGTCGGTTATATTGTTGGCCTCACCAAAGTCCTTGCTGACGCAAAAACCCTGATTGCCTTCGTAGGGGTTCGAGGACAATGTTACCGTACCGGCCTCGTCGACATACTTCTTGGTAAAGCTCTCCTGATTGGGCAGCCACACATCTGGATGCACGTCGATGTCACCTTTGCCCTGATCCATGGCTTGAAAGATGGTTGCATTGTTACCGGGCACATATTCAACCGTCCCGCCGATGCGCGTTTCAACAACGGCACCCAGAAGATGAGCGATTGCCTGCGCCCCGGTCCAAGACGGCACACCGATTTTAACCTCTTCCGCCGCGAATGCGGGCATCGCATAGATACCTACCGCCGCTGCCATACCAAATGCCTTTAGCTTGTTTCTCATGATAGTCTCCTCTGTTGAATTGCGCCGTATTTTGGCGTCGTTTTTTTAGTCAATCTCATTCCCATCGCTCGGCGGTGTCGTACAAAGTCGTCTCGGGCTGCGACTTCGGACGGAAGGGGAAAAGGGGGACAAACCGCCAGGCCCTAGCTTAAAGTCTAGAGCATGAGGTTTTCTGAGGGCCAATTCGAACATTTCATCAAACTATTCCCGCAATGCATAGTTTTGAGTATGCTCGACCAATGCTTCCTTGGAAATGCAGGTACACACATTGGATTTGAACTGGCTGCGCGACTTTGAATGCCTCGCCCGGACACTGAACTTCACCCGAGCCTCCGATGAACGCAACATCACACAATCCGCATTCAGTCGTAGAATCAAAGCGTTGGAGAGCTGGGTCGGGCTGCCTCTGGTCAATCGCGCCACCTATCCTGTTCAATTGACAGAAGCAGGTCAACAATTCTTGCCGGTCGCTTTAGCGGCGATCTCACAACTGTCAGAATCCCGTCAATCGCTGCGGGATGCCGATCGTGGGGATAGCCGTTTCATCCGGTTTTCGGTCCTCCACACGATCGCGGTTAATTTTTTGGCAAGTCGCATCGAAGAGTTGCAGATGCAAATTCCCGATCTGCGCACTCGTGTACTGTCCGATTCCCTAAGCACCTGCTGTGACCTGTTGGTCGAGGGCGCAGTGGACATTCTCTTGTGTTACAATCACCACTCGGTTTCACCGATGATTGATGAAACCGCATTTGAGCGAAAAGACCTGTTAAAGGATCGTCTGGTGCCAGTGGCTACAGCTGATTCAGCGCGTGCCATGGGTTGGAGTCTCGCAGAGCAGGATGGCCCACCCATCCCCTATCTGGCATATGATCGTTCTTCGTTTTTAGGCATGGTTGTAGAAAATACCATAGACCGCAAACCCCTGAACGCCGAGACGATTTATGTTGATAGTCTGGTTGAGACAATCAAGAGACGCCTGATTACCGGAAGCGGCTTTGCCTGGATGCCCGAAACTGCGATTTCGCCAGAGCTGGACGCGGGATTGCTGGTGCCAATCGGCGATGACGCGTGGTGTGCCACCTTGACGATTTCCGCATTTGCCAATCCGGCGACCTTTGATCAGACAGCGCAACAGCTTTGGGACCAATTATGAACAAAGGTATCTGTTGACTTACAGATTGCCTCCGAACGCTGTGGCGCACTTAATTCAATCGCCTAAACTTGCCCTGCGTGGGAAAATTCGACAATCGCCTGGACAAGCAGGTCAATCGTATCAATGGCATTGACCTCGGCCGCAACACTATCAGCGATGAGCGAGAATTCTGAGCAAGCCACAAGCTGCAGGTCGGCCCCTGCGGCAACAAGTTCTTTCGAGGCAACTCTTAGTGTTTCGCGCCCTTCATTGCACGGACCGTCCGTCTTAATTTTCCGGATCGCTGCAAGCATCTTTTCATCACATGCGGACCAAACCACCGACAGCCCGCGCCTGTGCAACGCTGTCTCGAATAGCTGCGTATGTCGTACGGCGGGCGAGGCAAGCATCCCGACACATCCCCCTGATCCGAGCGTCCCAGCCGCATGATCAGCCGTCAGTTCGACCACGCTCAGCAAGGGTATTTCCACGGAGTCCGTAATCGCCTTGGCATAGTGATGGGCGGTGTTGCACGGCATCGCCAGCGCCAAGGCTCCAGCATCTTCAAGCCGACGCGCCATAGCGGCAAGCGTCGGCCCCGGATCCTCGCCGACGCCCTCGAGCAGATGACTAACCCGCGACGGCACCTGCGGGTTCATGTCGATCAACAAAGGTATGTGATCCTGGTCATCAGTTGCGGGTACGGCCGCCACCAGCTTGCGCTGGAGGAGGATCGTCGCATCGGGGCCCATACCGCCAAGAATTCCAACCGGGCGCAGTGTCATGGCTCAGACAGTCACCCAGCGGTTTTGATGATCAAAGGCAAAATCATACCCCCCAAGGGCTGCGGCACCCCCGGTGTGCAGGAACACAATCCGTTCGCCATTGAACTCACCCTTGCGGGCAAGATCAATCAGACCGGCCGCACCCTTGGCAGAATAGCACGGATCGAGGAGGATGCCTTCGAGCTCTGCAAACATCTGGATCGCCTCTATGCCGCTTTTCGTGGGCAGGCCATAACCCTCGCCGACATAGTCAGTATTGGCCTTCACGTCTTCGCGCTTGACCATACCTGCGCAGCCCAGTTTTTCAGCGGTTTTGCAGGCGAGGTCAAAAACCATCTGTTCTTGCTTGGGCTGAGGCGCCCTTGTGCCGATGCCCAGCACGGGCACCTGCGCATTCATGGCACACATGCCCGTCACCAATCCGGCCTGCGTTCCTGAAGAACCGGTTGCATGCACCAACCTGTCAATTTGCAAACCACTGTTATTTGCTTGTGCCAACAGTTCGAAGGCCGCGTTAACATAGCCAAGTGCGCCAGTCGGGTTCGATCCGCCGCCAGGAATGACATAGACATTGTGCCCTTCCGCGCGCTTCTTTTCGGCTGCTTTTTCCATCTCACCCGGCATATCGTGGCCGCCGGGAAACTTCTCGGTGGTTGCGCCATGCAAATGGTCTAGCAGGACGTTACCGTTCGTATTGTAGTTTCCATTTTGGTAACCGGTGCGATCCTCCAAAAGGATGTGACAAGCAAGCCCCAGCTTGGCGGCAAATGCAGCCGTCTGCCGACCGTGATTGGTTTGCGTGGCCCCTTGGGTCATCACCATGTCGGCACCCTGCGCCTCGGCCTCAGCCATTAGGAATTCAAGCTTGCGGGTCTTGTTGCCACCGGTCGACATACCAGTGCAGTCATCGCGTTTGATCCATATTTCGACCCCCAGCTCTTTTGACAATCGAGTCATGGGTTCAAGCGGTGTTGGAAGATGGGCAAGATGCAGGCGGGGAAAACGGGCAAGGTGCATATCGTGGTTCCTAATATTTGCTTTTGTCAACTTACTACGCGCTGAGGCGCATTCCTAATTCGAATTTCGGTACATAAATTGCAGGAATTGCATATTGTCACGAACTGCACTATCGATCCGCCATGCGTCTTGAGTGGATCGATGATATATTGGCCGTGCTTGATAGCGGCTCTCTCGCCCGCGCCGCTGAAAAGCGATTGCTGACGCAATCCGCGTTTACTCGGCGGGTGCGGCTTATCGAAGACAACATCGGCGCAACGCTGTTTGATCGCCGCCGCAAGCCAGTCTCTTTGATGCCAGGCGTGCGGGAACTGGAATTTGAATTACGTGAACTCAGCACCCGGCTGCAGAGGCTTCGACACACCTTAAAAACAGCGAGTGATCAGACAGGCAAATCGCTGTCTTTTGTTTGCCAACACGCGCTCACCACGACAATTTCACCCGAAATTGTTCGCGTTTTAACTGAAGCTGGCGAAATCTCGGTTCGTGTTCGTTCAGGAAATCAAGACGAGTGCCTGATGCATCTGATTTCAAAAGAAGTTGATTTTGCCATCATGTACGCGGTGCCTGATGACAGTATTCAAGAACCCGTTAACGCGTTTGAAACCAAAACACTCGGGATGGATACTTTGATTCCAGTCTGTGCGCCTACTGTGCGCACGCAAGTGACGGAAGACGTAATTCCTACAATCAGCTACCCGCCCGAAGTCTTTCTCGGGCAGGTCTATTCCAGGATGATTGCGCCGCGATTACCTGAAGGTAAAACCGCAGTACCCAGGGCTGAAACCGCACTTACGTTGGCCATACTACAATACGCCTTGAATGAAATCGGCATCGCGTGGTTGCCCCGCTCTCTAGTGGCGACCCACCTTTCTGAGGGCGCGCTTGTGTGTATTGACGACGTGCTGCCCACACAGCTTCTGGCAATCAGGGTAGTCCGCTTGGCAGAATCTCAGCCAGATCACGCAGAGCAAATATGGAAACAACTTGAAGACATTTTAAGTTTCTAGTTTTCCCGCTGCACTCTCTATCCCAAATGGCAAGCCGCCCCTAATCAGAAGGGCATGATTTTCCCTTACACACCCTTCGCCAGACCGAAAAAAAACAAAGCCCACACGCAAAACGCTTCGTTATCGCAAAAACTGCTACATCCTAAGCACCTGATCTTGGCAGCAGTCGTCTCTCGAACATGCCCAGTTGCCAAAGAAACGATACAAGCGAGTGGCCACTTTGACCGTTGTGGTTTTTGAAATTCGAATACGCGGCGAACTTCCGCATTCCGCCCATTTTTTCGAAAAACAACGTGTTCTGGCGCAAAGAGTTACGGCGCAGCCCACACCGTCGCACTTGTTTTGGGGCCAGCCGGATTTGGACTAGCCAAACGCCCCTGGCCATCAGGGGAAAGACGCTGCCTTCCCGCTCGGGCAACCCTATTAGACAAAACCGTGTCCTCGACCGTGCCTGCGGGCCGCGCCACCTCCGTCGAATAGCATTGCCTCGCACCCTCCCGCGTTCGCCACGTGGCAGATTAGCAGGAACAGGCAGCTTCGCTGTCAGACCTACAAATCAGCTCTGATTTTCCAAGAGGGGGGATCAGATCAAACCAAACTGTCTGCGGGAGTATGAAATGGGGGCGGCGTGCTAGTTGATGACGCAAAGGTCAAATTCAACTGATGTCCAACGTTGGGGGCGCCTTCTGATGTCGAACGTTCACTGCTTTTCTGGTTCAACTATGACGGTTGGGTCAGGTTCGTGTGACGTTCAACAGGAAACCAGTGGCGGACCGAGGAGGATTCGAACCCCCGACCCCTTGATTCGTAGTCAAGTACTCTATCCAGCTGAGCTATCGGTCCGCGTTGGTGAGGCGCTATGTAGACCCGGTATTCGGGACGTGCAAGTTGATTCTGTAAAAATAATTCAAAAAGCCCCATCGCCCCGCGGGAGGCGAATTTCAAAGGTGGTACCTGTTGACCCTGTCTCGGTCAGAACAAGGTCACCCCCATGGCCCCGCAACAGTTCCTGTGAGATCGCCAAGCCCAGACCCGACCCGCCTTTGCGGACGCCACCCTGAAAGGGTGTGAACAGGTTTTCACGCGCTTTGGCCGGCAGGCCCGGCCCTGTGTCGCTGATCTGAATACACCAGTTGGCGTCCTGCTCTTGCCCGGACAGGGTGATCCGACCGGGCTTTCCTGATGCAACCAGCGCCTGACGGGCATTTCGAACGAGGTTCATCATGACACGGAAAATCTGTTCAGGATCAGCTCGTATGACCAACTCTTCCGGCACATCATTGATGATCTCGACACAGGCATCGGCAACGGCAAGTTTCTCGCTAGCAACCACATCCTCGGCCACAGTGCGGAGCGGAACCAGTGTAAGCGACGGTGCAGGTTCTTCAGCGCGGCCAAATGCCAATGTGCTTTCGCACAGGGTTACCGCTCGGGTGATCGAGTTCACCAGCTTAGGGGCCATGCGACGCACCAATGGGTCTTCGCTGGATTCGATCCGGTCGGTAAACAGCTGGGCCGAGGTCAGAATGTTGCGCAGATCGTGGCTTACCTTGGCCACAGCCCCGCCCAGCTGCGCCAGACGCTCGCGCTGTTTCAGGGCCTGGGTCAGTTCGGTTTGCAACTGTTTCAGCGCCTCTTCGGCCTCGCGCAGCTCGGTCACTTTGGAATCCGGTGAGATGATTCCACGGGCATCTTCGGGGGCGCTGGCATAGCGCTGCATATATCCGACAACGCTTTTGATGGGCTTTACCAGAACCACCCGAACCGCAAGAAACAGGAAAAAAGCCGTGATGATCGAAATCACAAATGACAGGCCCAGAATGCGTAACCCATAATCCGTCATCGCTATACGCAACGGCATGCTGTCAGTCGTCACCTCAATCAGCAGACCTGCGCCTTTCACAGGCTCGCCAATAACACGGATGACTTCATTTTCCGGCGTGAACAACCGCACGACAGCATCCCGGATCAAAACCCATGGTCGCGCGTCACGCAGGTCATAGGTCTTGCTGATCTGCCCTGGAATAGGAGAGGACAGCATCAACTGGCGCATCTCGTCTCGCCGCAGAACCACGTTATAGACGCCCGCATTGGCCAGCAGTTCAGCCTCAAGGTCCTCGGCCAGCATATCATCGGCCAACAAAGCGAGCGAGGCGATCTGAGCGCGCTCCAGCCGGTTCAGCAGGAAATCTTCGCGGAATCGCGCAATCGAAGGGACAAAAATCAGAACCTCGGCCAACATCACGAAGACCGTCGTCAGGATCAGAAATCGGCCTGACAGCGAGTTCACATTGCTCTCCCTTCCAGGTCAGGGCATCCAGCGCTGGACGAACCTGACCACACGTTTAACCGTTTGATTCTCAAACAGCCTTGGTGAGAAATAGGCGCCCGCCACCCGTTTGTTAAGCTCTCCAATCGTCGGATAGGGCGAAACCATGGCGGCAACCTTCCCCATCTTCAGATTATTGGCCAGCGCCAGCGACCACAAGCTGATCAGCTCACCCGCCTGATGGCCAACAATTGTGGCACCCACAGGTCGGCCTTTGACGACCATGACCTTGATGAAACCATTCGTTTTACGCTCGGAAATGGCGCGGTCGTTGTGGTGATAGTCAAACCGCGCAATTTCCATCTTATCGCCATGCTCGGCGCGCGCCTGCACCTCGGTCAGGCCAACCTGCGCCAGCTCGGGGTCGGTGTAGGTCGCCCAGGGGATATGTGCGGTTTTCGCCTTGGAGGGCAGCCCAAACAGCGCCGAACGAATGATAATCCCCGCGTGATAGCCCGCCACATGAGTGAATTGCAGCCCACCCGCGACATCTCCGATCGCATAGACCCTGCGGTTCGTGGTGCGCAGGGTGTCGTCGACCTTGATGCCGGTTCGGGTGGGCTCGATCCCGGCAGCGGCAAGGTTGAGGCGGTCGGTATTGGCCTTTCGCCCCGCAGAGAGCAGCAGATGCGTGCCCAAGAAGATCTCGCCGTTCTCGGTCACCACTTCAACCGCGCCATCGGAGCCGCGAATCTGTGCCACCATCGCCTGTTCATGGATCGCAACGCCCTCGGCGCGCAAACTGTCCAGCACGACCTCTGCCGCCTCGGGGTCATCCTTGCCCAGCGCCTTTTGCCCTTCGATGACTGTGACCTTGCAACCGAGCCGAATATGCGCCTGCGCCATCTCCATCCCGATGGGGCCACCGCCGATGATCAGCAGATGATCGGGCTTGTCGCGCAGATCAAAGATAGTCTCGTTGGTATAATACGTCACCTTGTCCAAACCGGGGATCGACGGAATCAGTGGTGAAGAGCCTGTTGCAATCACAACCCGCCTCGCGGTGATCAGATGATCCCCCGCCTGAACCTGTGTCGGAGAGACAAAGCGGCCATATTCCCGGATCACCTTGACACCAAAGCTTTCGAACCGCTCTTGGCTGTCCATCGGCTCAATCTGCGCAATCACACCATGCACGTGGTCTTTGGCGGCGGCGTAATCCACCTGTGGCACCACATCCGCCACACCCAGCGCCGAGGCATGCGCCTGCCCATAGGCGGCCTTGCCGCTGGCAATCAGGGCCTTGGACGGGACGCAGCCGAAATTCAGACAATCGCCGCCCATCTTGTGACCTTCCAGCAGGATCACATCCGCACCCATCTGGCTCGCCCCCGCGGCGACCGACAGCCCACCTGACCCGGCCCCGATCACCAGGATATCGGATTTCAGTTCTTGCATGATCAGCTGTCCTTTTGGCCGCGCAGCGTTTTGATCAGAATGGGCAGAGCCGCCAGCACACACAAGCCGATGATGGGGCCGATGACAAAAGGCTCCCACAGCAGTGAGACATCCGGCGTTTCACCTCGGTCGAATACACCGCCCAGTCCGACGCCGATCCAAGTATAAACGATGCCACCGGGAATGATGCCCAGCGCCGTGGTGAACAGAAAATTGCGGAACTTCACCCCCACCAGCGCCGGCACCAGATTGGCCACAAAGAACGGAACCACCGGGACAAGGCGCAGCAGGAACAGGACCGAGATCTCATTCTCGCGCAGGCCGTCCTTCAGCTTTTTGATCGTGCCTTCCGAGGCCTCAAGACGCGCCGTCAAGGACGCCCCCAACCCCCAGCGCGCCGCCAGAAAGATCGCCGAGGCGCCGATGGTTGCTGCAAAAATGTTGAAGACCGTGCCTGCGAAAAGGCCAAACAGGAACCCTCCGGTCATCGAGGCCACCGCAGCGCCGGGCAGCGAGAACGCAACGATGGCAATGTAAATCGCTATGAACGCACCTGCCATTGCCCAGTAATTGGCATCACGCCAACCCAAAAGGGCCTCTCGGTTGTCGCGCAGGGTTTCAAAAGTCAGGTATTCACCCAGTGTAAAGTAACCCACTGCGGCTACGGCAAGAATCACCAGCAAAGGAATATGTCGCGCAAGCCCGCTGCGCGGGGCCTGAGTTGTATCGCTCATAATGGTGTCCGGTTTTGTGCGTCTCATTCTGGCCTCAACATGCGACGTCACGCGCCCGGGCAACAGGGGCCTCACGCTGCCTTGATCTTTTCGACAGTGAATGTGAGGGTTTTGTGCCTAAAATCCGTATTTTTGAAATCTTTTACCGCGCGGGATTATAGAATTGTTGCAAAAGGCTGCAAAACCCCCACCAAGGGGTTTGACTTACCCCCCGCTTGGCAGTAGAGGACGGGCTTCGAACACCACGGGCAGGCGAATCCGCGCTGCACCCGACCGAATAGATTGGAGACGGAGCGATGAAACGCACCTATCAGCCTTCGAACCTGGTTCGCAAACGCCGCCACGGTTTCCGCGCGCGCATGGCCACCAAGGCCGGCCGCAAGATCCTGAACTCGCGCCGCGCACGTGGCCGCAAGTCGCTGAGCGCATAAACCGCTCACCGATCAGGTTATGAACATGACGCCGCCGGAGGCCCCTGAGGATGGTAACTGCCAACCCGGGGATACGCCCCCGGCGGCGTCCGTTTGCGCATCCAAAACATTGATCATCCTCAGGAAACGATCCGATTTCCTGAACGCCGCGCGTGCGCGTCGGCAGGGCACATCATCAATGATGGTGCAGGCGCGCAAACGCGCCGAGGGCGAGGCGGACGGGATTCGCGTCGGTTTCACCTGTTCCAAAAAGGTCGGCAATGCCGTGGCTCGCAACCGGGCCAAGAGACGCCTGCGCGAAGCTGCGCGCGCAGTACTGCCTGAGAAGGGGCAGGACGGCTGGGATTACGTGCTGATCGGTCGCGCCGATGTCACAGCCGGACGCCCCTATGCGGCGCTGCTGGATGATTTGCGCTATGCTCTGCGTAAAGTGCATGCTGCGCGAAAATGACATTGCTCTCGCATATCCTTGCCTTACCCATTCGGGCGTACCGGTTGCTGTTCAGCCCTTGGGTCGGGTTCAACTGCCGCTATCAGCCTACATGCTCGGCCTATGCGTTGGAGGCACTGGAAAAACACGGTGCCATCAAAGGCACATGGCTGGCCGCGCGACGGATCGGACGCTGCCACCCTTTGGGTGGCGACGGGTATGATCCGGTTCCGGACCGTGAAGATCACTCCTGACCCGTCGTCGGACTTGACCGGAGCGCACCTTCGCTGAACAGTTGTGCTGTTCAATTCGAGGGCCAGATGACATCTGACGCGCGCCATTCCCTATCCACGCATGACGTTCTGAACCAGCCGCCTGTGCGAGCAGATTTAGACCTTTGGGCCTCTGACCCAGTACTGCAAAATGTGACAGGCGCGCGAAGCTCTATTCTTCGCAACTATGGTGCAGACCTTGGGCGTGCTGCAGTGAGAGACATGGCGCGCGAGGCCAATTTCCACTCCCCAGAACTTGTTCTGTTTGACCAAGGTGGACGCCGCCTGGATGAAGTGCGTTTCACTCATTCATACCATCACCTGATGCAACTCAGTCAATCATCCGGATACGCAGCCGTTGCCTGGTCTGACCTACCGAATGGTCACGCAACCCACGCCGCCATGGTCTACCTTGCCAGTCAGGTCGAACCCGGACATTGCTGCCCGCTGACCATGACTTACGCCGCCGTTCCAGCAATTGCGGCGAATGAAGAGATTGCCTCGATCTGGGTTCCCCGATTGACGGAATGGAACCACGATTCCTCTATCGCTCCTATCGCCTCCAAAAAAAGCGCCACGCTGGGCATGGCGATGACTGAGAAACAGGGTGGCTCGGACATTCGCGCCAATACCACGACGGCCACACGCGACGGAGATCACTGGCGGTTGCGCGGGCATAAATGGTTCTGCTCAGCCCCGATGTCCGACGGTTTCCTGACACTTGCCCAGACCCCCGGCGGTCTGACCTGTTTCCTTGTGCCCCGCTGGCTGGACGACGAACGCAACGCAATCCACCTGATGCGGCTGAAGAACAAGCTGGGCAATCGGTCCAACGCCTCGGCCGAGATTGAATACCATGATGCGCTGGCCTATCAGCTTGGCGATGAGGGCGCGGGTGTGCGCACAATCCTGGAGATGGTGCATCACACACGGCTCGACACTGCGATGGCTCCGGCAGGTCTGATGCGGGCGGCCCTCAGCGAAGCGCATTACTGGGTCAGCCATCGCAGCGCCTTTCAGCGCCGGTTGATTGACCAACCCCTGATGCGCATCGTTCTGGCCGATCTCGTGCTGGACTGGGAGGGGGCGCTGACACTGGGAATGCGTGTGGCGCAGGCTTATGACGGTCATACACCCGAGGATAAAGCCTTTGCCCGCATCGCTGTTGCACTCGCCAAGTTCCTCAACAACAAACGCTGTCTAGTCGTCGTGGTCGAAGCCATGGAGGTGTTGGGCGGCATGGGCTATGTCGAGGACACCCCCCTGCCCCTGCTCTACCGTGAAGCCCCTTTGAACGGCATCTGGGAAGGTTCGGGCAATGTGATCTGTCTGGATATCCTGCGCACCCTGACCCGCGACCCCTTGGCCGCCCAAGTCCTGCAGGCCGAGCTTGAGGCGGCAACCGGAGTGAACCGCCACTATGATGCGGCGCTGAGGGACCACCGCGCCCGCTGGACCAATATCCCACCCGAAGCCGAGGCGCGCTGGTTTGCGGAGCGCACTGCTTTGCTGCTGACGGCCTCTCAACTAATACGCCAAGCGCCCGGGCCGGTCGCTGATGGATTTGTGGCGTCTCGGCTGACAGGTAACAATGGCCGCATCCCCGGTTCGGTGTCCGGGCTGGACACTGGTGCCCTGCTTGCGCGGTTGGGCTGACCCGCACACTTGCCCGGATACGCCATCTGCTGTAGGGGCAGCGCATGTTTGATGAAGCTGACGATATCCATCCGCTGTTTGCCGGCGCGCCTTCGACCACCGAGTTCAAGAAGCTGCGCAAACGCATCGTGCGCCACACCCGCGAAGCCATCGAACACTATGGCATGGTGGACCCATCCGCGCACGAGAAAAACGGCAAGCCACCCCGTTGGTTGGTCTGCCTGTCAGGCGGTAAGGACAGCTATACCTTGCTAGCGGTTCTGTACGAGCTGAAATGGCGCGGCCTACTACCGGTCGATCTGCTGGCTTGCAATCTGGATCAGGGCCAGCCAGGTTTTCCCGCTACCGTCCTACCCGAGTTTCTGGAAGGCATGGGTGTTCCCCACCGCATCGAATATCAGGACACTTACTCGGTCGTCATGGACAAGGTTCCCCAAGGCCGCACCATTTGCGCGCTATGTTCGCGCCTGCGCCGGGGCAACCTGTACCGCATCGCGCGGGAAGAGGGCTGCTCGGCCGTGGTGCTGGGTCATCACCGTGACGACATCCTTGAGACGTTTTTCATGAACCTGTTCCACGGCGGCCGTCTAGCAACGATGCCGCCAAAGCTGGTGAACGAAGAAGGCGACCTGTTCGTCTTTCGCCCCCTTGCCCATGTCGCCGAGGCGGATTGCGAGAAATTCGCCAATGCGATGAACTACCCGATCATCCCTTGTGACCTGTGCGGCAGCCAGGACGGGTTACAACGCCAGCAGGTCAAACAGATTCTCGATCAGTGGGAAAAAAACAGTCCCGGACGGCGGCAAGTGATGTTCCGCGCCTTAACCAATGCGCGCCCTTCGCACCTTTTGGACCCGAAATTGTTTGATTTTGTTAATCTTTCCATCAATTCGAGCGAAAAAACTGAAAAAACGGATGATATTCCACAGCTGCGTTAACGAGTGACTCAGACTAATTTTCTACGGTTTGACCGGAGCACAAGATGCTCAGGGTAAAGGCGAAGACGAACCGATGAGGAAATCTGTTTCCGTTTATCAATTTCTCGATACTCTCACCACGTATCTGAGTGGCCCGCCGGTGCTGGCCTTTGCTCCCGCCATTTCGCTTGCGGCTTTCTGGATCGGTGGAGAACGTGCGCTTGTCGTTGTGGCACTAAGCCTTCCGTTGCTGATCTTCGCCTTCGCCTCAGTCAGACGCACACAAACTGCACGCATCTCTCCACTGCACCATCACGGAAGACTCGCGCCAACGGATAAGTTTGCCGCCGAACTTGAAAACTTCTTTGACCGTACCGATCACAATAACATGGGATCGGCTTGTATGATTATAGCCTTAGACGGGTTCACTGAATTTGTTGACCTGCACGGAAATGCGGCCGCGACCCATCTGTCCAGCCAATTTTGTGACCGCATCTTCTCGGTCATTCGAACCGGCGATATTGCAACACGATTAGACGAGTGCAAAATAGCCATCGGCCTGCGCCCGTCACAGCATCTCAATCTCGAAGCCTGTATTCAGATGTCGGGCCGCATCCAATCCGCCGTTGAAGAGCCGATCACCCTAAACGGCACCACTGCCTATGTCTCGTGTTCAATCGGTTTTTGCCTGCAATCCGCAGTTCGCGGATCCGGGTTTGAAAATTGGATTGATGCCGCATCTGCTGCGCTATGCGAAGCTCAGCGTAATGGGCCCTCAACGATCCGCGCCTTTTCAAACGAAACCCGCCGTAGATCCAATATCAGGGCCAACCTTCGCAAAGAGTTCGAGGCTGCGCTGGACAACGGACAAATCCGCCCCTGGTTTCAGCCTCAGGTTTCCACAGATACAGGGCGGGTTACGGGGTTTGAAGCCCTGGCCCGCTGGGAGCACCCGGAAAAAGGCATCTTGAACCCACAGATATTTCTGCCTTTTGCCGAACAGGCCGAGCTGATGGAGAGGCTTGGCCAAACGATGCGGCATCATGCATTTTCCGCGATGTGCTGCTGGGACCGGAACGGGATTCACGTCCCACGAATCGGAATCAATTTTTCTTCGGATGAGCTACGAGACCCCGCTCTGCTGGACCGATTGAAATGGGAACTGGACCAAAACGACCTGACGCCCGACCGACTGGCTGTCGAAATTCTGGAAACCGTGTTTTCGCGACGTCCGGACAATGTGATTACCCGCAACGTGACCAGCCTTGCAGCACTTGGCTGTTGTATTGATCTGGATGATTTCGGCACTGGACATGCCTCGATCGCCTCGATCAAACGGTTTGATGTGACGCGGATCAAGATAGACCGAACTTTTGTGGCCAAGGCGGACAGTGATGCATCGCAACAACAATTGGTCAGTGCAATTCTGACTATGGCCGAAAGGTTGAATGTAGAAACACTCGCCGAGGGTGTTGAAACCACCGGTGAGCACGCGTTGATGGCACAGCTTGGTTGTGACCACGTTCAAGGCTTTGGCATTGGCAAGCCCATGCCGTTCGAAAAGACCATGGATTGGATCTCGGCCCATCAGAACAAAGTCAAAGGCATTCCCAAAATTGGACGGCAAGCGGGTTCCTGATCGCAGGTTTTCACCACAAAAGCCCAATCTGGAACCATAAGGCGGGCGAATCCGCTTGACCTTTGGGGCTGCACTCTGTTGAACCCACCGGGTGTGTTTCACTGCTTAAGGTGGCTGTCCCAGATGGACGATCAGAACAAGAATCTCATCCTCGCAACCGCGCTCAGCTTTGTCGTGATCCTGGTTTGGTTCGTGCTGTTTCCACCGCCCGAGCAAACCACCATTACTGATCAGGCTGAAATCAGCGCCATCGAAAGCGATGAGGTTCAGACCCCCAGCGCCTCTAGCGCGGGCACCGTAGGCGAAGCCACGGCGAGCGCAGAAGAAACGCTGCCCGGGTCCGAGGCCGCGCGGATCAAGATCGACACGCCCCGCCTTGAGGGCAGCCTGTCGTTGTCCGGTGGCCGCATCGATGAATTGTACCTGAAGGATTATAAAGTCTCGATCCAGGACGACGCACCGATTGTCGAACTGTTCTCTCCGGTCGGATCTGAATCTGCATATTATGCGCTCTACGGATGGGCGCCTGGCGCTGGTGTCACCGGCACGGACGTACCCGGGCCGAACACGGTCTGGATCGTCGAAAATGGTGAAACACTTGGGGTGAACGCTCCAGTTACGTTGAAGTGGGAGAATGGCAATGGCCTGACCTTCCGCCGTACCATCTCGGTAGACGAGAACTATATGTTCGAAGTCACACAAGCGGTGGAAAACAACACACAAGCCGAGGTCGGCATGGCGCCATATGGCATCCTCGCCCGCCATGGCATCGGCGAAGATGGCGACCTGCCCGGACTTAAGAATTTCTTCATCCTGCATGAAGGCGTGATGGTCATGGCCGACGGTGTTCTGGATGAAATCGACTACGGCGATGTGCGCGACTTTGACATTGATCCGAACGAACGGGCGCAAGCCGAGGTCTTTCAGGTCAAAGACGGTGGCTGGGTCGGCTTTACTGATCACTATTGGATGACCACCCTGATCCCGGCTGAGGGCACGACCTTCAAGGCAGCAGCCAAATACGATGCCCGTCGCAAAATCTATCAGACGGAAACTGTACTGCCGACATTGCTTATCGCACCTGGGGCTACTGAAGAGGTCACAACCCAGCTGTTTGCCGGTGCCAAGGAATGGGAAACCATTCGTGAATATCAGGCCGAAGGCGTTCAAAAGTTCATCGACAGCATCGACTGGGGCTGGTTCTATTTCCTGACCAAGCCGATCTTCTGGCTGCTGCACAACATTAACGCCCAGATCGGCAACATGGGCTGGTCGATCATCGGCCTGACCCTGATCATCAAGGCGATCTTGTTCCCGCTGGCGTTCAAGTCCTATGTCTCGATGGCGAAGATGAAAGAACTGCAGCCGCAGATGGAGGCCCTGAAAGAGGCCGCTGGTGACGATCGTCAGAAAATGCAGCAAGGTATGATGGAACTGTACAAGAAGGAAAAGGTTAACCCCGCCGCGGGCTGTTTGCCGATCCTGATGCAGATCCCGATCTTCTTCTCACTGTATAAGGTGATCTTCGTCACCATCGAACTGCGTCAAGCACCGTGGTTTGGCCCGTTTCAGGATCTCAGCGCACCGGATCCAACGTCAATCATGAACTTCTTCGGCTGGCTGCCTTGGGCCGGACCGCAACCTGACACCCTTATGGCGCTGATCTTCATCGGCATCCTGCCACTGTTGCTGGGGATTTCGATGTGGCTGCAGCAAAAGCTGAACCCGGCACCAACAGACGCGACACAGGCAATGATCTTTGCCTGGATGCCTTGGGTTTTCATGTTCATGCTGGGCAGTTTTGCCAGCGGCCTGGTGGTCTACTGGATCGCGAACAACACGATCACCTTCACTCAGCAATATCTGATCATGCGCAGCCAGGGTTATAAACCGGATGTATTTGGCAACATCAAATCCGGCTTCAAGCGCGCCACTAAGACGGATGAGAAATGACGGCTGAAGTCACCCATATTTGGCGGCATCCTATGAAAAGCCATGGCCGCGAAGCCGTGCAGACCGTGACAGTGACCCCCGGGCAGACCATGCCCGGGGATCGCGTTTGGGCGGTTGCGCACGAAGCGTCCAAGGCGGATGGCACGAAATGGGTGCCCTGCGTCAATTTCAGTCGCGGATCAAAAGCCCCAGACCTGATGGCCATTTCCGCCAAGCTGGACGGGGATATGCTGACCCTGACCCATCCCAATCGCCCCGATCTAACCTTTGACCCAGATCGGGAACAGGACGTGTTTCTGGATTGGGTGCGCCCGCTGATGCCCGCGGACAGGGCGGCATCTGCCCGGATCGTTCGGATACCAGGGCGTGGGATGACAGACAGCGATTTCCCGTCAATCAGCCTGTGCAACATGGCCTCTCACCGGGCGGTTGAACAAAAACTGGGGCAAGACCTGTCAATCAAACGCTGGCGCGGTAACATCTGGTTCGATGGCCTGCCCCTATGGGAAGAATTCGACTGGCTCGACCGCGAGTTGCAAATCGGTGAGGCCGTGTTCCGCGTCCGCGAGCGGATTGTGCGCTGTTTGGCGACCACTGCGAACCCGGATACCGGCGACCGCGATGCCGACACTTTGGGCGCGCTGAACAGCTGGGGCCATCAGGATTTCGGCATCTATACCGAAGTGGTTCGCGGCGGGGTAATCTCGGTCGGTGACAAGGTGATACCGTTATGAGCACCCTACCCTTCCCTCTGGCCCAAGATCCCGATGAATTCTCGTTGGAGCGCGGGCGCAAGCTGTTTGCTGGCCCGTCCGAGTTTGTCAAAGGTGTCGTCGCCATGAGTGGGCTGCCCGACCCTGACCGCCTTGAGGTCTGCTTTGCGGGCCGCTCCAATGTTGGCAAGTCCAGTTTGATCAATGCGCTGACCGGAACCAAGGGGCTGGCGCGTGCATCGAACACGCCGGGCCGCACGCAGGAAATCAACTTTTTCACTCAGGGCCCAGAGCTGTATCTGGTCGACCTTCCCGGCTATGGCTATGCCAATGCGCCGGTTAAGGTAGTGGAAAAGTGGCAGCGGTTGCTGAAACAATATCTCAGTGGCCGACAGACCCTGCGCCGGGCCTTTGTCCTGGTTGACGCGCGCCATGGGGTAAAGCCTGTTGATGCCGAGATCATGAAGCTGCTGGACACCAGTGCCGTAACCTTTCAATGCGTGCTGACCAAGGCAGACAAGGTCAAGGCCAATGAACGCGAAAAGGTTCTGAACCAGGTCCGCTCGGCCCTGTCAAAACACCCCGCCGCTTTCCCCGAAATCGTGCTGACGTCGTCCGAAAGAGGGGATGGTATCCCAACGTTGCGCTCGATCATCACGCATCTGGAATAGCTTGGCCCTTGGCAGCACCTTTCAAAGGCCCTAACACGGTGGGCCAGAGGGACCTTAGCCATGAAGACAAGAGATATGAACCGGGATTGGATCGCCACCGCCGCCACATTGAACAGCGCACTGCCCTATCTGCAGCGCTATGACGGGGCCATTGTCGTCATCAAGCTGGGCGGGCACGCCATGGGCAGCGATGAAGCGATGGAAAGCTTTGCCCGTGACGTGGTTCTGATGCGCCAGGTGGGCATCAACCCGGTTGTGGTACATGGCGGCGGTCCCATGATCAACGCGATGCTGGACAAGCTCGATATCCAATCCGATTTCGTGAACGGTAAGCGTGTGACGGACAAGGCGACTGTCGAAGTGGTCGAGATGGTGCTCTCGGGCCTCGTGAACAAACGCATTGTTCAGGCCATCAACGGACAGGGAGGGACTGCGGTTGGCCTGTCGGGCAAGGACGCCAACTTGATGATCTGTAATCAAACCGATGCCTCGCTGGGGTTTGTTGGCTCTCCTTCCGAGATGAAACCCGAAATCCTGCACGATCTGTTTACGCATGACGTGATCCCGGTAATTGCGCCTCTGGGCGCCGGGCGCGAAGGTGAGACGTTCAACGTCAACGGTGACACCGCCGCCGGTGCCATCGCCTCGGCCTTGAAGGCAGACCGTCTTCTGTTGCTGACCGACGTATCAGGCGTCAAGAACGCTGCCGGAGAGGTCGTGACCGAGCTAAAAGCCGGTCAGATCCGCGAGATGACCCTGGACGGGACCATCGCAGGCGGAATGATCCCCAAGACCGAAACGGCGCTGGACGCACTGCATAGTGGGGTGCGGGCCGTAGTCATTCTGGATGGGCGCGCGCCCAATGCGGTGCTACTGGAACTGTTCACCGAACACGGAGCTGGGTCGCTGATCCGACCCGATTGATCGACTGCGACGGAGGTGACATGACAGTTCAAACCGCACCTTCCCCGAACATTTATCAACGTGTCGACAGCGCGGCTGCTGAGGTTGGGCTTATCGTGATGGGTGCGTTACATCCTGGGCGCGCTAATGCCAAGCAATTGGACAGCGGCACCCTGATCCTGCTAGGTGCAGGGCCCACGTTCTGGCCTGTTTTGAAATCAGCCCCTGAATGGCAAGGTCCCGACCCTGTTGACCGGTGGTCGTACCGCGTCGTCAATCAGATGGCGCAGGATTTGGGGGGTCAAGCCTATTTCCCATTCGGTGGCCCACCCTATGTGCCGTTTATCGACTGGGCGCTGAAATCGGGGCGTACATTCAGCAGCCCGGTTGGCGCCTTGGTGCATGACACGGTCGGTATGATGATCTCGTATCGCGGCGCGCTGCATTTTGATCAGGAATTCGAGATTCCCGGTGCCCATAATTCATCGCCCTGTGTTACATGCGATGCCCCTTGCGCTCAGACCTGCCCAGTCGGGGCCCTGAACACCCACAGCTTCTATGACGTTGAGGCCTGCCACGGGCATCTGAACACAGAGCAGGGCCAAACCTGCATGACCGGTGGCTGCCTTGCGCGCCTGGCCTGCCCTCTCAGCCCCGGGGCCGGGCGGGACCCAGAACAATCCGCCCACCACATGAGGTCTTTTCACCCGTCATGACTCGCACCCTGATCCTGACCCGCCATGCCAAATCCAGTTGGGATGAGCCGACGCTCAGCGATCATGATCGGCCACTGAACAAACGTGGACGCTGCTCCGCACCTGCTGTGTCCGGCTGGCTACTCAGGAATGGCTGGCTACCGAATGAGGTGCTCAGCTCTACCGCCCTCAGAACCCGCGAGACGTGGGATCGAATGGGGCTGCAGGCTGATCTGATCCAGTTCGAACGTTCGCTGTATCTGGCCGGTTCCGATCTCATGATGCGGGCCCTGTCGCAGGCTTCTGGCCAAAGCGTGCTGATGCTGGGCCACAACCCCGGGATCTCTGAATTCGCCAGACAGCTTGTGCGGCAGGCGCCAGATCACGGCCGTTTCGATGACTACCCGACCTGCGCAACAACAGTCATACAGTTCGAGATCAACTCCTGGGCCGCGCTTCGGTGGCATAGTGGGGATGTCTTGGGATTCGTCATTCCACGCGAGTTGCCGGAATAAAAAAGGCGGGGCAAAAACCCCGCCTTTCATGGTTCTTCCGATCGGGATCAATGGCCCAGAATCTGGCTCAGAAACAGCTTGGTCCGCTCGCTTTGCGGATTGTTGAAGAACTCTTCTGGTTCGTTCTGTTCCACAATCTGACCGGCATCCATAAAGATCACGCGGTTGGCGACCTGACGGGCAAAACCCATCTCGTGGGTCACACAAAGCATGGTCATGCCTTCTTCGGCCAGCTCGATCATAGTGTCGAGCACCTCTTTGATCATCTCAGGGTCCAGCGCCGATGTAGGTTCGTCGAACAACATGATCCGCGGCATCATGCAGAGCGAACGGGCAATCGCAACACGCTGCTGCTGACCACCCGAAAGCTGGCCAGGATACTTGTCGGCCTGTTCTGGGATTTTCACCTTCTCTAGGAAGTGCATCGCACGCTCTTCAGCCTCTTTCCTGGGCGTCTTGCGCACCCAGATCGGGGCCAGCGTACAGTTTTCCAGAATGGTTAGATGCGGGAAGAGGTTGAAGTGCTGGAACACCATCCCGACCTCGGACCGGATCTTGTCGATGTTTTTCAGGTCATTCGACAGTTCCGTCCCATCCACCATGATCGTGCCTTGCTGGTGTTCCTCCAGCGCGTTCAGACAGCGGATCAGGGTGGACTTACCCGACCCTGACGGCCCCGCGATAACAATCCTCTCGCCCTGATTGACGGTCAAATTGATGTCGCGCAGCACATGGAAAGACCCATACCACTTGTTCATGTTGTTGATTTCGATGGCGACCTCGTCGCTCACCTGCATCTTGGATCGGTCGATTTCGCGGTCTATTGCAAGTTCAGACATGTGTTGAACTCCTTAACGATGGCCAGTCTGAAGCTTGCGCTCCAGATACATGGAATAACGGGACATGGAGAAGCAGACGACGAAGAACAGCGCGCCGATAAAAGCGAACAGTTCCCAGTAGATGCCGTTCCAAGCGGTATCAGCGCGGATCGCGTTGGCAAGGCCAAGCACGTCGAACAGTCCGATGATCGACACCAGAACCGTATCCTTGAAGATCCCGATGAATGTGCTCACGATGCCCGGAATTGAGATTTTCAGGGCTTGCGGCATGATGATCAAACGCTGTGCCTGCCAGTAGTTCAGGCCCAAACTGTCGGCGCCCTCGTACTGACCGCGTGGCAATGCAGCCAGGCCACCCCTGATCACTTCGGCCATATAGGCGGCTGAGAACAGGGTCATCATGATCATCACCCGCAGGATGATGTCAAAATTGGTGCCTGGTGGCAGGAACAGGTTCAACAGCAGCGAGGCCACGAACAGTAGCGTGATCAGCGGTACGCCGCGAATGAACTCGATAAAGCCCACACACATGTATTTGACGATAAGAAGGTCCGACTGACGGCCCAGCGCCAACACGATACCGATCGGCAGCGAGACACCGATGGCCACAACACCCAGCAGGATCGCCAGCATGAAACCACCGAACTGACGACTTTGCACGGCTTCGATACCGATCGGCAGGATCGAATCCATGGCACCAACGAAATAGCTCGATAGAAACAGCCACCAGATCAACGCAGCCACTGCACCACCGATCATCCCGAGCAATTCGCTTTGTTGCTTGCTGACGACGGTGTAGACGGCCCAGCCGGCAACAAATCCAAGTGCCGCCGACAATGGCCCCCAGATGGTACCACCCCACATCAACCAAGGCATCAGGAAGGGGTAGATCGCGCTAAAGATCAGCAACTTGCTCGGAACACGGTCCGAATACAGCACTGGTGCCAGCGCAACCAGCAACAGAACAAGCGCCAGAATCGGCCGCCAGTACAGATGGCTCGGGTAGAATCCGAACAACAGCTGCAGCCAGCGATCATTGATGACAGCCCAGCAAGCATGACCATGGGTGTCTCCCCAGGTTGCCAACATGATCTCGCGGCACTCAGTCAGTGAATTGGCATTCCAGACGGATTGGAACGTCCATGGCAGAACGCCCGACAACACATAGTAGATCGCATAGAGCGAAACCAAAGTCAGGATCGAGTTGAACCAACCAGAAAACAGATTGTGTTTAACCCAACCTACTATTCCCACTTCGGACGCTGGTGGCGCTTTCTCCGGCAACATTTCCGCGCGGACAAATGAAACATCACTCATATTACCGCTCCACCAATTTGACACTATTGTTGTACCAGTTCATCACTGCCGAGATGCTCAGCGAGATGCACAGATAGACCAGCATCAGCAGTAGAACGCATTCCAGCTCGCGGCCGGTTTGGTTCATGGTGATGCCACCCAGGGTACCTGTGATATCCATATACCCCACCGCAATCGCCAGAGACGAGTTCTTGGTCAGGTTCAAGTAGTTCGAGATCATTGGCGGGATGATCACGCGCAACGCTTGCGGCAGGATCACCAGACGCATAATCCGGCTCGGGCGTATTCCCAGCGCGGCGGCGGCCTCGGTCTGCCCCTTGGAAATGGCGAGAATTCCGGCCCGCACGATCTCAGCGATGAAAGCTGCAGTGTAAAGGGACAGGGCCAACCACAATGCGATAAGCGAGTTCCGCAAATGGGTGCCGCCCTTGAAGTTGAACCCTTTCAGTTCCGGGTATCCCAAATGGAATCCCAGCGCAATCAGCAGGATCAACATCGGCACAAACAGTATACCCAACTGAATATGCCAGATGGTTGGGCGATCACCAGTTGCTTCCTGTTTTGCAGCGGCATTAGCGGATACTTTGCGCATCACAAAAATGCTGCCCGCCAAAACGACCAGAAAGGCGACCAGATCCAATGAAATGTCGAAGCGTAAGCTGGACGCACCAAACAAGTGGATATCGCCAAGACTGCGTGAAAACAGGAGCTCTGGGATATAGACACCGCGATTGGTGACGGCGACAGAGTTGAAAAAATCCATCGTGGCCGTCGGGGTTTCGCCTCGGAATGCATTGGGTGCCGGTAAACCTTCGATCAGAATGGCCATAGCCAGAACGATCCAAAGCAGCACAGGCACGTTACGGAACATCTCGACATAAACAGTCATGATCCGCGCGATCAACCAGTTGTTGGAAAGTCGTAATACACCAACGAAAACACCGATAATTGTCGCCGTGATACAGCCGAGAACTGCAACAACAAGTGTGTTAAGCAATCCGATAAACCCAGCACGCAAGTGGCTGTCTCGAGAATCGTATTCCAGCAGGCGTTGGTTGATATCGTAACTTGCCGGTTCGCCGAAGAACCCGAATTCTACGGGTTTACCAAGTGCTTCGAGGTTCTGAATGGTGTTGGAAATGATCCAGGCTGCCAAAAGCATGAAACCGATCATTGCAATGACCTGGATGGTCGCAGATCGGTACCGCGTATCGTAAAGGAGCATGGACAGCCGGAACTGCTCCTTTGGCGGGTCAGTGAGAGTCGACATGACCTATGTATATCCCCGTGTCATCCCGTTATTCGCAGACAGAGTTGATCTCTGTTCAATCTAACCGGGACTGTTTCTTATGGATTGAAAAAGGGCGCAGGATGAACTGCGCCCTCTTCAATGGATATTAGCGGAACGGCGGCGAGTACAGCAGGCCGCCATCGGTCCACTGACCGTTCAGGCCGCGTGCCAGACCGATTGGCGTTTCTTCACCGATGTTCTTGGCAAAGACCTCACCATAGTTACCACCCGCCTTGATAGCACGCATTGCCCACTGTGCGTCCAGACCCAGCATCTCACCCAGAGTGCCTTCGCTGCCCAGCAGACGGTTCACTTCGGGGTTGTCGGTGCCAGCAGACATCTCGTCGATGTTCGCCGAGGTCACACCCAGCTCTTCAGCCGAAACCAGTGCGTTCAGTGTCCAGCGAACAACGTCGCCCCACTCGTGGTCGCCATGACGGACCAGCGGGCCCAGCGGCTCTTTCGAGATGATTTCGGGCAGTAGGATGTGATCACCGGGGTTTTCGAACGTGGCGCGAGTTGCGGCCAAGCCCGATGCGTCGGTGGTGTAGACGTCACATGCGCCAGCCAGATACTGCTGCTGCGCTTCTGCGTTGGTTTCGATCGGAACCGGCTCGTAGCTGATGTTGTTCGAGCGGAAGAAATCCGCCAGGTTCAGCTCGGTGGTGGTGCCGGTCTGGATGCAGACAGTCGCGCCGTCCAGTTCCTTGGCCGAGCTTACGCCCAGCGCTTTGGGAACCATAAAGCCCTGACCGTCGTAATAGTTTACACCGACGAATTCGAACTTCAGGTCTACGTCGCGGCTGAAGGTCCAGGTGGTGTTCCGGGCCAGCATGTCGATTTCGCCCGAAGCCAGTGCGGTAAAGCGTGTCTTACCTGTGGTCGGAACGAATTCAACGGCGCTTGCGTCACCCAGAACCGCAGCGGCAACGGCGCGGCACAACGAAACGTCAAAGCCCTGCCATTCACCATTTGCGTCGGGCGCGGCAAAGCCGACCAGACCGGTGGTCACACCGCAGTTCAGCTTACCGCGCGCCTTGACGTCGTCCACGGTTCCCGCCATGGCTGCGCCTGCGGCCAGACCGGCAACTGTGGCCGCGCCCAAGATTACGGATTTTTTCATTTTTACCTCTTCCTGATTGTCCATCCCGTTCAGGGACGGTTCTATCCGGCACCTCAGGTACCAGAAAGGTTTCCCCAAAGGTGTCTCCCCTTTAGTGCGCACGAGTTTGGTCGCATTCATAAACAAACGTCAAGGGTCGGATCAGGGAAAACGATGGATCAACTCACAGATGTCCATCAGAGCGGTAAAAATTCAGAAATCTAAGATCAATCAGAGACGTCGTAGAAGCGTTTAGCGTGTAAAAAGGCAGAACGTTTGACTTCGGCTGCTTCATGCGCCTCGTCGTCATGGCCCCATTGTTCGATTTGCCACAGCTCGTCCAACCGCGAAATCCGCCAGATCTCTTGCGCATCACACCAATCGGAAGTGGCCGCAAACCCAAGGATCAACGAGCCCGAAAGGCTGACCAGGTCGTGGAAGGCAGCCAGTTGGAAGTTGTTGAAATCATGCACTCGCCGGCGCAACTGATCCAGCGCCGCCACGTCTTGCGGCTGATGCAGGATACCTGTGACGGGCTGCAAGCGAACCGACATGGCTTCCGCGGCCCAGTCCAACACCGGGTCCCACTGCTCAGCTTGCCGCTGCTGCAACTCTTGCGGGTGAGCGGCGCGATAGCACAGCAAATCCGAATCGCCATAATCGGCCAGCATGTCTGCAACTTCGGCGTGCTGAATCAGTACCTTGTCGATGGCTGCATTGGCCGAACGCGTGTAGGGCATCGTCCCTGGGTCAACCTGTTCTTCCTGCGCGTCCCATTCGGCCGCAACGGCCTGAGCCATCGGCAAGGTCGGCAGGATCAGTCCGGCCCGCGCAGGTGTTTTGACCCGACGACCGTCCAGTTCGACCGTAAATCCGCCATCGGCCTCGACCACCTGACATGCAGTCCAAAATCGTTTCGGTTTCCAGTCACTCATGTCTTCAGGTCCAGATATCGTCCAGTGCGCCCGGCAACTGGTCAAACGTTTCGATAATACGAGAGGCAGCGGCCAGGGCAGGCCGTTCGTGATACCCCCAGGTGACGCCAATTCCCGTGACACCGGCGGCGGCGGCCATATCCATGTCGAATCGGGTATCCCCGATCATGACAGTATCAACTGCATCGACGCAGGTTTCGGCCCTAGCCGTGTCGATCATCGAAGGATGCGGTTTTGACGGGTGGTGATCTGCGACCTGCCGGGTCACGAAATAGCCTTGCAGACCGTGACCTTCGATCAAAGCATCCAGACCACGTTGCGATTTGCCTGTCGCCACGCCCAGCAACATCTCGGGGATTGCATGCAGTGCCTCGATAACCTCACGGGCTCCTGGGTAGAGCGGCGAACTGGCCATTCCCTGTTCCAGCCGATGTGCGTGATAGGCCTGTTTATAGCCCTCTACCAACCGCGCCTGATCCACAGCAGAACACTCGGGCACCAACTGTGCCATGGCTTGTGGTAGAGATAATCCGACTATGGACAAGATCCCCGCCCTATCCGGTACCGGAAGAGACAAGGCATCAAAGCTGGCGGTCATGGCCGCAACAATGCTGCCCTGGCTATCGACCAGGGTACCGTCCACATCAAATAGTACCAGACGTAAGGGTCTGCTCATTGCAGAGACTCGAACGGATCATCCGCAGCCAGGTCTTCGGCCCATCCGAATGTGTCCCAGCTGTGTTTCATATGATCGGGCAAGGGTGCGGTGACCGTGATCTTCTTACGCGTCACCGGGTGCTGAAACGAAGCCTGCCGCGCATGCAGGTGCAGCTTTTTGCTGATCACACCGCCCAACTGCGCACCCCAGCCATCGCCAAGGTTCTCTTGACCCGAACCGCCGTATTTTCCATCCCCGATGATTGGATGCCCAATCGCTGCCATATGCGCACGCAACTGATGGGTGCGGCCGGTGATCGGCTCCATCGCGACCCAGGCGGCGCGTCCGGCCACTCGGTATAGCGTAGCGTAAAGTGTATGGGCCCGCTTCGCGCCTGGCGTGTCGTTGATTTCGTTCAGATGAACGGGGATCATCTTTTCGCCCTCGCCCTGGCTGCCATGGCCCGGGGCCTTGACCAAACCAGTCTTGATCTCGCCCAGATAAGGGGTCGGCACCCCAGCGACCAGAGCCCAATATATCTTGCGCGTGTCCCGGTGACGGAAAGCGGCGGTCAGTGCTTTGGCGGCCTCGCGTGTGCGGGCCAGCAACAGCACGCCCGAGGTATCCTTGTCCAGTCGGTGCACCAATCGGGGGTTTTCGTCATATCCAAAGCGCAGCGCCTCGGACAGGCCGTCCACATGGCGGGTCTGGCCGCTGCCGCCTTGCACCGGCAAGCCTTGCGGTTTGTTCAGCGCGATCACGTGATCATCGCGATAAATCACGCAAGCCTGCATCATCTCGGCATCCGCATCTGTGATCCGCGGTTTCACCTCGACCGGTTTGTGGTCCGCATCCGGCAGAGGTGGCACGCGTACAACCTGGCCGACCTCAAGCCGGGTCGAGGCCTTGGCCCGTCCGCCATCCACACGCAGTTCGCCCTTGCGGCACATTTTCTCGATGCGCCCCTGGCTGACATGCGGAAACAGACGCCGCAGCCAGCGGTCCACCCGCTGATCGCCATCCCCATCCGCAACCGTAATCATCTGCACGCCACTCATGCCATTGCCCCTTGCGCCGCGCGGCAGACCCGCCCGGACCACGCTGTAAACATTGTCCCAGAAAACATGCGCGTCTGTCGCGCGCATCGGCCAAAGAGTCAAGCCGGTGCTAGTCTGGTTTCCGTTGCGAACGCAGCTTGGCAAAGTAGTCCAGCCGTTTCTTCAGCTCACGTTCAAACCCACGCTCGACAGGTTGATAGAGAACAGGGCGCGATATGGACTCGGGAAAGTAGTTCTGCCCAGAAAACCCATCCTCGGCATCGTGATCATAAGCATAGCCCGCACCATAACCCTGATCTTTCATCAAAGAGGTTGGTGCATTCAGAATATGTTTGGGCGGCGGCTCACTTCCTGATTGCTTGGCCAGGCGCATCGCTGCCTTGTAGCCCACATAGGCCCCGTTCGATTTCGGAGCCAGAGCCAGATAGACCAGCGCCTGCGCCAAAGCCAACTCGCCTTCGGGACTGCCCAGCCGCTCATAGGTTTCCCAGGACTGCAGACAGATCGCCTGAGCCTGCGGATCAGCCAGACCAATGTCCTCGACCGCCATTCGCGTGATCCGGCGCGCCAAATACCTTGGGTCCTCGCCTCCTGTCAGCATTCGCGCGAACCAGTACAGGGCGGCATCGGGGTCGGATCCTCGCACCGATTTGTGTAAGGCCGAGATCAGGTTGTAATGCTCATCTCCAGATTTGTCGTATTTCGCGGCACGGCGCATGAGCCGGGTCGACAGGGCTTCAAGGTCCAGCGGACCCTCAACTTTCCACGCGGCAACCTGCTCGATCAGGTTCAGCAGGGCACGTCCGTCACCATCGGCCATTTCCTGCAGCGCATCACGGGCCGCAGAGTCCAGTGGCAACCCGCGGTCCAGTTCCTGTTCAGCGCGCTGCGTCAGACGCTCAAGATCAGCCAGGCTGAGCCGTTCCAGCACCAGCACTTGTGCCCGACTGAGCACAGCGGCGTTCAACTCGAACGATGGATTTTCCGTGGTCGCCCCGACCAGGAGGATCGTACCATCCTCCATATGCGGCAGAAACCCGTCCTGCTGCGCCTTGTTGAAGCGATGGATTTCGTCAACAAACAGCAACGTCCCCTGCCCGTTCTGACGCCGGATCTTCGCAGCTTCGAACACTTTCTTCAGGTCGGGAACACCAGTAAAGATGGCACTGATCTGCACAAAATGCAGGTCCGTCTCTTGCGCTAGAAGCCGCGCGATCGTGGTCTTGCCGACGCCGGGCGGCCCCCAGAATATCAGGCTCGACAGACTGCCCGAGGCCAGCATCACGCTCAAAGGCGCATCCGGGCCCAACACCTGTTCCTGCCCGATCACCTCGGCCAGCGTTTGCGGGCGCAATCTGTCGGCCAGCGGGCGATGTACAGGTGGCGCAGGGTCAGGTGACCCGGTATCGAAAAGGTCACTCATCCGGTCACAGCCTGAACCGCAGGGAAACCGGCCGGCCGCCCCTGAGGATATCCAGATTGATCCGACGCCCCGGATCGGTCAGCGCCTTCACGACATCAGCAGGTCGCTCGACCCGCGCGCCGTTTATCCCATCGACAACATCGCCCGGACGCAGCCCGGACCGACCGCCATAGCGGCCCGCGTCGACTACAACCACCCCCGTCTGCGACAGCAAAAGCCCCAGCCGCGCGATAACAGCAGGGTTGATCCGCGACACGGTCAGGCCTGGCATCACGGTTTCATCGTTCAGCGTCGTCACTTCCGCTGCCGGAACCTCGGGCGCTTTGACCAAAGCGACCTCAAGTTCAGCTCGGTCCTCGCCGCGCAGTCGCGTCACCACCGACGTGCCGCCCACACCGGCCACTGACATGCGGAATTTCATCTCTGCCGGCGAGTTCACCTCATCCCCGTCGACATGGGTCACGACGTCCCCAACCTGCAACCCTGCCTCGGCCAACGGGCTGAGCGCATGGAGATCCGAAATCACCACACCCTGCGGGATGACCAAGCCAAGAGACTCAGCGATATCCGCACTCATGTGCTGCCCGGCCATTCCGGCCCAGGGGCTGACAAAACTATCATTGCCGGCCTGCGCTTGCCGCAGGAATTCGGCTACCAGATTGGCAGGGATGGCAAAGCCGATCCCGTTCGATCCGCCAGAACGTGTCAGGATCGAGGTGTTGATGCCAATCAGATCACCATTTACATCGATCAGCGCCCCGCCCGAATTGCCGGGATTGATCGCCGCGTCCGTCTGAATGAAATAGCCCCGCGCATTGCCCGTCGCCGTACCGGTCCGCGCCAGCCCCGAGATAATTCCCGATGATACCGTCTGCCCGACGCCGAATGGGTTGCCGATGGCCAGAGCCAATTCACCCACCTCAACCAAATCGGAATCCCGCATGTCGATCGAAGGCAACGCCTCGGCATCTTTCAGACGTAGAATGGCGATGTCGCTTTCCTGATCGCCCAGAACCACCTCGGCCGAAAACTCGCGCCGGTCCGTCGTGACGACCCGTATTTCGGTCGCCGAACCCACGACATGGTAGTTTGAGACCACATAGCCGTCATCCGTCAGAATCACGCCGGACCCCAGTGAGTTCTGAACGCGTGGTCGCGGTTCGCCAAAGCCGCCGCCAAAGAAATCCTGAAAGAACGGGTCAGAGAACAGTGAATTCGAGCGCCCTTCGCGCACGATCTTGGCGTAGATATTCACCACAGCCGGCGCGGCCTGTTTCACCACCGGCGCAAACCCTAGGCTGATTTCGGCCTGAGAACGTGGCACCCTGGTTTCCGCCGCGGCAGAGGCAGACAAAAGCGATAAAGCGAAGGCCGTGGCGCGAAGCATCATAGTTCCTGAAAATTTTTGGACTGTTTTGGATATGCGGCGCGATGTCTGGGTTTGCAAGCGCGGTATTGGAGTTTCTGCCAGACTTCAGCCATCACCACCCTGACGAGGTAAAGCCAGTCCAGCCACATTTGACATGTCCGACCGCCTGACTACGACGTTCATAGTCAGACGGATAGGTATTAGTTGAGCTGTCTCGGTTTCAAGCGAACCGATCTGTATGCCAAAACGACAAGCGTAAGTATGGCCCCCTGCCCTACGAGTACTGCGGGCCAGATCAGGGGAAACTGCGCGTCTGCGTACTTTTGCGGTCCGAAGGAAACCGAAGCAAGAAGTGCCGCTAAAAGTGTCAGGCATATGCCGGCCTTTGTTTCCGTGGCGCCAAGGAGGATCGCAGCGCAGGCTGCGCTGAGTGCGGCCCCAATAAAAGGCGCGATCCCAAACAGTGGTGTAACTGTGGGCGGATGTGGCGGTACTCCGGCATAGAGAGCACTCAGCATAACGATCTGCAAAACGATAAGTGTCAACAAAGCAGCATTGGCCGCCCGATCTTTCTCATAAATCAAATTCGCCTCCTTTTTCCGTAACAAAGTGTACGGTTGCGTTAAGCCGTAACCCGATGTACGGCTGAGTGTCAACACCATTCAGGAGGCCAGATTGAAAGATCACCTACGCACTGCCCGGCAGGAACAGATCGAAACAGCGGCTTATGAACTGCTCGCAGAAAAAGGTTTCGCGGGAACTTCGATGCTGAGCATCGCCAAACGTGCCCGCTGCTCAAACGAAACGCTTTACAACTGGTATGGCGATAAGCTTGGCTTGTTCCGCACCATGGTGTCACGAAACGCTGCGGAAGCAAAAACGTTGCTTGAAAACGCGCTTGCACAGCGTGAAGCCTCGATCGAAACACTCGACGCCTTTGGGCCGGTATTGCTGGAAATCATATTGGGCGAGAAGGCAGTTTCTCTGAATCGCGCGGCCGCAGCTGACGCAACCGGCCAACTAGGTAAAGCCTTGTCAGAGGCAGGTCGGGAAACGATTTCCCCTCTCCTGGCACAGCTTTTTGAAGCTGCCAGAACCAATGGAGAGCTAGTCAGCAACGATATATCGGACGTGGTTGATTTGTATTTGGGATTGTTGATTGGTGATCTTCAGATCCAGCGCGCGATCGGGCGCACAGAAAAGCCCGATCCGGGAACATTGGCAAGGCGCGCAGAAGCAGCAACCAGACATTTGCAAACGCTTCTCGGGCCCTGACTAAAGCTGACACATACCATGAGCAGAGCGGACTTGCGACTGGCTCCATAAGAAAAACCCCCGCGTCCGAGACACGGGGGTTTTCACATGAAAGCCAGGCATTCTTATTCTTCGTCTGCGGCCTCTTCGGCGGCGGTACGCGCTTTGTCTGCAGCGCCTTTGGCGTCCAGATCGCGGTCAACGAATTCGATGATCGCCATCGGGGCCATGTCGCCATAGCGGAAGCCTGCTTTCAGGATCCGGACATAACCGCCCTGACGCTCGGCATAACGGGGGCCCAGGATTTCAAACAGCTTTGCGACGTCTTTGTCTTCTTTCAGCTGCGATGCGGCCTGACGACGGGCGTGCAGGTCGCCGCGCTTGCCCAGAGTGATCAGTTTTTCAACGATCGGGCGCAGTTCTTTTGCCTTGGGCAGAGTTGTCTTGATCTGCTCATGTTCGATGAGCGAGCCAGCCATATTCGCAAACAGAGCCTTACGGTGCTCATGAGTACGGTTCAGGCGGCGGTAACCACGTGCGTGACGCATTTTCTAGTTCCTTCTTCAGCGTTTTGCTTTGTCTGGCCGGCGATGCGTGTCACCGGCTCTCCTTGGGGCATGATTGCCCGTGCATTCCCCGCAAGCGCGGGCATTGGGAAGACGCGCTTAAAACGCGTCTTCGAATTTCTTCGCCAGATCTTCGATGTTGTCAGGCGGCCAATCCTCGACATCCATGCCGAGGTGCAGACCCATGCCGGACAGCACTTCTTTGATCTCGTTCAGCGACTTGCGGCCGAAGTTCGGAGTGCGCAGCATCTCGGCTTCGGTCTTCTGGATCAGATCGCCAATGTAGACGATATTGTCGTTCTTCAGGCAGTTTGCCGAGCGGACCGACAGTTCCAACTCATCTACTTTCTTCAGCAGCAGCGGGTTGAACTCCAGACCATCATCCTCGTCCTGACGACCAGCCGCTTCCGGCTCATCGAAGTTGACGAAGATCGACAGCTGATCCTGCAGGATGCGCGCAGCATAGGCCAACGCGTCCTCGGGGGTGATCGAACCGTCAGTCTCAATCTTCAGGGTCAGCTTGTCATAGTCTAGAACCTGACCTTCACGCGTCGGCTGAACATCATAGGCGACCTTTTTAACCGGCGAATAGATCGCGTCGATCGGGATCAGGCCGATAGGTGCATCTTCTGGCTTGTTCTTTTCAGCCGAGACATAGCCCTTACCGGTGTTGACGGTCAGTTCCATAAACAGGTCGGCACCATCATCCAAGTGACAGATGACGTGATCGCGGTTCAGAACCTCGATGCCAGCGCTTTCGCTGATGTCGCCTGCGGTGACGATTGCCGGTCCTTTTGCATTGATCGACAGACGCTTGGGGCCTTCGACCTCCATGCGCAGGGCGACCTGCTTTAGGTTCAAAATGATGTCGGTGACGTCTTCACGCACGCCTGCAACCGAACTGAATTCGTGCAGGACGTTGTCGATCTGAACGCTGGTGATGGCCGCACCTTGCAGCGAGCTCATCAGAACGCGGCGCAGTGCGTTGCCCAGTGTCAGACCAAAGCCACGCTCCAGCGGTTCTGCAACCAGCGTTGCCTGGCGCGCAGGGTCGTTGCCCGGCTTGCTTTCCAGCTGGGTTGGCTTGATCAATTCTGCCCAATTCTTGTGGATCATGTAATCCCTCCATTCCTGTCCGCGCCCCATGACCAACAAGGTGCAGACGCCCGAGGTTCAAAATGACGTGCTGGGGCCGTGCGAAAATGCGGGCCCCAGCTCAATTCTAATTCGCTTAGACGCGGCGGCGTTTCGGCGGGCGACAGCCATTGTGAGCGATCGGCGTCACGTCGCGGATCGACGTGATGTTGAAGCCCACTGCAGCCAGTGCGCGCAGAGCCGATTCACGACCCGAACCGGGGCCCTGAACTTCGACTTCCAGCGTCTTGACGCCGTGATCCTGCGCCTTTTTACCTGCGTCTTCCGCAGCCATCTGAGCAGCATACGGTGTAGATTTACGCGACCCTTTGAACCCCATGGTCCCGGCCGACGACCATGCAATGGCGTTGCCTTGCACGTCCGAGATCAGGATCTTGGTATTGTTGAAGGTCGAATTCACATGGGCCACGCCCGATGCGATATTCTTGCGCTCTTTTTTCTTGGTACGAGTCTTTTCGCGTGCCATCGGTCAGACCCTCCTTATTTCTTCTTGCCAGCAATGGCCTTTGCGGGGCCTTTGCGGGTACGAGCGTTGGTATGGGTACGCTGACCGCGAACGGGCAGGTTACGACGATGACGCAGACCGCGGTAGCAACCCAAATCCATCAGGCGCTTGACGTTCATCTGAACTTCGCGACGCAGGTCACCTTCGACGGTGAAGTTTGCGTCGATATGTTCGCGGATGGCCAGAACTTCGGAATCCGACAGCTCATTGACGCGACGGTGCGCTTCAATGCCTACGGCTTCGCAGATGGCCTGCGCCGAGGTGTTGCCGATACCGGTGATATATGTGAGGGCGATAGGTACCCGCTTTGCAGTCGGGATGTTTACGCCGGCAATACGTGCCACGTGTCACTTTCCTTTTTGTTGCGGTTCCGTAACTCCAGAACCTTTTTTCACAACACAATCCTAACAGGCAGGTTGCAACTGATTTCAAACGATACCTCCGCTTCTCTGACGCAGTCAGACAGTGGAATCATCGCCAGCTTGAGATAGCGCTGGGTATGGTGATTTTACTAGGGCGTCAACCCCTGTTAACTGACATCATTTAGAAGAGGATGAACCAGGCCCTTTTTCAGAAGAGAGGCCGCCTAAATCAAAAAAGACCAATCAGCTTAGTCCAGCGGAAAATAGGACATTTCTGGAAGAAATTGCCAGTCTACTTCTTCGTTTATGGTGCGCATGCTGGTTGAATCAATCTCATCACGCCATTTCTGGTTCCCATAGTATTCTTTGTAATACTCCCGAGATTTGCCGTGATCTTTAGTTGAAGCATCCAGCGGCGAAAAATCTTGGGATGGCGTTAGCAAAAATGGCTTCAATGAAGCGAACAATGATTGCTGATCAACGGCAAAGTCTTCATGCCGAACGACACTGAAGTTTATGTCTGCCGCAGCTAGACGTTTTTGAAAATTCGAAAACGCAAGCATCTTGATGTTGTACAACTCAATCGCGCCTACTTTGCGCCCACCAAGCCGTTCACGCCCTACTGTTCGCCATCTTTTCTCCAAAAACTCATTGAGGCTAGAAACTGAATGTCCGTGGACATGATACGGTCGCTTGTACAAGCCGAGAACCCAAGAGGCGGGATGGCGCACACAGAATATCAAATGGCTATCAGCAAACGGCGAGACGTCGTCAAAGTTCGTTGTTGTATGCTTCCAAGCCGAAAGTGGATTACAACCAACAAAAACGCGGTCCGTTGCCCATTCCTGTAACGCTCCTGGAATCCTCAGCTTTTGGGCCAGTTGAATCTTTCTAAAGAATTTTGAATCTAAGTCACCGGCCGTTGAAGGCGCAACACGGCTGCTCGAATTCTTCCGAATTAGTGACGTAAGCGCGTTTGTAGATGTGTTTCTCTCACCGAAAATCTTAACAACATCTGGCATAACAAATCGCTTTTCGATGTCCGCAGCACTTATGAAGGGTAGTCAGCGGCCCTTTGACTTGACACTCTGCCTCTGCTTGGGTCAACCCAGAACGGCCTCAATCGACGCAGTCACTTCCTTGATATCGGCCAACCCATTGACCGGGCGAAGATCGCCTTTGGCGTAGTAATAACCAATCAGCGGCGACGTCTTTTTGTAGTACTCCATCAACCGCGTGCGCAGGCTGTCTTCGTTGTCGTCGGCGCGACGCGTGAACTCTTTTTGCTCACCACAGTTGGTGCAGCGACCATCTGCCGGGATCGGCTTGGTCTTGTCATTATAAACTTCGCCACAGCCCGAACAGGTCGAACGTGCGGTGATCCGATCCACCAGGGCATCGTCATCCACCCGCATCTCGATCACAGTGTGCAGTGACTGGCCCAGCTTGGTCAGCAAAGCCGCCAATGCGTCGGCTTGTGCCAATGTGCGGGGGAAACCGTCAAAGATGAAACCGGCACCGGTTTCGGTGGTCAGCTTCTCTTCGATCAGGCCGATGACAATCTCATCGGTGACCAGCTTGCCGGCATCCATGATGGCTGCGACCTTCAGGCCCATCTCGGTGCCCGAGGTTTTGGCTTCGCGCAGCATATCTCCGGTGCTCAACTGCACCATGCCGCGTGTTTCAACAAGATGACGCGCTTGCGTTCCTTTACCCGCCCCCGGGGGGCCCAGAAGAATGATGTTCATCGACGAGCGGGTCCCTTCCTGCCGCGTTTCTTACCCTTCCCGCGCAGTTGGGACTTTTCGATAAGCCCTTCGTATTGATGCGCCAGCAGGTGGCTCTGAACCTGTTGGATCGTATCCATGGTCACAGAGACGATAATCAGAACCGAAGTACCACCGAAATAGAACGGAATGGCAAACTGGCCCCGCAGGATTTCAGGCAGCAGACAAACCGCCGCCAGATAAGCCGAACCCAGAACCAGAACGCGGTTGACCACGTATTCCAGATACTCGGCGGTTTTCTTACCCGGACGGATACCCGGCACAAAACCGTTCTGCTTTTTCAGGTTATCCGCCACGTCATCCGGTTTGAACGAGACGTTGAACGTGTAGAAATAAGCAAAGAATACGATCATCGAGGCAAAGAACAGCAGGTACAGAGGCTGACCAGGTCCAAAATTGGCCAGCAGCCAGGACATGATCGGCCCGTTGGTCGCACCCGATGAGAAGGTTGAGATCGTCACCGGCAGCAATAGCAAAGAGCTGGCAAAGATCGCCGGGATAACGCCAGCCGGGTTCACTTTGACCGGCAAGTGGCTCGAGCCGCCTTCATAGATCTTCATACCGGCCTGACGGCGCGGGTATTGAATATGGATCTTGCGCAAAGCGCGCTCCATGAACACCACAAAGGTGATCACGGCGATGACCATGACGATCACCCCGATGATTACTGCGGGGCTGATTGCGCCGCTGCGGCCACTTGCGAAGAACTGAGCCAACGCTGCCGGAACCTCGGCGATGATGCCAACGAAAATAATCAGAGAGATACCGTTGCCGATGCCGCGCGCGGTGATCTGCTCACCCAGCCACATCAGGAACATGGTGCCGCCAACCAGTGTAATCATAGTCGACAGACGGAAATAGAGGCCCGGATCAGTCGCCAGATCGCCCGACTCCAGCGAAACGGCCAAGCCATAGGCCTGAACGGTGGCCAGCGCCACGGTGCCGAAACGGGTATATTGGTTGATCTTCTTACGACCCTGCTCGCCCTCTTTCTTGAGCTGTTCGAGCGCGGGAACCATCGAGGTCAGCAGCTGAATGATGATCGAGGCCGAGATGTAAGGCATGATGCCGAGGGCAAAGATACCCATCCGCCCAAGCGCCCCGCCGGTGAACATCGAAACCATACCGCCGATGCCCTGCCCCGCTTGCTCCATGAACTCACGCAGGGCCTGTCCGTCGATCCCCGGCACCGGTATAAAAGTGCCCAGGCGATAGACGATCAACAAACCCAGTGTGAACAGGATGCGGTTGCGCAGATCGGTGGCTTTGCCCAAAGCAGCCCAGCTAGTGTTGGCTGCCATTTGTTCTGCTGCTGATACCATAAATCGGTCTCTCTTATGAAAACACCGCCCGGAACCGTTTTCCGGCTCGGGCGGCGTCTTGGAAAACTCTGAGGTCTATGTAAGCGGGTCTTGGCCCGCTCACAAGCGCTTACTCTGCCGCAGCGGCTTTTGTGACCGTCAGTGAACCGCCCGCTTTTTCGACTGCCTCAACGGCAGCTTTCGAAGCACCAGTTACTTCCAGGGTCACCTTGGCGCTGATTTCGCCTTTGGCCAGAACGCGGATACCGTCCAGTTTACGGCGAACCAGACCGGATGCAACCAGTGCGTCCTCGGTGATCGCGGCTTTGGCGTCCAGCTTACCGGCGTCGACGAATTTCTGGATCAGGCCCAGGTTGATAACGGCAAACGCCTTGCGGTTCGGCTTGTTAAAGCCACGCTTGGGCAGGCGTTGGTACAGCGGCATCTGGCCACCTTCGTAGCCATTGATGGCCACACCCGAACGGGATTTCTGACCTTTGATACCACGGCCACCCATTTTACCTTTACCGGAACCGGGACCACGGCCGACGCGGGTCCGTTTCGGTGTGGCGCCTGGGTTGTCGCGCAATTCATTCAGTTTCATTTCGCTTCTCCTTCGCCGGAAATGACCCCGAAGCGTGATGGGTCAAACACGGCATTTCTTGGTTTTGATTCTTGCGGCGCAGTACGCCACCGGAGCCCGATACAGCTTTGTGGCTGAGGATGCAAGTTTTGAAGTGAACAACACCCAAACTGTCTAGCCTTCAGCATTTTGGATTGGCGCGTCCAGTGGATTAATCCGGTGTTTGGCCAGAAGCTTACCCACCAGGCTGTCTGGATCTGGCAGGCCATTATACCTGTTCCTCAGAATCGAACGCATCCGGCGACCATAAAAGTGAATTGAAACTGTGTCCTCGTGGAAGAACCTGGATAAATCGGCGTTTGGGCGTGCCAAAGCGCGCCGTCTGGTAAAGTTCACCGGATAGAACACATGCTCAGGCAGAACAAATTGGTGTTCGCCGGTTTGCCGTAAAGCCCAGGCAAAGGCTGACGGACCCCATGCGCCCCAATATTGCGCGGGCACATTGATCGGATCACCTGCATCCTGTGCCGCACGAAGGGGTTCCTGATATCGTTTGGGCAGCCATGGCGGAATCCGATATGGGTCCGTTGTATATTCGATGAGCAGATCCAGCGCCGGGCTGTCTGACGGAATGCCCAATACGCCGATCGCAATCTCTCCTTCGAGCATTCCGTAAAAATGCCCGGTCTCCGTTGTGAATGGACGCATGCAATAGGCGTCCGTATCCGCCCATATCAAATCGGGCTCCTGCGCCAACATGCGGTATCGGAACTTGTCCGAATGCGGCGCCGGGCTACCAGTACGGCTATGCGCAATGAATTCTGTGCCAGGCATCACATCGCGCGCATCGCGGGTATCCACACCTTCAGGTATCCCGGAGACATTCCCATAGGTCTAGAGGCGAACGGATTGACCGGCATCCAGATAGGATTTGATGCAGAGCTGCTCGAGAAAGCTCAGCGGGCCATCCACCCACAACATGCCGATCTGGTAGTCTCGCACTGTGTCAGCCTCGTCATCGCGTTGTTGGGACATAGCCCCCTCTAATAATTCTCATGGAAAATTTCCAAACGATCCACAATGCAGAGTGAGCAATTTCACCGTGCCTGTGCCTTTCAAGCACGCAGAATCAAAAGAGACGCCAAATGGCGCCTCGGTGTTGTTCATCCTGCCAGGTTCTCAGCAGTAGACGTGCTTATGCGCAATATCACTTATATCGCACCGGCGGATACCAATGTCGTTCAGTTCACGATCAGTCAGGTTCTGAAGCTCTGAATAGGTGCGGCCGAATTCGGCGCGCAGGGCATAGGCCTCTTTCACGCGTGCGATCAGAGTTGTGATGCGGGCGGTCAGACCAAAGCCTTCGCGGGAAAAAGTTGCTGTGTTTGCCATTTCTATATTCCTTTCTAAACCGGAGCGTATTCTCCAGATTTCGTTTGCGTTCCTATTTGGGACAAAGCTCAAATAAGAACGCCAGATAACGCTAACAACAGAAGATTCGGTCTGGCCGGTATGCATTGAGGGAATGGCAGTGAAAACACTGTTTAGACATCCCACTACAGGCTTTCGTTGAAATAGACCTTTGGATTTCTCGTCTAAAGATAAGATTTATCAAATTTATATATTTTAATATCTTTTTTCTTTTACGGACCCATATTTTCACTATTCTATCACGTATCCGTGAACTATCGGGCTATTTCGGCCTGTTTTACCATTTCCGCCTCGCACGTTTAGGGCGTCCTCGACTTCATGAATGAGGATACTCCATGCCTTTGGTTTCAAGCGTTATTAGAAGGTTGCGCTGGATTCAGCGCCGTCCTTCCTTGAAGCAATCGGCAAACCTGTTGCGCAACATTCGGGGCTATCTTCTTCACTCTCAACAAGCCGCCCCGCTGCCGTCTTTGGTGAAAATTGATATTTCGCCGCTGTGCTCACTAGCCTGTCCACATTGCGTCCATGGGAATCCGGCAGGTCGTGACCGACCCTTGCTCAGCGATCAGAAGTTCGGGAAACAGGACAAGCTTAGCCTTCAGCAATACCAGCATATCATCGACCAGATCAAAGATCGCGCGCTTGGCGTCAGCCTGTTCTACTATGGCGATCCCCTGGTGCACCCGGACCTCACCGACATGATCCGGGCCACGACCGCAGCCGGTTTGGAAAGCCATATCACCACCCATTTCAGCTATCGGCTAAAAGCCGAGAGGATTCATGACCTGGTCGATGCCGGGCTTAGCCATATCACAATCTCAGTTGATGGCGCGACGCAGGAAAGCTTTCAGGTTACCCGTGTTCGCGGACGCCTGGATTTCGTTCTGAACAACCTGCGACTACTGGCTGGCTATAAAAAGAGGAAGGGTCTGAAATCTCCGTTCATAGAAATACAGCATATCTCTTTCCCCCATCACGCCGAGGATGAACTGGATCAGGTGAAGGCCATCGTAGACGAGATTGGTATCGACGCCTTTACCACGTTTGAAGGGCTACGGTTCGATGCAAATGGAGATCTGTACAACGTCGTAGACGACGATCCCGATCGGATTGAAAATGGCCCGCCCCTGTCATCATCCCTCACCCCAAGGTGCCATTGGCCCCACAGCAGCACGGTCATTCGCTTTGATGGCGATGTGATTCCCTGCTGTCTCTGGCGATCCGGCCGCCAATATGTTTCCGACAAGAACCGTGACCCGCATGTGTTGGGAAATGTTTTCGACGAACCACTTGAAACCATCTGGAACAACGAAAAATACAAAGCTCTGCGCCGGCAGGTCTGGAACCCGCGTGCTCATTCCAAACGCGAAGCAGCAGCCAGTTTTTGCGATGGATGCCCCAGGCTGTACGAAAAACCAGGCAGAGAACCTTCGTTGCGCCATGAAGTCGACATTGAGTTTGCAGAAAAAAAGGCGCTCGGGACATAGCCGAGTTTGCGCCGAGGCACTGAACAGCACCATAAGACGAGCCGGAAAAAAAAGACCGGCCAAACAAGAAAACGCCCCCGATCAGATCGGAGGCGTTCTTAAGTCTTCAAAGAACTCGCGATTAGCCGCGTTCTTCGATGATCTCTACCAGATGCGGGATCTTGTTGACCATGCCGCGGACCGAAGGAGTATCCTCCAGCTCACGGGTTTTGTGCATCTTGTTCAAGCCCAGACCGATCAGGGTCGCGCGCTGTTCGGCGGGGCGGCGGATCGGGGAACCGATCTGCTTGACGACGATGGTTTTTGCCATGGGTCGCTCTCCTTATGCTTCTGCTTCAGCAGCAACAGGCGCTTCGTCCCGCTTGGGCAGGATGTCAGCAACTTTCTTGCCGCGACGCTGTGCAACCGAACGCGGGCTCTGCTCTTTTTGCAGGCCGTTGATGGTGGCGCGGATCATGTTGTACGGGTTCTGCGAGCCCAACGACTTGGACACGACGTCCTTGACGCCCAGCATTTCGAACACAGCACGCATCGGACCACCGGCGATGATACCAGTACCTTCAGGTGCCGAGCGCATAACCACTTTACCGGCGCCGTGACGGCCTTCGATATCGTGGTGCAGGGTCCGACCTTCGCGCAGCTGCACGCGGATCATCTGACGCTTGGCTTGTTCAGTCGCCTTACGGATGGCCTCGGGTACTTCTTTTGCTTTACCCTTGCCAAAGCCGACGCGGCCCTTCTGATCGCCGACAACCACCAGAGCGGCGAAGCCAAAGCGCTTACCACCTTTTACGGTTTTCGACACGCGGTTGATCGCGACCAGACGGTCTGCGAATTCCGGAGTTTCGTCGCGGTCGCGGCCACGGCCCCGACGGTTTTCACGTTCTGCCATTTGGCATCCCTTTTCTCATGTGGCGCATTACGGCGCCGTTGTTTCAATCCAAGTGAGCCTCGACTATTGCCGAGGCCCCCGGATCATCGGGGCAGCTGAGGCGCTGCCCGCAAGTCTTAGATCTTCAGACCACCTTCACGCGCAGCGTCGGCGACAGCCTTCACTTTGCCGTGGAACAGGAAGCCGCCACGATCGAAATAAGCCTCTTCGACGCCTGCCTTCTTGGCACGCTCGGCGATGGCTGCGCCCACTTTCGTAGCCGCTTCGACGTTGTTTGTGCCAACTACACCCAGATCTTTTTCCAGGGTCGAGGCCGAGGCCAGGGTCACACCACGAACGTCGTCGATCAGCTGAGCGCTGATGTTCTTGTTCGAACGGTGAACCGACAGGCGTACACGACCTGCATTGACCTTGCGAAGTTTGTTCCGAACGCGCAGGCGGCGCTTCAGAAACAGGGTTCTTTTGCTGTTTGCCATTGTTTGCGTCCTTACTTCTTCTTGCCTTCTTTGCGGAAGATGAATTCGCCCTTATAGCGGATACCCTTGCCTTTATACGGCTCGGGACGGCGCCATTCGCGGATTTTCGCCGCGACTTCGCCCACCTGCTGCTGGTCGTTACCTTCCACAATGATCACGGTCTGCTTCGGTGCGGTGATGGTGACACCTTCCGGAGCAACGAAATCAACGTCGTGGCTGTAGCCCAGGTTCAGCTTCAGGGTGTTCCCCTGCATCTGAGCCCGGTAACCAACACCCTGGATCTCCAGCTCTTTTTTGAAGCCTTCGGTCACACCGGTTACCAGATTGGCAACCATGGTGCGGCTCATGCCCCATTGCTGGCGGGCACGTTTGGACATGCCACGCGGGTTGATTTGAACCACATTGTCTTCGACCGACAGCGTAACGTCATCAGTCGCAGTGAAGCTACGGGCACCTTTCGGGCCTTTGACTTCGATGGTCTGGCCGGAAACCGAGGCGGTTACACCGCTGGGCAGTTCGACCGGACGTTTACCAATACGAGACATTGACAGACCTCCTTAGAAGACGGTGCAGAGCACTTCGCCGCCAACATTGTTGGAGCGTGCATTCTGGTCCGACATCACACCTTTCGGAGTGCTGACAATCGACACACCTAGACCCTGACGGACCTGCGGGATGTCATTGACGCCCATGTATACGCGACGACCGGGCTTGGAGACCCGCTTCAACTCGCGAATGACAGGGGTGCCTTCGTAGTATTTCAGGCTGATTTCGATGGCCGGATGACCGTTTTCACCGGTCATCTTTTCGTAGCCACGGATGTAACCTTCGTCCGCCAGCACGTCCAGAACCCAGGCGCGCAGTTTCGACGCCGGAGTGTTTACAGTGGACTTGCCGCGCATTTGCGCGTTGCGGATACGGGTGAGCATATCGCCGATAGGATCGTTCATATCTATGTCTCCCTTACCAGCTCGATTTCACCATGCCGGGGATCTGACCTGCAGAACCCAGCTCGCGCAGCATGATACGGCTGACCTTCAGCTTACGATAGTAAGCATGAGGACGACCTGTCAGCTGACAGCGGTTGTGAAGACGAGTTGCCGAGCTGTTGCGCGGCAGTTTCGCCAGTTTCAGACGCGCTTTGAAACGCTCTTCCATCGGCTTGCTCTCGTCATTCGCGATTTCTTTCAGCTCGGCACGCTTTGCGGCATATTTGGCCACCAGGCGTTCGCGCTTCTTCTCGCGTTCGATCATTGCTTTTTTAGCCATGTCTCAATCCTCCCGGCGCTTAAGCGTTGAACGGCATGTTGAACGCTTTCAACAGGCTTTTCGCTTCAGCGTCGGTTTTCGCTGTGGTGGCAATTACGATATCCAGGCCCCAGACCTCGTCGACCTTGTCGAAGTCGATTTCCGGGAACACGATGTGCTCTTTCATGCCCATGGCAAAGTTGCCACGACCATCGAAAGAAGGCTTAACACCGCGGAAGTCACGAACGCGCGGCAGCGCGATGGTGATCAGACGATCCAGGAATTCATACATCCGGTCACCGCGCAGGGTAACTTTCGCACCCAGCGGCATGTCTTCACGGACGCGGAAACCCGCGATCGACTTCTTCGCCAGTGTTGCAACAGCCTTTTGGCCTGCAATCGCGGTCAGATCTTCAACAGCGGCTTTCGCCTTCTTCGAGTCTCTGACGGCCTCTGCACCACAACCGATGTTCAGAACGATCTTTTCCAGCTTGGGCAGCTGCATATCGCTCTTGTAACCGAACTCTTCTTTCAGAGCGGCACGGATGGTTTCAGCGTACTGAGCTTTCAGACGCGGGGTGTAGGTTGCGGTATCAAGCATCGATCACGTCCCCCGTGGTCTTGGCAAAACGAACCTTCTTGTCACCTTCCATGCGGAAGCCAACGCGGGTTGCTTTACCGTTTTTGTCCAGCAGAGCCAGGTTCGACAGCTCAATCGGGTTTGCCTGAGGCAGGCGACCACCTTGCGAGGTCTGCGACTGGCGGGTGTGGCGAATGGCGATGTTCACGCCATCAACAACGGCTTTACCGGCTTTCGGGTCGACCGAGGTGATAGTTCCCTCTTTGCCCTTGTCCTTGCCAGCCAGCACGACGACCTTGTCGCCTTTGCGGAGTTTAGCAGCCATGATTACAGCACCTCCGGAGCAAGCGAGATGATTTTCATGAAGTTCTTCGCGCGCAGTTCACGAACAACAGGGCCAAAGATACGGGTACCTACGGGCTCGTTGTTGTTGTTCAGAATGACGGCGGCGTTGCGATCGAAACGGATCGCGGTGCCGTCTTCGCGACGGACTTCTTTGGCGGTGCGTACGACGACGGCCTTACGGACGTCACCTTTCTTTACGCGGCCGCGTGGGATGGCTTCCTTCACCGAGACGACAATGATGTCGCCTACAGAGGCGTATTTACGCTTGGAACCACCCAGGACCTTGATGCACTGAACTCGGCGTGCGCCGGAGTTGTCAGCGACATCCAGATTGGTCTGCATCTGGATCATGTGGTTTCTCCCGACCTGTGGGGGCTGGTCTTGTTAGATCCCCCAGGGTTTCGACAAATGGGAAAATCCCGGAGGCTTACGCTTCCAGAACTTCCCAACGTTTCGTCTTCGATTTCGGCGCGCATTCGATGATGCGAACTGTATCGCCGACCTTGAAGGCGTTCTTTTCATCGTGAGCCCGGTATTTCTTGGACTTACGGATGGTTTTCTTCAGAACCGGATGCGTAAAGCGGCGCTCGACGGATACGGTTACAGTCTGTGCGTTGGCATCGCTCGTTACGGTGCCGGAAAGGATACGCTTAGGCATAGGATTACTCCTCCGATGCCGCAGCAGCGGCCTTTTCGTTCAGGATGGTTTTAACGCGGGCGGCGTTGCGGCGGGCCGCTTTGATGCCAGCGGTGCTTTCCATCTGACCGGTTGCCTGTTGAAAGCGCAGGTTAAAGCTTTCTTTCTTCAGGTTGGCCAGTTCCTCGCGGAGCTGGTCAGGGGTCTTGTCACGCAGTTCTTGGGCGTTCATCGCCTTTTCCTTTGCTCAAAACACCAGAAGGCCCCTATGCAGGGTCACCTTTGACCTGGTGGATGAATGATAGACATACGAATCCCCCGACTCGGCCGGGGGAACGCAAGATGCCGCTCTATAGGGGGTTCTGGGGTGGGTGGCAAGGGAAAGTATGGAGGATTGATCGAGAGGCCGTTTTTAGCGCTCTGCTCACTTGAGCAACCAGCGACGGGCACGAGATGTTTGAACCGAATTTGGAAGCCTATTCGCTCTTGGAGCGAATTCCATCGAAACCTCTTCCCCAAACCAATCCAGAGTTCGGCAGCATATGCGCCTGCTTCAAAACTATCTTTAGCTCTGGAGAATACAGCACCTTTACCGTTCGTTCGTCATCCCCTGATACATGCTCACGCACCAGAACTTCCCAAACTTTGTATTTACACGTTCCAACCCGTTCAATTCGATTTTTCTGGAACTCAACCGTTACAGTGCCGAGTAAGGCTTCTTTATCGCCATCTTGTATCGTGAAGCCTGACTGCCACTCTTTTTGCTGCTCTAGGTCATCTAAGGAACTAACTGATTGCTCGTATGAACGCTTTGAGGCGGTGAACTTCATAAAGGTCTCGCCGAACAGCAAAGGATGCGCGTAGTGGCTAGCGAAACCTATGCGCCTAGAGTCTTCGGTTCTCAACTCAACGACAAACCCCGTCTCAACAACGGTTTGAACTCGTAAAAGCCATGTTCCGCCATAGTCCAACCAGACGCCTTTACCGACATCTACACGGGTTGGGCACGTCGCAAGTGCAGGTGCGACGGCCAACGCCAAAAAAAGTGAAACCGCTAGTACAACCTTTGCTGGTTTTGGCGCGCCCATGGTTTACTCCCACAAAATAGAAAAGCTGGCATTAATCTCGCCACCCTAGGCCTCGTTGACAGGTGCGTTGAATGCACCAGCCATTACAGCATGTAGACATCCCACTCACAAACGCAAAACGCGGCCTCGTTTGCACGAGACCGCGTCTTCAACTGTCTAAGTCTGAGTGACTTACGCCAGAGCGATGTTCACAGCCGACTCACGACCGTCACGGCCGGGTTCGATGTCGAACGTTACTTTCTGGTCGTCGGCCAGGCCGGTCAGACCCGAGCGCTCGACAGCAGAGATGTGTACAAACACGTCTTTGCCACCGGTCTCCGGTGCGATGAAGCCAAAACCTTTAGTTGTGTTGAACCATTTTACGGTGCCGTTGGCCATATCCGTAGTCTCCTAGTAAATTGCTGTCCGCGGAATTGCGACAGCGCGGCGTTGTCGGTCTGGATCGAAAGACTGAACGCCGATATTCGGGAGACAGTGGTCGAAAAAGAAAAACGTAAGCGCCCCCCACATCGTTTATCTGACGACACAATGCAAGAACTTTTCACACATTCCTTTGAATCAGAGTCCCTTAAACGACCGTGCTAGTCCCATTTATAGTTAAAGCTGACGGAAATCCGCTCATCCTCGGCCATGTTCATCGGCACCTCGTGGCGCAACCAGCTCTCCCATAGCAAGACATCGCCAACCTGAGGCTTCACATAGATGAATGGCTGCAGGTCCCGACGCCCCCCTTTCATACGCGTGGGCGCTGCCATCATGCGGCCCGAGCGCGGGTCTTCAAGCTTCAGCGCGCTAGCGCCTTCGGGCATCGAAACATAAGTCGTGCCCGAGATCACGCTGTGTGGGTGCAGGTGGCTGGAGTGCATTCCGCCCTCGGGCAAAATGTTGATCCAAAGGTCTTCAAGCTTTAGTTCACCCTCACCCAGATCAAACTCCAGATCCTTAGCAAAAGCTGCAACGTGCTGGTCCAGCAACTTAACCAGATCGGCAAAGATCGGGAACCGCCAGGGCAGATCGGTCAGCGAGGCATAGCTGGTGTAGCCGGGATAGCCGTTTTCTTCGCACCATTCCTGCCCGGCCTCATCATCCTCGGCAATGACAAGACAGGAGCTTTCCAGTTCCTCCGGGTCGATCTTGGGATCGAACTCGGACAAAGCTGCGCGATAGAGGCGGGTGACAAAAAGTGATTCAATCTGTGCCATGGGCCTGTCTTAAACCAGCCTCTCGATGAAGGCGATGGGTGTTTTGCGAGGCTGTCGCGGGGGCAGCGCCATCAAACCAAAAACCCCCGCCGGTTTCCCGACGGGGGTCAATCTTGTCGCGAGCGGGGTCGCCCCCGGGTCGCTTACCAGTCTTCGCGAACCACGACGCGAGTCTTGATCGGCAGCTTCATCGCAGCCAGGCGCAGGGCCTCGCGGGCGATGTCGTCATTGACGCCGTCGATTTCGAACATCACGCGGCCAGGCTTGACTTTGCATGCCCAGCGGTCGACCGAACCTTTACCTTTACCCATACGAACTTCGATCGGCTTAGCCGTAACCGGAGTGTCGGGGAAGATGCGGATCCAGACACGACCCTGACGCTTCATGTGACGCGTCATGGCACGACGTGCAGCTTCGATCTGGCGTGCAGTTACACGCTCAGGCTCAAGAGCTTTCAGTCCATAGGTGCCAAAGTTCAGATCAGAGCCGCCCTTGGCTTCACCCTTGATCCGGCCTTTGTGCATCTTGCGGAATTTAGTACGCTTTGGTTGAAGCATATCTTTCCCTCCTTAGCGACGACCGCCACCAGCACCACGAGGTGCAGGGCCGTCCTGGAGTTCCTGTGCTTTACGGTCACGTGCCTGCGGATCGTGCTCCATGATCTCACCTTTGAAGATCCAGACCTTGATCCCGATGATCCCATAAGGAGTCATCGCTTCGGCTTGTGCGTAATCGATGTCGGCGCGCAGCGTGTGCAGAGGCACACGGCCTTCGCGGTACCACTCGGTCCGTGCGATTTCGGCGCCACCCAGACGGCCAGCGACGTTCACCCGGATACCCAGAGAGCCCATACGCATGGCGTTCTGGACAGACCGCTTCATCGCGCGACGGAACGAAACCCGGCGCTCCAGCTGCTGAGCGATAGACTCGGCAACCAGCTGTGCGTCAAGCTCGGGCTTGCGCACTTCGACGATGTTCAGGTGCAGTTCGCTGTCTGTCATCAGGGCGATTTTCTTGCGCAGAACTTCAATGTCCGCGCCTTTCTTGCCGATGATGACACCCGGACGTGCAGTGTGGATCGTAACGCGGCACTTCTTGTGCGGACGTTCGATGATCACACGGGCGATGCCGGCTTGCTTGCACTCTTTGTTGATGAACTCACGGATCTTCAGATCTTCCAGCAGAAGATCACCGTAGTCCTTGGTATCGGCGTACCAGCGGCTGTCCCAGGTGCGGTTCACCTGAAGGCGCATGCCGATCGGATTTACTTTATGACCCATTAGGCTTGCTCCTCAACTTGACGCACCTTGATGGTGATCTCCGAGAACGGCTTCATGATCTTGCCGAAACGGCCACGGGCCCGAGGGCGACCGCGTTTCATGACCAGGTTCTTACCAACCCATGCTTCGGCAACGATCAGCTCGTCGACGTCCAGGTTGTGGTTGTTCTCAGCGTTGGCGATTGCGGACTGCAGGCACTTTTTGACGTCCTGCGCGACACGCTTGTTCGAGAAAGTCAGGTCGGTCAGAGCCTTCTCAACTTTCTTGCCGCGGATCATCTGCGCAACCAGGTTCAGTTTCTGCGGGCTGGTACGGAGCATGCGCGTTTTTGCCATTGCTTCGTTTTCAGCCACGCGGCGGGGGTTCTTTTCCTTGCCCATGACTTACTTCCGCTTCGCTTTTTTGTCAGCGGCGTGACCGTAATAGGTGCGAGTCGGCGAATACTCACCGAACTTCTGACCGATCATGTCTTCCGAGACGTTGACGGGGATATGCTTCTGGCCGTTGTACACACCAAAGGTCAGACCCACGAACTGGGGCAGAATGGTGGAACGACGCGACCAGATTTTGATAACTTCGTTGCGGCCCGACTCGCGCGCTGCTTCGGCTTTTTTCAGCACGTAAGCATCGACGAAAGGACCCTTCCAAACAGAGCGAGACATGGATTAACGTCCCTTCTTCTTGGCGTGCCGCGAGCGGATGATCAGCTTCTGGGACGCTTTGTTTTTGTTGCGAGTACGCTTACCCTTGGTGTCCTTACCCCAAGGCGTAACCGGTGTACGGCCACCCGAGGTACGGCCTTCACCACCACCGTGCGGGTGATCGATCGGGTTCATAGCAACACCACGAACCGACGGACGCACGCCTTTGTGGCGCATACGACCGGCTTTACCGAGGTTTTGGTTGCTGTTGTCGGGGTTGGACACGGCACCAACGGTGGCCATGCATTCCTGACGGACCATGCGCAGCTCGCCCGAGCTCAGACGGATCTGAGCATAGCCGCCATCGCGACCAACGAACTGAGCGTAAGTACCAGCCGCACGTGCGATCTGACCGCCTTTGCCAGGCTTCATCTCGATGTTGTGGACGATGGTACCAATGGGCATGCCCGAGAACGGCATTGCGTTGCCCGGCTTGATGTCGGCCTTGGCGGATGCCACGACTTTGTCACCAACAGCCAGACGCTGCGGAGCGAGGATATAGGCCTGCTCGCCGTCTTCGTATTTTACCAGTGCGATGAATGCGGTCCGGTTCGGGTCATATTCGATCCGTTCGACGGTTGCCGCGACATCAAATTTATTCCGTTTGAAGTCAACGATCCGGTAGAGACGCTTTGCGCCACCGCCGCGGCGGCGTGAAGTGATCCGTCCGGTGTTGTTCCGGCCGCCCGATTTGGTCAAACCCTCAGTGAGAGACTTGACCGGACGTCCTTTCCAAAGCTCCGAACGGTCGATCAGCACCAGCCCGCGCTGGCCCGGCGTCGTCGGCTTGTACGACTTGAGTGCCATGCTTTCTGTCTTCCGTTTAGCAAGTGCGGGGATTTCCCCGCTATGTGATAGGCCCCCGTAGGTGCCAAGGGTATAGGGCCCCGAAGGTCCCCGGTTTCAAATATCATAGGCCCCGGAACGAATCCGAGGCCGTAAGATTGGGTGCATATAGCCGTGTTGGGGGTGGGTGTCTATAGGGTCTCAAGACTTCTTTTTATTGGAGCTTTCTAATGGTTCAAACCTATCAGAGTGATATATAACCCTAACCGCTGTTAACGCCAAATTTTCTGGTAGTAGCTAATCACCATCTTTGGTTCAGCTCAGAAGGGCGAACTTTTCTTCTGCCACTCGAACAAATTCAGCGCGTCGTTCAGCAATTGATGAAGAAAGCCTATTCGCATCATCTATGGCTTTTTCAATATGTGCTGGCATATCCATTTCGTCATGAATCGAAGGATCAAAAATCCCTTCTAGTTTGTGGTTGGCCCGGAGCCCGCCAGAACTTTCTGCCAACAGTCCACGCAACTCTTGAAGCTCACTCAGCAATTCCGGAAATTGATCACACAGAGGCTCAACAAGAAATTTCCTTTCCGGCACGTCCCATTCAAAGCACATATTGTCTAATTTTTCCGACTGTACCGAATGCCATGTGTTTCCAAAATTGTGATCTTTGATGAACATAGCCAGTCCCGTGGAACTACCAAAATCGCCCAAGAATTTCTGATATAGATCATAGTCTCGCGACAACTTTGCTCTGTCTACTTCTCTTTGGTATTTTGCATCCAAAATACCCGGCAAATCCTCCAGAAAGTGAGCTAACAAACTGTAAAGTAGCGCTAAGCCTATAAGGATCACTCCAAACACGCCGCTCTGGTCTTGCCCATCATACGCCGGGATTGATTGACTGAAAAAGTGCGCTACCAATGCACTCAGCAGCCACTGGATTAATCCTTGAAAAAAATACGAGTCTAGTAATATCGCTGAGCCAATACCAATCACCCAACGAACAATCTTTTTGTGAAACGGCGGGAAAAGGTAGTTGATTAACCATTTGACCAACTTCTTTCCCTCATCCAACAGCTCTTCCACACTTGGGATCACTTTGTAGATCTTTCTTAGTTTGGAACATTTTTTGATTGTTGCGCCACGTTTCGGCTCCCGCTCAAATTGAAACGGATAATCAAAACCCGAAATCATAACAACCCCGCTTTCCACTTGGTCAACCAAGCGCGGGACAAGGCCGAAGGCCACCGCGCCGGCGACTGCCCGTCCCGGCGGGCTGGCGCTTTGGGGACGTTTGCGCCTCGATAGGAATTCGGATGCGTTTGGCACCATAAAGTACGCTGTTCAGCCCTTGCAGCGCCATCCCACGGGCAGTCACCGGCGCGGCTCACGGACATAACCCAACAAAAAAACCCGCTCTCGCGGGGGCCAAATATCTCTCTCCAAAGACGAGGCCGACCAGAGGCTGGCGAACACGTCAATGGATGCCATTTTCCAGTGTTACACCAGAAGCCTCAACGCTCACCCAAAGCCCCGCAAGATCACTTCTTGTCGCGCGCGGCCTTCTCTTCTTTGGTCAGTTTGGCGTTCCAAACATTCTTGCTCAAACCCAGCTCAGCGGGCGCGGGTTTGGTTTTGCCGATGCTGACTTTGCCTCCTTTATCCAGGAACTCCTGAATAAGGGCTTCATCTGTTGTTTCTTTGGGGACATGTTTCATACCAGCGACCGTATCCGCATCACACGCCGGGGGCAACGACCGGATTTCCGGCTATCGTTCACACCATCTGACCGATCCCGTCACCCATACAGCGCGCGCGCTTCGGCAAAGGACAGCAGGCGGCGGTTCTTTTCATCCCACAGGTGCAGCCGCGCGTTGGCGAGGCTCTCGCGGATGGTCATCCGGTTGCTGTTGGCCAATTCCTCATGATCCCGCAGCACTTCGGTCAGGCGATAGAACGGGATGCGACTGTACAGATGGTGTACGTGGTGGATGCCGATATTGGCCGTGAACCACTGCAATACGGATGGCAGGATGTAATGCGAACTTCCGTGCAGGGCGGCCTCGTGCAGTTGCCAGTCCTGATCAGGGTCCCATTGCGTCTCTTCGAATTGGTGTTGGACATAGAACAACCAGACGCCAGCGGTCGCGGCGATAAGCGTCGAGGGCAGGAAAATCAGCAGCACCGGCATCAGGCCACCAAAATAGTAGATGGCCCCCAGTGCGGCCAGAATGGCCAGGTTCGTCGCCATCGCGCTGACCCAGAATTTCGGAATACCGGTCAAGCCAAGCGGGAGGCGGTTTTGAAACAGGAACAGATAGCCGGGCCCAAAGCCAAACAGGGTGATCGGGTGGCGATAGAGCCGGTAAAATAACCGGTTCAAGGGCGTCAGCGCCCGGTATTCGGCCACCGTCAGCGTATGGATGTCTCCCATCCCGCGCTTATCCAGATTGCCAGATGAGTTGTGATGCGAGGAATGTGTGCGCCGCCAAACATCGTAAGGCGTCAGCGTCAGCACCCCGAGCCCCCGACCGACCCAGTCACTGACCGTCCGGTTCGTAAAAAATGCCCCGTGACCGCAATCATGCTGAATGGCAAACAGACGCAACAGAAAGGCCGCGTTCAGAACCGAGATCGCAAGCGCTAGCCAATAGCTCACCGACAAAGACATCCAGGCCAAGGCCCAAAGCGCTATGAAGGGAACACAGGTAACCCCCAGCTCGAACCAGCTACGCGGTTGGCTTGGCTCTCGATATTTGGCCAGCGTCGACACCCAGTCCCGCGCGACAGTCACATCCGGGTTGTCCCGGGTCGAGAGAGTGGATTGGGTCATGCGCCTGCCATATCGTTTGTTTGTTCCATACCGGATAGACGACCCCACCGGCATAGCAATCATTTTCTGTTCGAGACGCTGGGAATGGCGCTCAACTTTTGGTGTCACTACCTAAAGAAAAACCCCCGCTTTCGCGGGGGTCTTAATGGTTTGTCCAAAGACAGGCCCGATCAAAGACCGGTGGAAATGTCGATGGTGTTACCCTCTTCAAGGGTCACATATGCTTTTTTGACGTCTTTCCGCTTGCCCAACTGGCCGCGGAACCGCTTGACCTTACCTTTGGTCACAGAGGTGTTCACCGCTTTGACCTTCACACCAAACAGTGCCTCAACGGCCTCTTTGATCTGTGGCTTGTTGCTGTCAATCGCAACCTCAAAGACAACCGCGCCATTTTCGGACGCCATGGTCGACTTTTCGGTGATGATCGGCTTGCGGATCACGTCGTAGTGTTCTGCCTTCGCGCTCATTTCAGTCGAGCCTCCAGTGCTTCGACAGCCGCTTTGGTGAGCACCAGAGTGTCACGCTTGAGGATGTCATAAACGTTTGCACCCATCGACGGCAGGATATCCAGACCTTCGATGTTACGCGACGCCTTCAGGAACCCTTCGTTCACGGTCGCCCCGTCGATGACCAGAGCGCGTTTCCAACCCAGGTTTGCAACCTGCTTGGCCAGAGCGGCGGTCTTGCCTTCGGCTTCGGCGTTCTCGATCACGACCAGTTCACCAGCTGCCATTTTGGCAGACAGCGCGTGGCGCAGACCAAGTTTACGGAACTTTTTCGGCAGGTCATGACCATGCGAACGCACGACCGGACCTTTGTAAACGCCACCACCCCGGAAGATCGGTGCCGAACGGGCGCCGTGGCGTGCGCCACCGGTGCCTTTTTGGCGATAGATCTTCTTGGTTGAGTAGGACACTTCCGAGCGGGTCTTGACCTTGTGGGTGCCAGCCTGCGCGTTGTTACGCTGCCAACGGACCACACGGTGCAGGATGTCCGCGCGCGGCTCCAGGCCGAACAGGTCTGCATCCAGCTCGATGTTGCCGGCTTTGCCGCCGTCCAGTTTGATTACATCAAGTTTCATGCTTCACCACCTTCCGCGGGAGCTTCTTCCGCAGGTGCTTCGGTTGCAGCCGATTTCACAGCAGCCGGGAAAGGCAGGCCTTCCGGTGCTTTCTTCTTGACGGCGTCCTTGACGGTAACCCAACCGGATTTCGGTCCGGGAACGGCGCCTTTGATGAAGACCAGACCACGGTCGGCGTCGGTTTTGACGACTTCCAGGTTCTGGGTTGTTACACGGGCAGCACCCATGTGACCGGCCATCTTTTTGCCTTTGAAAACCTTGCCCGGATCCTGACACTGGCCAGTTGAACCGTGCGAACGGTGGCTGATCGAAACACCGTGTGAGGCGCGAAGACCACCGAAGTTCCAGCGCTTCATTGCACCGGCAAAGCCTTTACCGATCGAAGTACCCGAAACGTCAACTTTCTGACCTTCCAGGAAATGCTCTGCCGAAATCTCGGCGCCTACTTCGATCAGGCCATCTTCGGAGACGCGGAACTCGACCAGCTTACGCTTGGGTTCAACCTTGGCAGCGGCATAGTGACCGCGCATGGCTTTCGAGGTGCGTTTTGCCTTGGCAGCACCGGCACCCAGCTGAACAGCAGTATAGCCGTCCTTCTCGTCCGTGCGCTGTGCAACAACCTGCAGGTTGTCCAGGTGAAGAACGGTCACAGGGATCTGCTTGCCGTCTTCCATGAACAGGCGGGTCATGCCGACTTTTTTTGCGATAATACCAGAGCGCATAATCTATACCCTCCGATCTTACGACTGCAGCTTGATCTCGACGTCCACACCAGCCGCGAGGTCGAGCTTCATCAGCGCGTCAACGGTCTGGGGGGTCGGATCAACGATGTCGAGCAGACGCTTGTGCGTGCGGATCTCGAACTGGTCGCGGGATTTCTTGTCAACGTGAGGGCCACGGAGAACCGTGAACTTCTCGATCTTGTTCGGCAGCGGGATCGGGCCGCGCACGTTCGCGCCGGTCCGCTTGGCAGTGTTGACGATCTCTTGCGTGCTGGCATCCAGAACGCGATAGTCAAATGCCTTCAGCCGAATACGGATATTTTGGCTTTGCATAATAACAGCCTTTTATCAGGCGTTGAGGTTGAGAGGAGGACAAGCGCGCATCGCCAACCCTCATCGAACCCAAAAGGCGGGAATCACCCCGCCTTGATGTTCTTATAGAGAACTCGCGCGATCTACAGGGGTGTGAGGGGTTTGGCAAGGGGGGAAGTTCAAACAAGTCGAATGCGCGCACCTGGCTCATACCCTATGCGTAGATTTTCTGAATTTGGGTGTCGTGACAAGATCAACTCAATCTAAAATGGTCCACCAGATTCCTGTACTGAATGCTTAGGGATTTTCTTGGACAGACACAAAAAGCCAAAGCAAGATAATTGCCCCAAACGGGTTGATAAACAGTGCTGCCACCTGCCAAAGTAATCGATCTTGTCCGCGCCGCTCTGCCATATCCCCCACTAGCGCAAACAGTTGCCAGATCGCCCAGAGCAAAAAGGCCAGAAACAAGAGGATGAATATTGCTTCCATCGTGTGTCTTCACTCTGCCCTTGTTCGTAACGTTCGATATGTCATCAGTGCAACTGAGGCGATACATGTTTCTAACTTCAAATTGGTTGAGGCTTGCACGACCTCTTTCAGATTTGTGGGCGCAGAGTAACCTCATCTCGATCCGAACCTCTGGAAAGGCCGTCCTTTGAGGAGCGGCCACTTTCACGGATAGCGAAAAGCGGGGCGTCTCCCAGCGCGATAGACTCAACGCCTTCGCGGACAACACAACTCGCGTTGCATGCGGAAAGATGCCCTTAGACTATGTCTTGGCTACCCGTGCCGCCATACGAGACAGTCTGGAATCCTGATAGTCGAACACTGAGCTTTCGAATGGGGCAAAAATGGCATCGCAATCGGTCGCTTCTGCAGACGGTGGCCTGACGAATTCGTGTAGCTCAAACCCGTGATCTGCCATCGCGGCGACAAAATCGCTGAACCTATAACCGCCGTGATACCGACGCCGTACAGAGACTTCAGCCAATACAAAGGTGCATTTTTTTAGCATCTCCGATGCACCTTTAATAACCTCGATTTCAAAACCTTCCGTGTCGATTTTCAATCCGAAAGGTTCCTTGTAGGAAGACGCAATCTCATCCAGTGTTTTTACCGGGACTTGTCGCTCTTCAACTTGCGAGGTGTGCTGGATTGCCGCTTCGTCAAACTCCTGCATCGTTGCCCGTGTGCCGAGCCAACGATCGCCAACTGTTGGAATTCGAAGAGTCGTCTGTCCGCTTTCGGCACCAACTCCGCAAGCATGGAAATCAAAATCGATCTTGTCGCCCCAGTTTTTCCGTACTTTGGTTTCGTAATCCGAAATGGGCTCGACCAGCACAAACTTGGCTGCGGGGAAAGCCTCGTACAAATGCTCGGTTCCCGAGGCCACCCCGACATCGAATACTGTCTCGACCTCAAAACCCAGATTACCGATATAGGCACCCGTCTCCTTCATTGGCGAAACCTGATATCCTCGCCGCTTCAGGCGTTTGGACAGTCGTTCTACGGTTTCGTCCATGTCGAAGTATCCTTCTTGCGGTTTCGCCCGATGCAATCCACTGAAACCAACTAGAGAGCACTTCAACGGCAAAAGCGCAATCTGGTATACTGTGTCGCTGGCAAGCTAGCCTAGGCGCGGCGAAATGCAATCGACCCGCGGCGTCTCCGACCAGTTCAACTTTTCTGAAAGTTACTCAAGCGGTTTCCGTTTGCCATGCGGGGCATCTTATGACCATGAACGCGTGCATCAAACAGGAAACAGCGAGATCACTCCAATGATAGAACGCATCGAAACCGGCGAGAGATCGTCCAAAATCGTTAAACATAATGGTGTGGCCTATTTGACCGGGCAAGTCGCCGAAGGTGATACCATTCAGGAACAGGTGCGTATTTGCCTTGGGAAAATTGACGACCTTCTAGAGCGCGTAGGTTCATCACGGGAAAAAATGCTGCGTGTGACCATCTGGCTGGCCGATATGAAGGACTTTGCTGGTTTGAACGAGGTCTGGAATGCTTGGGTTCCTGCAGGATACGCACCTGCGAGGGCGTGTGGCGAAGCAAAACTAGCGCGGCCCGAACTGAAGGTGGAATTCATAGTGGACGCCGCATACGACTAAAGCATGCTGCTTCTTTAGGAATTCCCCGTCTTGAATTACCAAATTCAAACAGAAAAAGCCCGCCCCCGTTTGGGGCGGGCTTTTTTGTTTCGACGGTTAGGTCTGAGACTATTCGACGAACGATCTCATCACCG
>NZ_JBXWMT010000017.1:0-67597 GCF_059609985.1 Ruegeria sp. YTSA219
GAACAGGCATCTCCCAGCCCGCAAAATCAACCAACTTCCCACCCAACTCAACATGCAAACCATGCAAAGGCGTGCGCCTAATATCCGTCATAAATAAATCCTTTCCCAAGCCAGTTTTCCGAGGTCATCGAATAGCTTGCAACGATGAATTTGCAGGACAGTCTGATATCACCAAGGTTCCTGTGGACGGTCTTGCGAGTCAACAACAATACCGCCCGGCCAGATTCGGGGGTGAGCGAGAATAATTTCCAAACCGCAACGAACGGCTCTGGCCCCAGACCTAGACCTGTCCTAAGACTTGCCACGCAAGAGGGACCGACATGTCACATATCACACTGGTGCGTCACGGGCAGGCCAATACCACCGCGCGCGACGAAAAGAACTATGACAAGCTCAGCGATCTGGGACATCAGCAGGCCCGCTGGCTGGGGGCGCATCTCCAGGACACACGCAGCCATTTTCCCCGGGTCTATTGCGGCACCCTGATCCGCCACGCCGAGACCACCGCCAGCATGGGGCTGACTGATCCGATCCGCGATCCGCGGCTGAACGAGATCGAGTATTTCACCATCGCGCAGCTGTTCGAGGAACAGCACGGAGTGAAAGTGCCCACTGATCGCGAAGGTTTTGTCGAGCATCTGCCCCGCACCTTTGCCGCCTGGGCCGATGGCGCCATCAAAAACACACCGGAAACCTTCGAGGAATTCGAAACCCGGGTGCGCGACGCGCTGACCGATATCGGAACCGAAGGCGGCCCTGCCATCGTTGTGACCTCGGGCGGGTTGATTTCGATGGTTGTCCGGCAGGCGATGGGGCTGGATATCCCGGCCATGGCGCGGGTGGCTCTTGCCATCATGAACACGTCAATGCACCGTTTATACCCGATAGGTACACAGCTCAGCCCGGTTCTGTTCAATGCCGTTCCGCATCTGGAAGCACCAGACCGGCAGTTTGCACAGACCCACCTGTAACCCCAAACCAGAGGCTTTGTGATGCAACTTTACTATGCCCCTCGCACGATTTCGGTCGCCGTTGCGATTGCACTGGAAGAGGCCGGGCTGGACTATGAGGCGATCCAACTGGACTTTGCCAGTGGAGAGCAAACCAAATCCGCCTACAAGCAGATCAACCCAAAAGGCCGGGTTCCGGCGCTGGTGGTTGACGGTGGGATTTTGACCGAAACCGGGGCACTTTTGGAGTTCATCGCAGCAATGGCTCCGAAGGCCGGGCTGGTGCCTGCGGACCCGATCATGGCCGCCCGGATGCGCGAGGTGATGTATTACCTTGCCTCGACCATGCATGTGAACCACGCCCATAAGCTGCGCGGCGCGCGGTGGGCCGACAAGAAATCCAGCTGGAAGGATATGACGGCAAAAGTCGCGCAGACCATGGCAGCGTCCTGCGACTATATCTGTTCGAACGGTCTGCGTGGACCGTTTGTGCTGGGCGAGGCGTTCTCGCTTGCCGATGCCTATTTGTATGTGGTTTGCAGTTGGTTGGAAGGCGACGGCGTCGACATCGCAGCCTACCCCAAGATCGTCGCCTTTCGTGAGGCGGCAGAAGCGCGCGCTTCGCTGAAAGCCGTACGTGCCGCCGGAATGCTCTGATAAAGGGGACAAAATATGACGCATCTATGGGTCCGGGCCGAACAGCGCCCGAACGAAGAACGGGTCGGGCTGACCCCTGAAGGCGCTTTGGCGCTGATCGCTGCTGGCATCCGCGTAACGGTCGAGGAAAGCCATGTTCGCGCCATCCCCATCGACGGTTACAAGGCTGCTGGCTGCGAGATCGCGCCCGAGAACTCCTGGCCAGATGCACCCAAGGACGCGATCATCTTTGGCCTCAAGGAACTGCCCGAGGATGGCACGCCCCTGCCCCACCTCCACATCATGTTCGGCCATGCCTATAAGGGTCAGCATTCCGGCCGGGCGCTGCTAGAACGGTTCAAGGCCGGGGGCGGAACGCTGTATGATCTGGAATATCTTGTCGACGAAAACGGCCGCCGAGTCGCCGCCTTTGGCTATTGGGCCGGCTATGCCGGGGCTGCGGTGACACTCAAGACTTGGGCCGCGCAGCAGCGGGGCGCGGAATGCCCTCCGGTTGGTGTCTATCCCAGCAAGGACGCGTTGAATTCCGAGCTTCTGGCTGAACTAGATGCCATCGAGGCCAATAGACCAAGGGCCATCGTCATCGGTGCTCTTGGCCGCGTGGGCACCGGCGCCAGCGACCTTTGCACGGCGATGGGTGTCAGTGTCACCAAGTGGGACATGGCCGAAACCGCCAGCGGTGGGCCGTTCCCTGAAATCCTGGACCACGACCTGTTCCTGAACTGTATCTTCGCGCGCCCAGGTACGCCGATTTTTGTCCCACATGAGGCACTGGCCGCTGACTGCAAGCTGACCGCCATCGGCGATGTCGCCTGTGACCCCGACAGCGATTATAACCCTGTTCCGGTTTATGACCGAGCAACAACTTGGGAGGCACCTGCCCTGCGCGTGGCGACCAATCCGGTTCTTGATGTAGTTGCAATCGACAATCTGCCGTCGATGCTACCGGTCGAAAGCTCGGAAGATTATGCAGCACAGCTTCTGCCTTCTCTGCTGACCCTGACCGATCTGGACAGCGGCGTCTGGGGCCGGGCCCGCGATACTTTCGACAACCATGTCTAGGAGTAGCCACGCATGGAACACCTGATCGGAGGCGCGGCTGCGGTGCTGGGCACTGTATGTTGGCTTCCTCAAACCCTAAAGACCTGGCGCTCCCGCGAGACCAAGGATCTGTCTATGCCGGCGAACCTGTTGATTCTGGCCACGCTGAGCCTGTGGCTGATTTACGGAGTGATGATTGCGGCATGGCCGCTGATATTGGGTAATGTGATCTCGATCCTGCTTGTCAGCGCGATCGTGATTGCAAAACTGAGGTTTGGCTGAACAGCCGTAAAGGAGTTTTCACATGACGATTCACTGGTGTGGCACCGGCCTGTCGGCCATTCCCGGCTTACGCCGCCTGATCGAAGGCGGGCACAAGGTCACGGTCTGGAACCGGACAATCGAAAAGGCCAAGGCCGAAGTTGGTGACCTGACCAGCGATATCCGCGTTTTTGACATCGACGCCTTGGCGGCGGTGCTGGAACAGGGCGATGTCATCGTTTCGATGTTGCCCGGCGACTGGCACGTGCCCTTGGCCGAGCTTGCAATCGCGAAACAGGCGAATTTCGTCTCATCCTCCTATATCGCCCCCGAGATGCGCGCGTTGGACGAGGCGGCCCGCGAAGCCGGGGTGGCGCTGGTCAACGAGGGCGGGCTGGACCCGGGCATCGATCACCTGATGGCTCATGCACTGATCGACGACTATCGCGCTTCGGACGCGTTCGACCCGCAGAACCACCTGAGTTTCATCTCTTATTGCGGTGGCATCCCCAAGCATCCGAACCCGTTCCGGTACAAGTTCAGCTGGTCACCGCTGGGTGTGCTCAAGGCGTTGCGTTCACCATCGAAATCAATTCGCAATTATGCTCCGCTGGACGTGGCGCGCCCATGGGATGCGATTACCAGCTATATCGCACCCCTGCCCACACCCGAAAGCTTTGAGGTCTATCCGAACCGCGACTCGATCCCGTTCATGGCGCAGTACCATTTCGAGGATCACTGGCCGGTCAAGGAATTCGTCCGCGGTACGCTGCGTCTGAATGGCTGGGCCGATGCGTGGTCGGGTGTGTTTGCCGAAATCGAAACCCTGTCCGGCCCCGAAGGCGATGCACGCCTGAAGGAGATGTCGGACCAGTTCTGGGCCGACAACGCCTATGACGAGGGCGAGCCGGACCGTGTGGTTCTGTGTGTGGGCCTGAAGGCGGAAAAAGACGGCGTTCCGGTCTGGCACAAAACCTATGTGATGGATGCCTGGGGTGACGACCGCGGCACGGCAATGGCGCGGCTGGTCTCGGTCCCCGTTTCACTGGCTGTCGAAGCCGTCTTGAACCGCGCTATTCCGGCAGGCGTTCATGCGGCCCCCAATGATCCGAAACTGGTGCAGGGCTGGATGGCTGAAATCGACCGGCTGGCGCAGCACCTCGCGATCATTGACCATTCCAACTGAGATGACCGTCACGCCAATCAGGTGGCGTGACGGCAATAAAACTGGTGCCTACATCAGATCATTTTCCACGTCCTCGGCCGATACCCCTAGCGCATCCAGACCATTTTCCAGATGATCTGACATGTGCGGCGTTCCGATCAGGTAATCAGCACAGGGGGTTGAGGCTTCGGCCCTTGCGGTGGCGATGGCTTCGACCAGATCCTCGGCGAAGAAGCTTTCACGCCCGATCCACATGATAGCCACCAGTTCGGCCTGTTCGTCCTCGCTCATGTGATCAATGAACGCGCGCAACTCGCCCTCGGCCCGATTCAGCTCGCGCCCCATCAGCGCAACCTGAGCAACTTTTCTTGCTGAAATTTCCAACATGACCCGACTCCTGTGTTCGCGGCTTTCGAATGAAACAACCACTAGGCAGAGCCCGAGTCTTTGATCTTGAACAAACGCGTTAGCGCAGGCGCACACGCGAAACCGGCTGATCCGGCACCGGTGCGGTTCTGAACGGGCGAAAGGTGGCTTTTTTCACCCAAAGTTTAAGTGCTTGCCAGATGATCAGCGCAAAGGTCCGCCGCGCACCAAATGGGCGGCGCAGCAGCGACCACAGGATCACCCGGTTGGTCAGCGGACGGCGTGTCCCGGTCAGGGTGGCGATCAATCCGCCCTCGGGGCGGGTATACTCGATCCAAACGCCAACACGTTCGGGGCGATAGTCGAAACGGAAGGTATAGCTGCCCTCGATCTTCTGGAAGGGCGAAACATGCAGCAGCTTGTCAGCCACCATCCTGTCTGTCACTTCGATGGGCGCAAAACCGGGCTTGTGGCACAGATAGCTGTGGCGCGTGCCATAGGTGTTGGTCACCTCGGCCACCACCGCATTAAGCACATCCTGTCCATCAAAACAGAACCAGAAGCTGACCGGGTTGAACACATGCCCCAGAACCCGAGGCTGCGTCAGCAACATCAGGCGCGCCGGTTGCGCCACCTGCAACTGATCAAACCGCGCGCGCAGCCAGGCGGCACCGTCGCCCTGGCCCGGCTCACCCCCGTGATCCTGCGACCGCCAGTTGGCAAGATTGGCCCGGTTCACCGAAAATAGCGCCGGAGTGGTCAGATCGCGTTCAGGGTTCAGAAGAATGTAGTCGACCGAATAGCGGAAGGCGTTTTCGATCGCCCCCTTGCGCCCGTGAAAGGTATGGCCCGCAACATGATCAACGGTCTGTGTCATTCGATATGGTCCGACCCGCTTGTAACCGCCCGGAGGGGCGTGGTTTTCTGAAGGTTTCTGTTACTTAGAATACGGCATCCAGCCAGGATTGGATCAAAAATATCGCTTCAGAGTGATCCGGCTTGGGACACCAACCGTATTGTGGTTATGTTTACCGAGATAGACACCGTGACCTTGGACGAGCCGGCGGCTACACCCGCCGTCCTCAAGCCTTGGCGCACAAGAAAACGCATCAAGGGTAGACAGGTGAACGGAACACAAAGCAGTTGCGACACCAGGATTGAGTGGGTGGACCATGTCAGGCGCATTCGGGATGCGCAGGATCAGGCGGCTTTTGCCGAGCTGTTCCAGCATTTTGCGCCGCGGATCAAGGCGTTCCTGATGAAGTCAGGCTCGGACGCGACCATGTCCGAGGAATGTGCGCAAGAGGTGATGGCGACCTTGTGGCACAAGGCCCATCTGTTCGATCCGACCCGGGCAACGGTGGCCACATGGGTGTTCACCATCGCACGGAACAAACGCATCGACGCCCTGCGCAAGCAACGGCGCCCCGAACCGGAAGAACTGGGCTGGGGCCCCGAGTCCGAACCTGATCAGGACGACGTGATCGTCTTGCAACAAGAAACCGCGCAGCTGCGCACTGCCTTGAAGGCGTTGCCTGACGCGCAAAGAGACTTGATCGAAAAGGCCTATTTCGGAGACCTGAGTCACCGGGAAATTGCGTCTCAGACTGGATTGCCTCTGGGAACGATCAAATCAAGAATTAGGCTGGCGCTGGATCGCCTGCGCCACGCAATGAACTGAGACAGAGACGATGAGCAAACAGATTAAGCATCACCTGACGGAAGATCTGCTGATGGCATATGCCGCCGGCAGCCTGCCCGAAGCGTTCGATCTGATGGTCGCGACCCATCTGTCGCTGTGTGACCATTGCCGCGCGCAGGCTGAAAGCTTTGATGCGGTTGGCGGACAGATACTGGACGCGCTGCCCTATCCTGCCCAAATGAACGACAGCGCGCTGGCTGCGACGATGGCGCTGATCGCCCAAGGCGTACCGACCCCCAAGCCCGTGAACAAGGGCTGCGCCGTGCTACCTGCCCCCCTGCAGGACTACGTCGGCGGCACTGTCAATGACATCCGATGGCGGCCCATCGGAATGGGCGTCAGACAAGCTATCTTGCCGACGAGCGGCGACGCTTCGGCACGTCTGCTGTTCATTCCGGCCGGAACCGCAGTTCCGGATCACAGCCATAACGGTATGGAATTGACCATGGTTCTGCAGGGTGCTTTCTCGGATGAGGTTGATCACTTTGCACGCGGCGATGTTGAGATTGCCGATGAAGATCTGCATCACACCCCGACCGCAGACATTACCGCAGATTGCATCTGTCTGGCCGTTACCGACGCGCCGCTAAAATTCACCAAGCTCATGCCCCGCTTGTTCCAGCCCTTCCTGCGTATCTGATCTCTGGGACCTGACGCGATGCGCTGGCCAAATCCGGCCAATGTCGCATCGAACGGCTTATCAGATTTCGTGCCGCGCCAGCGGTACAACGCCCGGCGTGTCGTCAGGTGCGATCTCTTCGAAATCGAAATTGTCCAGTCGCTGCGCCCGGCGCCCGGCCTTTTCAGCGCTGATCTTGATTTCCGAGATATCCTTGGCCGCCTGCCCGAAATGCCGGTCCAAATTGGAAACCCGATCGCCCAGGCGATCTACATCCTTGTGCAGCAGACCCAGCTCTTTGCGGATAGCACCCGCCTGTTCCCGCATCCTTGCGTCCTTCAGGATCGCGCGCATCGTGTTCAGCGTTGCCATGCAGGTGGTGGGCGAGACGATCCAAACACGTTTGGTAAAGCTCTCCTGCACCAATTCGGGAAACTTGGCGTGCAACTCGGCATAAACCGCTTCGGAAGGTAGGAACATCAACGCGCCATCGGCGGTTTCCCCGTCCAGAATGTATTTCTCGGAGATGTCGTTGATATGCTTGCGCACAGTTGTTCGGAACATCTGCACCGCCGCTTTCAGCTCCGTATCATTGGTCGACCCGATCAGCGCCTCATACGCTTCCAACGGGAATTTGCTGTCGATCACAATGGGGCCGGGTGGGTTGGGCAGGTGGATCAGGCAATCCGCCCGACGCCCGTTCGACAAGGTCGCCTGCAGCTTGAAACTGTCCGAGGGCAACGCCTTGGAGACGATATCGTTCAACTGAATCTCTCCGAACGCACCTCGCGTCTGTTTGTTCGACAGAATATCCTGAAGCGACAGCACATCGCCCGATAGTTTGGTGATGTTATCTTGCGCCTTGTCGATGGCCGCCAGACGCTCCTGCAGCTGGGTCAGTGACGTCGCCGTTTGTTTCGACGAGCCGTGCAGCGATTCCTTCATCCGCTCCTGCATCTCGGCCAGCGCACGTGCGGATTTCATCGCGTTATCTGCCAGCCGATCGTTCATCTGCTGCTGCACCGAAGACAGGCGCGATTCAACCGTCTGGATCACCTGCAGCTGCGCATTGGCCTGCGTGTCCGAGACATGCTGCAGACCACCGCGCAGCTGCTCTTGTCCTTGTCCCAACTGCTGAACATGTTGACCCAGATGCGCCATTTGCCGCGACAGTGGCTCGGCCATCCTGGCTGACCGGTTGGCCGCTCGCAAAGACAGGAACAGCAGCAACAGGATCAATGCCACCACCCCGCCAACGATCAGGATCACGGGGTCGTTCAATGCCAATTGGGTTCCTGCAATCTCGATCATGTTGCCTCGGATGTTCTTGTTTTATTCTTCATAGCCCGCGCACCGCGCGGGATCAACTGCGTCCGAACAATCGTTCGATATCGGCCAGTTTCAGTTCCACATAAGTTGGCCGCCCATGGTTGCACTGGCCGGAATGGGGTGTCGCCTCCATCTCGCGCAGCAGGGCGTTCATCTCTTCGGCCCGCATTCGGCGGCCCGAGCGGATCGAACCATGACAGGCGACACGGCTGAGGATCGCCTCAATCCGCGCCTGCACCTTCTGGCTTTCACCCTGATCGGAGAGCTCATCCAGAATATCCAGAATCATTGCGCGGGCGTTGACCTCACCCAGAATGGCCGGGGTTTCACGCACGGCAACCGCACCGCCGCCGAAGGGCTCGAGCGTCAGGCCAAAGCGAGAAAGGTCATCCGCCACCGCCAAAAGTCGCGCGCAGTCGCTTTCAGACAACTCTACGATCTCGGGGATCAGCAGCGCCTGCGCCGCCACGCGGTTCGCCGCCATCTGGGCTTTCAGCTTTTCATAGACCAACCGCTCATGCGCGGCGTGCTGATCGACAATCACCATACCATCAGCGGTCTGGGCGATAATGTAGTTTTCATGCACCTGCCCGCGTGCAGCCCCCAAAGGCAGGGCTTCTACCGGCGTCTCGGAAACAGATTCCGCGACCGGCTCGACCACGCTGCCGCTGTAATCGCGGGTCAGTTCAGCAAAGCCCGGTGCCTGCGCCTGATAGGCCATCTGGCGCGCGGCGGGTGAAGGGCGATCCATCTGGTAGACCCGCGCCGGAATGGGTTGCGGTGATTCGGGCCGCATCGCGCCGAGGGTCGCGTTCGCTACGGTTGAAGACGCCCGATGCCCGGCCTCTGCCAGTGCGTGCCGCAGAGCCGAGACAATCAGCCCGCGCGCGACGCCAGGGTCGCGGAACCGCACTTCGGATTTGGCAGGGTGCACGTTCACATCCACCAGCGTCGGATCACAGTCGATGAACAGAGCCGCCGCCGGATGCCGATCACGGCTAAGAAAGTCGAAATAGGCCGCCCGCAATGCACCGGTCAGCATCTTGTCACGCACAGGCCGTCCGTTGACGAACAGGTACTGCGCCACCGCTGCGCCCCGAGAATAAGTCGGCAGGGCGGCATAGCCATACAGCCGGATACCCTCGCGCGTGGCGTCAATTTGCAACGCGTTCTCGGCAAACTCGCGCCCGATCACGCGGGCCAGTCGGGCATGCAACGCGTCAAACAGATCACCATTCTCGCGGTCAGCCCGGAAGGTCACGCGCCCCTCGACGCCGCCCGAGACATCGCGCAGGGTAAAGGTGACCGAGGGCTCGGCCATGGCCAGACGTTTGACCGTATCGGCAATGGCCTGTGTCTCGGCGCGGTCGGTACGCATGAATTTCAGACGCGCAGGCGTGGCAAAGAACAGATCGCGCAACTCGACCACGGTCCCCGCACGCAGAGCCGCGGGTTTCACCGCGGACATTGTGCCACCAGCGACCTGAATCTGCGCCGCATCCGCCCCCGGAACACGACTGGTTATGGTCAAACGCCCGACCGCGCCCAGCGACGGCAACGCCTCACCGCGAAAGCCGAAAGTATGAATGTTCAGCAGATCCGACCCGTCGATTTTCGAGGTTGCGTGGCGGGACAAAGCCAACGGCAAATCCGCCGCCGCAATACCACAGCCGTCATCGGTGACGCGAATCAGCGTCTTGCCCCCATCGGCGATCTCTATCGCAACCCGCGTGGCACCTGCATCAATGGCGTTCTCGATCAATTCCTTGACCGCAGAGGCCGGTCGCTCGACCACTTCGCCGGCTGCGATCCGGTTGATTGCAGCATCGTCCAACTGCCGAATTACCGGTCGAAACTCGTTGATATTGGGGTTTGCCTGCTCCATACCCCTAGACCTAGCACATGCGCACACGATTCTGCCACTGCTATGGCATTCAGATTTTGTGCAAGAGGGGGGCGTTCGGACAATCGCGCCGTGTCGGCCCGCAAGGCGACGACCTTGATCACGATTGCCCGAACAAGCCGGGGTGAGTGGTGGTCAGTTGCTTAACAATACAACAACCTTAGCACGATCTGCAGATTAAGGCTCATTAACTCTGGTCGTGCTGTTGGCGTTGGCAAAGTTCAGCCGAAATACGGCATCAGCCAACAGCAGGAATATGCCGGATCAAACAGTGCCTGGAGCACCCGCGCGGGTCCGGCAGGGGCCGAAAACAGCCGCAAGCGCCAGAATCACACCAGATACCGTTGCGATCATTCCGGCGGCACTCACGGCATCGCGGGCACCCAGCCATAATGGGCCATAACCCGCCAGAACATAGCCCATCACCGCCGAAACCACGGCAAATACAACGCTCCATGCGATTTGAGATTCCAATCGGTTGGTCATCAACCGCGCCGCAGCGGGGGGGCAGATGAACATGGCAATCACGATGATCGAGCCAACCGCGTCGAAGGATGCGACAGCAGCAATCGCCGCTGTGATCACCAGCGCAAACCCCAAAGGACCGGTCCGAATACCAACCGTGCTGGCAAAACCTTCGTCAAAGGTCGAAATCTTCAATGGTCGCCAGAATATCCAGGTAAACAGGGAAACCCCCGCAAGCGTCAGCGCGATACGCGGCAATTCCGGGGGCAACCCCGCAAGCGCGGCCGGGTCCCGCAGCGAGGCCCATCCCGTTGCGTCCAGCCAGATCAGACTTTCGAGATTGCCATACAGCGCGTGTTCCACATCCAGATGCACGGTCGAGGTGTCCGTCTGCTCCAACAAAAGAACACCCGCCGCAAATAGGGTAGTAAAGACCACGCCCATTGCCGCACCGGGTTCGATCTGACCCAGCCTGCGGATCGCTTCGATCATCACAACGGCAACCACGGCAGCACCCGCCGCGCCCAGCATCATCGGCCAGGTCGAGATCGCGCCGGTCAGCAGAAAGGCCACCACGATGCCCGGCAACACTACATGGCTGATCGCATCCCCGATCAGCGCCTGTTTGCGCAGAACCAGAAAGTTCCCCGGAAGGGCGCAGGCGATGGCGGCAAATGTCCCGATCAGCAGCGGTGTCAGTGACAGGGGAACGAATTCTTCGCCGCTCATGGTGCTATCCCCTGCGGGCCGCCGATCTGGCGGTCGATCTCGGTAATCTGGTCGCGGGTCAGCACGGTTTCGATATCGCGCAGCCCGTCATAAAGCGCCGCCGTTGCTTCGTGGGCCTGGTCCGTGCGAACGACCTCCCACCGCTTTTCGTCACGCAGGGCTTTGGCGGCGCGGGCCTTGCCAGCCTCAGTTGCCACGCCGTCGGGGCGGGCCAACCCGGCCCGGCGTAACAAACGCAGGGTCAGCGGCTCATAGATTTTCTGCCCTTGTGCCAACGCAAGCAAGCCCTGCCGGATATGAACCCGACGCTGGAATTGCAGGTGCCGCAAAACCGCCGCCAGAACACCGCGAACCGGCGCCAACAGCAACGACAGGACAAACACGGCAAAACTGACAAGAACGATAAGCGGACCCGTCGGCAGATTGGGAGCCGCCGCCGACAGCGCCGCACCGATATAACCCGAGACGCCCCCGATCAGACCCGCCAGCAACACTACTCTTTCGGACCGCTCAGTCCAAAACCGGGCTGTCACCGGCGGAATGATCAAAAGCGCAACGATCAGGATCAGCCCGACAACTTTCAGGCCAACCACTGTGACGGCCATTACCAGACCCATCATTGCAAGGTCGATGCGATGCACCGGCAGGCCCCTGGCTGCGGCAAATTCAGGGTCAAAGGCCACGATCGTCATTGGACGGCGGATAATCATGACAAGCGCCAGTGTTGCCGCGCCTCCGATCGCAATGATCATCGCATCTGCCCAAAGCATCCCTGCGGTCGAGCCCAGCAGAAACCCTTCGAGCCCCGCCTGTCGGCCCACACCCATGGTCTGGATCACCGTCAGCAGCACAATGCCGAAACCAAAGAATACAGATAGGACCGCTCCGATCGCGGCATCCTCGGCCAGCCGCGTGTGCCGCGTCAGCCAGTTCATACATAAAAGGCCGATCCAAGCGGATATTGCCGACCCGACGAGCAGGCCGATCAGGTTTCTGCCGTCCCCACCGAGGGCCACAAGCACCATAAAGGCCAGACACACACCCGGCAATGTCGCATGGCTGATCGCATCGCTGACCAGTGCACGTTTGCGCAAGAACAGAAATGTGCCGGTCACCCCGGCGGAAATGCCCAGCAGGCTTGCGCCGATTGCGACAAGCGTGGCGTTATAGCCAAGCTGAAGGGTCAGAGCATCCCAATGCATGACTCACCCCAGCGCGCGTGAGATCTGGTCGATCTGCGCCGTAGCCAGACGGCCGCCATAGGCAGATTGCAATGTCTTGGCCGTAAAAGCCTCGGCCACGGGCCCCTCGGCGACTTTGCGCGTGTTGATCAGGAAAACATGGTCGAAATAGTCGGTGACGGTCGCCAGGTCATGATGCACCGCAACCACGGTCTTGCCCGCCTCTTTCAGGGATTTCAGGACCGAAATGATGGCCTTTTCCGTTGCCGCATCAACCCCGGCAAAAGGTTCGTCCAGCAAATACAGATCGGCGGCCTGCGCCAAGGCGCGCGCCAGAAAGACCCTCTGCTGCTGGCCGCCTGATAACTGGCCGATCTGCCGGTCGGCAAAGTCACGCATCCCTACACGGTGCAGACAATCCATCGCCCGCGCCTTATGCCGGGCGCGCACCCGTCCCAACAGCCCCAGCTCGCGCGACAAGCCCATCAGAACCACGTCAATCACGCGCGTCGGGAAGTCCCAGTCCACGCTGGCCCGTTGCGGTACATATGCAATCCGGGACCGCTGCCGGTCCAGCCGATCACCATACACTGTCACCTGCCCGGACAGGGGTGACACAATCCCCAACGCAGCCTTCAACAGGGTCGATTTACCAGCACCGTTTGGCCCGATGATCGCTGTCATGGCACCCGGTTGCACGGTCATATCAACCGAGAAAACCGCCGGCTTCTGCCCGTACGAGACGGTCAGGCCACGAATGGCCAGCGGGCTTTTTCCAATGTCGTTTTCCGGAAGGGGGATGCCCTGATGTGCCGCCAGTTCCAGCATCTCTTAAAACCCCGCCGACAGATTGCCGCTCATGCCAGTTTTGGGAATATCAGCCCCCAGAGCGCCTGCGATTACTGTGATATTGTGATCCAGCATCCCGATGTAGGTACCCTCATAGGTGCCGGGCTCGCCCATCGCGTCCGAATAAAGCTGTCCACCGACTTCGACCTGATGTCCCCTGGCCGCTGCGCCCTCGATCAGCGCACGCATCGACCGATCCGAGACCGAGCTTTCCACGAAAACTGCCGTCAGTTGCCGGTCAACCAGCGTATCGACCAATTCGCTAATCCGGTTCAGTCCCGCCTCGGATTGGGTTGAAATACCCTGAATTCCAAGCACATCGTACCCGTATTCAGCACCGAAATACCCAAAGGCATCATGTGCCGTCACCAGAACACGGTTGTTTTCCGGGACCGCTGCAAGCACTTGCTTGCCATAAGTCTCCAGTTCCGCGATCTGCGCAAGAAAGGCCTCTGCGTTTTCCGCAAAGGTGTCCGCGGCCTCGGGGCGCGCTTGTGTCAGGGCTTTTTGCACCTCGACCACGACATCGCGCCACAGGGCCGGGCTCATCCAAAGATGGGGATCGTATTTGTCAGCATAATTGTCATGCGCGTGCAGCTTTGACTTATCAACGCCTTCGGCTACCGCAACGACCATGCGTTTACGCCCTAGGTCATGGAAGAACTCTTCCATCTGCGCCTCAAGATACAGACCATGCCACAGGATCAGATCGGACCTGGTCATAGCGACGATATCACTGCGGGTCTGACGATAGGCATGCGGGTCGACGCCGGGGCCCATAAGGCCCTTCACCTCGACCTGATCACCTCCGACCTGACGGGCGGCATCGGCAATCATACCGGTCGTGGCCACCACTTTCAGCGGCGCATCGGCCCAGGCCGAGAATGGGAATACAGCGGCGAATGCCAGCGCTGCAAGGAAACTACGACGAATCATATCAGACCCCGGAAATGGTATCTTGCTAAGATGAATATGAGAACCGCTCGCAACTAAGTCAATGCTATTGAGAATTATTCGCAAGAAAACGCCTATTTTGTCCATTTGGTCAAAAAATTTACCCTTCCAATGCCGGATGGCCTTCCATTTGCATCTTACCCGTGCGAATTTGATACAAACCTCCCAAAGGATGTGAAAATGGAAACGCAGAGCTCAGAAAGCCCCGTGCGCACCGCGCATCTGCCGCAAGTGACCGAGCCCCGGAACCCTGGAATGGAGCTTGATCTGGATTGGGTGCGGGCCGTACAGGTCAACACCTCGGCCGTTGAGCGCCGCGCAGCCACCCTGCCGGGTCGGCGCTCGGTGAAAAAGGACTACCAGGCGGCGTGGCTGCTCAAGGCGATCACCCTGATCGACCTGACCACCCTATCGGGAGACGATACCGTCGGCCGTGTCCGGCGCCTGTGCGCCAAAGCGCGGCAACCCGTGGCTTCTGCAACACTTCAGGCGTTGGACATGCCACCTATCACCACCGGCGCGGTCTGTGTCTATCACGACATGATCGAAACCGCTGTGGATGCGCTGAAGGGCACCGGGATTCCGGTGGCCGCCGTATCGACCGGATTCCCTGCAGGCTTGTCCCCGTTCCACCTGCGCGTGGCCGAGATCGAAGAAAGCGTCAAAGCCGGAGCCGAGGAAATCGACATCGTAATCTCTCGGCGTCATGTGCTGTCGGGCGACTGGCAGGCCTTGTATGACGAGATGAAAGCGTTCCGCGTGGCTTGTGGCGACGCGCATGTCAAAGCCATCCTTGCAACCGGCGAACTGGGCAGCCTACGCAACGTGGCGCGCGCCTCGCTGGTCTGCATGATGGCGGGGGCGGATTTCATCAAGACTTCGACCGGTAAGGAAAGCGTCAACGCCACGCTGCCCGTGTCGCTGGTGATGATCCGGGCGATCCGCGATTACTATGACCGCACCGGGTATCGTGTCGGATATAAACCCGCAGGCGGGATTTCCAAAGCCAAGGACGCACTAGTTTACCTGTCGCTGATCAAGGATGAGCTGGGCGACCGTTGGCTGGAGCCGGACCTGTTTCGCTTTGGCGCGTCGTCGCTTTTGGGCGATATCGAACGGCAGCTAGAACATTTCGTAACGGGTGCTTATTCCGCCGGTTACAGGCACTCGATGGGCTGAGGACGAAAACAATGACAGTCAAAGAGATTTTCGAGACCATGGATTACGGCCCTGCCCCCGAAAGCTCAGCCGAAGCGCTGGCCTGGCTGGTCGATCAGGGTGACAAATTTGGTCACTATATCGACGGGACCTTCACCAAACCGGGCAAGGGGTTCGACAGCCGCAACCCGGCGACCGGAGAGGTTTTGGCCAAGCTGACCCAGGCCAAGCAAGCCGATGTCGACGCCGCCGTATCCGCCGCCCGCAAGGCGCAGCCAAAATGGGAGAAGATGGGCGGTGCGGGTCGTGCGCGCTACCTCTATGCCATCGCGCGCCTGCTGCAAAAGCACTCGCGCCTGTTTGCAGTGCTGGAAAGCTTGGATAACGGCAAGCCGATCCGTGAATCGCGCGACATCGACATCCCTCTGGTACAGCGTCACTTTTACTACCACGCCGGCATGGCGCAGTTGATGGAAAGCGAACTACCCAACGCCGAAGCGCTGGGAGTGTGTGGACAAATCGTTCCTTGGAACTTCCCGCTGCTGATGCTGGCTTGGAAGATTGCTCCGGCGCTGGCCATGGGTAACACGGTCGTTCTGAAACCTGCCGAATATACCTCTCTGACCGCGCTGCTGTTTGCCGATATCTGCTCACAGGCCGGGCTGCCCAAGGGTGTGGTCAACATCGTCACGGGCGATGGCGCGGTAGGTGAGATGATCGTGGCCTCGGACGTGGACAAGATCGCCTTTACCGGCTCAACCGCAGTGGGGCGGCGCATCCGTGAGGCGACCGCCGGTTCGGGTAAGGCGCTGACTTTGGAGCTGGGTGGCAAGTCCGCCTATATCGTCTTTGACGACGCCGATATCGATTCCGCCATCGAAGGGCTGGTCGACGCGATCTGGTTCAATCAGGGTCAGGTTTGTTGCGCGGGTTCGCGTCTGTTGGTTCAGGAAGGCATCGCCGATCGGTTCCACGAGAAACTGCGCGCCCGAATGGACACTCTGCGCATCGGTGATCCATTGGACAAATGCATCGACGTGGGTGCTGTGGTCGACCCGGTCCAGTTGCAGACCATCAAGAGCATGGTCGACAGCAACACCGCGGGTCACGTTTATCAGGCGGCCGGCGCGCTGCCCGAAAATGGCTGTTTCTTCCCGCCAACGCTGATCTCGGGCCTCGAAACCTCCGATCAACTGATGCAGGAGGAAATTTTCGGTCCGGTGCTGGTGTCCTCGACCTTCCGTACTCCGGAAGAGGCGGTTGAGCTGGCCAACAACACCCGTTACGGGCTGGCGGCGACGGTATGGACCGAGAACGTGAACCTTGCACTGGATATCGCACCGAAGCTGGTCGCGGGCGTTGTCTGGGTGAATGCCACCAATCTGTTCGATGCCGCGGCCGGGTTCGGCGGTGTGCGCGAAAGCGGCTTTGGCCGCGAAGGTGGCTGGGAAGGTCTGACCGCCTACACCAAGCCCAAAGGCAAAGGCAAACCATTGGCCAAGGCCGAGGCCGCGATGGGCGAAGGTGCCCCGGTCGATCCGATTGACCGTACTGCCAAAATGTATGTCGGCGGCAAACAGGCCCGTCCTGACAGCGGATATTCGAAACCCGTCTGGGGCAAGCCTGGCCTGCTGGGCCATGTGGGTCTGGCCAACCGCAAAGACGTGCGCAACGCGGTCGAGGCCGCAGCGGGGGCCAAGGGTTGGTCAAAGACCACCGGCCATCTACGGGCACAGATCTTGTATTACATCGGCGAAAACCTCTCGGCCCGCGCGGGTGAATTCGCTGCGCGCCTTGATGCCATGACCGGCAGGAAAGACGGCGCGAAAGAGGTCGAAGCCTCGATCCAGCGCCTGTTCACCGCCGCTGCCTGGGCCGACAAGTATGACGGCCAGGTGCACGGCGTTCCGATCCGGGGCGTGGCCATTGCCATGAAAGAACCTGTCGGCGTGATCGGCGCGCTCTGTGCTGACGAGGCGCCGCTGCTGGGTCTGGTCTCGGCCATGGCGCCTGCGATTGCGATGGGCAACCGGGTGGTTCTTGCGGCAAGCGAGCCTTACCCGCTGGCGGCGACGGATTTCTACCAAATCCTCGAAACCTCGGACGTGCCCGCTGGCGTGGTCAACATCCTGACTGGCAGCCACACGGAACTGGCGAAGCCGCTGGCTTCGCATCTGAATGTGGATGCAGTTTGGTCATTCTCGTCTACCGATCTGTCGGCCGAGATCGAGCGGGCTTCGGCCGGGAACCTGAAACGGAGTTGGGTGAATAACGCCATGGCAACCGAATGGCACGAGGATCAGACTCGCCGTTTCTTGCAGGCTGCGACCGAGGTTAAAAACATCTGGGTGCCCTACGGTGAGTAGGGACCCAGCCCTGGAGAACCCAGGGGTGCAAACAGTTTGTTCGGGTACAGATGGCGCGCTGCTGCATAGAGTGATCATTGAATGAACATAACGATGATTAACATGTGACATTGTTCATATACAGCGCCGCCACTATCCCTCAGCTTGGACCCAGTCTTAACAAGGTTGGATCGGTCCATGCTGAGTTTTCCATACGAGTTTCCTGAACTGGTACAGGTCGCCACGATGATCGGCGTCTTTGGCGCGGGCCTCTACATCACCAGCTATTTTCTGCTACAGATGGGGATCATCCGGGGCAACGGCAGCCTCTACCCCCTGCTTGTGATCGCCGCAGCCGGATGTGTTCTGTTCAGCATGTCGGAAGAATTCAACCTCGCGGGCTCGATCATTCAGCTGGCCTATATCTCGATCTCGATCCTGGGCCTGCTGCGCGGGTTTCTGTCCCGGCATTTGCTTCGGTTTTCAGATGACGAACGTCAGTTCATCGCCCTGCACCTTGAATCGCTGAAACCCCACCAAGCCCGGAAACTGTTGAACACCGCCGCCGTCAAGACCTATGAAAACGGTGACATCCTGATCGAAGAAGGCAAGACAACCGACTTTTTGGGCTTTGTCTTAAAGGGGCGGACCACGATCCTGAAAAACGGCCGGGTCATCAACCAATGTGGAGAAGATGAGATTTTGGGAGAGCTGACCTTTGGCCTTGGGCTGCCTGCCACAGCCACGGTAATAGCCACCGAACCCACCAAATGCCTGGTTTTCGACAATATCAGCCTGATGCGCTTGCTGCGGCGGAGCCGCCATATCGACGATGCATTGAAAGCAGCGCATTTCCGACATACACGGCAAAAGCTGTTGAACAGCAACAGGCACACGCTGCAGGCCCAGAGAAGACCTGCAGCGGCCTAAGGGTCAGCCGTCCAGACCTTCGGGTTTGCCAACGATGGTAAAGTGCAAACCATCTGGATCCAGCAGTTCGGACGCCACCCGGTTCACATCCTCAAGCGTCACTGCATTTACCTTGTCATTGCGTGTGGCGATATAGTCGATAGGCAAATCCTCCATCTGCATACCCACCATGATCCCGGCGATCTGGCTGTTGCCATCAAAGCGCAGCGGATAGGCACCGGTCAGATAGGTCTTGGCGTCGTCCAACTCCTTCTGAGTGACCCCTTCGGATGCGGCGCGCGCCCATTCGTTGCGGATCACATCAACGGCTTCGGCAATACGGTCATTGGCAGAGGACACCGACCCAAGATACACAGAGGCCAGATCCTTTGGCACCAGATAGGTCGCCACACCATAGGTCAGACCGCGTTTTTCGCGCACTTCCTGCATCAGGCGGCTTTCGAAACCCCCGCCGCCAAGAATGTGGTTCAACAGATAGGCGGAAAAGAAATCCGGGTCGTCGCGGTCGATCCCGGCATGGCCGAACAGAGCCACCGATTGCGGCGTATCGAACTCGATCACGCTCACTCCGCCAGTGATTGTCACATCGGCCCGCTTAGGGATCGGTTTGCCGGTATCCGGCAGATCAAGCAAGAGCTCGTCCAGCACCGCGCCCAGTTCCTCTGGGGTGATATCGCCGACCGCGCCTACATACAGACGATCCTTGGTAAACACGTTCTCATATGCCGTGACCACATCATCGCGGGTCAAGGCGCTGACACTCTCGATCGTGCCCTTGCCTTCGGAACCGTAGGGGTGATCGCCATAGGCCATTTCCGCGAAGCTGCGCCCGGCAATGTCACTGGGGCTGGTCTGATCTGACCGCAGACCCGACAGAACCTGAGCGCGAACACGGTCTACAGCATCCTGATCGAAACGCGGTTCGTGAATCGTGGTCCGCAACAGGTCAATCACCTCATCCCTGTTTTCGGTCAGAAACTGTGCCGAGATCGACACTGAATCGTCTGAGGCGCTATACCCGAACGACGCGGCCAGAGATTCCAGCTCGCGCGCATAGGTGCGGGCATCCATTTCGCCAGCGCCTTCTTCTATCAGGCCGCTCATCAGATACACCGCGCCGCGCTTTGTCGGGTCGTCCAGCGACGTGCCACCGCGGAACCGCAGCTCCAGGGCGGTGAAGGGGATCGAGTGATCCTCGACCAGCCATGCGGTGATGCCACCCGGCGAGGTGACCTCTTCAATCTCGATCTCGGCCCATGCAGGAACTGCGATGACCAAAGCTATCAGAGTTACAAATATCCGCTTCATTGCGTTACCTCATCGTCTCGCATCAGCCAGCCCGTGACCGAGGTTTCAGGCTGCAGCACTTCGCGCGCGGCGGCGATGATCTGATCACCGGTCACCGCCTGCAGGACATCAGGCCAAGCCTGTACATCTTCGACCGTCAGCCCGCTGGCCAGGGCACGGCCATAGCGATTGCCGATCCCGTCCACATTGTCTCGCGCATAGGTCTGCGCGGCGCGCAGCTGCATCTTGATCCGATCCAGATCCTCTTCGTTCACACCTTCGGCGATGAAATCGGTCACGGCCTGATCCATCGCATCCTCGGCCTCTTGCAGCGACACGCCTTCGGCCGGAACAACCAGCAGATCAAATGTGGTATCGTCAAGCGACACGCCTCGGTAGAACGCACCGGTATAGACGACCTTTTGCTGCTCGAACTGCAGTTTTTCATTCAGGTACGACGTCGTGCTGCCCCCCAGTAATTCAGCCAGAAGGAACAGGGCGGCGGCTTTTTCCTGTGCACCTGCGTCCCGTTCGGGTGCTAGATAGCTGCGCTGAACATAGGGCTGCGATACGCGCGCATCCTTAAAGGTCAGACGGCGTTCAGCGGTTTGTGGCGGCTCCTGTGATCGCACGCGTTCGGGCAGGTCCGAGTTTGCCGGGATTACCCCGTAATATTGCTCGGCCAGGGATTTGACCTCGTCTGGCTCAACATCACCGGTCACCACCAGGATAGCGTTATTTGGCGAATAGTGGATCTGATAGAAGGACAGTGCATCGTCCAGGTCCAGCGTCTCCATCTCATGTTTCCAACCGATAACGGGGACACCATAGCGGTGGTTGAGGTATTGCGCCGCGCTGACCTGTTCACCGAACAGGGCGCGCGGGTTGTTTTCGGTACGCTGGTTACGTTCTTCCAGGATCACGTCGCGCTCGGTGGCGATGTCATCATCGGACAGGCGGATATTGCGCATCCTGTCTGACTCCATCCGCATCATCAGCTCAAGCCGGTCGGCAGCAACACGCTGAAAATAGGCGGTGTAATCATACGAGGTGAACGCGTTGTCATTGCCGCCATTGGCCGCGACGGTTGCCGAAAACTCGCCCGCCTCCAGCGTGTCGGTGGCCTTGAACAGCAGGTGTTCCAGAAAATGCGCCACACCGGACGAGCCGACGGGTTCGTCCGCCGAACCGGCGCGATACCAGACCATGTGCTGCACGACTGGGGCGCGGTGATCCTCGATCACGACAACGTCCATACCGTTATCCAGAGTAAAGGTGGTGACCGCCTCGTGCCCATCTTCGGCAAAAACCGGGGTGGCGGCGATCAGAGCAGCCGACAGTGCCAGAGCCCGAACCATGGGGCATCCTCCGTTTCGTTTCTGGTGTTCAAACTACGGTGGTGCCGCGCGGGTTCAACCCCGATGACGGAAAGTTAAGAATTATTCATTGACCGGCGGCGCCGATGGCGTTTCGATTCCAGCGTTCCGCGCAGCCTGGGTTTGCTTGTTCGGGTCGATAGCCCAGCGACGGTAAACCTGCGAATATCGGTCTACGTTGAACAGCCGCAAACGGGTCCAGCGCCCCTGACGCTTGCGGAAATCCGCATCTTCTTGGTTGACGACCTGCCGTGTGTTTGACGGAACGCCATATCGGCTGGAGGCCGTGACAAGCGCGCCATCAGAGGCAGGCACAGCGGTATTTGGATTCGAAGCAGCCGGATTCCCGCCCAGCGCGGCAATAGCATCCCCTGTGGGATTGGCATCGGTCAGGTTTGTGCCACCCGGTGTCGGTGCGGGCAAAGAGTTGTAGTTCTCGGGCTGGGTCAGAGGTTTGACCGGCAGAATCGCAAACTCGTCCGGACCCGGGCCCGGCGGCTCGAGGTGGCGCAGACCGATATCCGAACATCCCGCAACCGCAAGACTCATAGTCACAACAAATATGGAACGCGGCAACCGCATGAAAGTCTCCAGCCTGTTTCAGGCGCTTTTATCGTATTTCCAAACCCGCGTCACGAGGGCTTTTTCCTATCAAACAGCACCAACCCGAACGCACCTGCGAATATGAATACATCGGCCAGATTGAACACATAGGGGTTGTCGAAACCACAGCAGGACATGTTCAGAAAATCCAGCACATATCCGTACAACACGCGGTCCACCACATTGCCAAGCGCACCGCCGATCAGCAGGCCGCCACAGACCAACATGAGCTTTGAGGGGGCCGTGCGCATCAACCAAATCAACACGCCCACTGAAATCACCAGTGAAACTCCGATCAGAGCCCAGCGCGCGGCGTCGCCATTGCCCTGAAACAGGCCGAAATTGATGCCGCGATTCTCGCCATATCTGAACACCAGAAAGGGCGGTAGAACGCTGATCGGCCCTTCGGCCACGCGCATCACATGAACGACCAGGTACTTGCTGATCTGGTCGATCAGAAACGCGGTCAACGCCGCCCAGAGGAGCAATCGGGCACGCATCAGTGACGGAAATGACGCATGCCGGTAAAGACCATGGCCAAACCGGCCTCATCTGCGGCGGCGATCACGTCGTCATCCCGCATCGAGCCGCCAGGCTGAATCACGCAGGTGGCGCCTGCCTCTGCGGCCTCCATCAAACCGTCGGGGAAGGGGAAGAACGCGTCTGACGCCACCGCCGAGCCGATGGTCAGCGGTTGGGCCAAGCCCAGCACATCGGCCATACGTTCGGCCTTTTTGGCCGCGATCAGGGCGGAATCCACACGGCTCATCTGACCCGCGCCGACACCCACGGTCGCGCCGTCCTTAACATAGACGATGGCGTTGGATTTCACGTGCTTTGCCACCTTCCAGGCAAACAGAAGGTCGCGCATCTGTTCATCCGTCGGGGCCTTCTTGGTGACAACCGTCAGGTCATCCATGCCGACGAATCCGTTATCCTTGTCTTGCACCAACAGACCGCCCGCGACCTGACGCACGGTTTTGCCACCAGCGGTCACATCCGGCAGGCCTTCGGTCGTCAGAAGGCGCAGGTTTTTCTTGGCGGCAAAGATCGCCTTGGCCTCATCCGAGGCGCCGGGCGCGATCACAACCTCGGTGAAAATCCCTGTGATTTCCTGCGCGGTTTCAGCGTCCAGCGGCTGATTCAGGGCCACGATCCCGCCAAAGGCCGAGGTACGGTCACAGTCGAACGCGGCCTTATAGGCGTCCAGCAGCGTGCCTCCTGTCGCAACGCCACACGGGTTGGCATGTTTGATGATGGCACAGGCCGCACCCTTGACGGGATCGAATTCCGCAACCAGCTCAAACGCCGCATCGGTGTCGTTGATGTTGTTATAGCTCAGTTCCTTGCCCTGATGCTGAAGGGCGGTCGCCACACCGGGTCGGTTGGTACCGTCGGTATAAAATGCAGCGGTCTGATGGCTGTTCTCGCCATAGCGCAGTGTCTGTTTCAACTCGCCCGCAAAAGCGCGGCGTTTGGGGGCCTCAAGCAGCAGCGCATCGGCCATCCAGTTCGATACGGCGGTATCGTAAGCAGCGGTGCGGGCATAGGCCTTTTGGGCCAACCACTGACGGAAACCATATGAGGTCTTGCCATAATTCTCGTCCAGCTGATCCAACAGCGACGAGTAATCCTCGACATCGACCACGACATTGACAAACGCGTGGTTCTTGGAGGCGGCACGGATCATCGCCGGGCCGCCGATGTCGATATTCTCGATACATTCGTCATAGCCAGCGCCTTTAGCCACGGTCGCCTCGAACGGATAGAGGTTCACTACCAGCAGGTCGATCGCGTCGATGCCGTGTTCGTTCATCGCGGCGACATGGGTGTCATTGTCACGCAAGGCCAGCAAGCCGCCATGCACCATCGGGTGCAGCGTCTTGACCCGGCCATCCATCATCTCGGGGAAACCGGTGATCTCGCTGACATCCTTCACCTCCAACCCCGCATCGCGCAACGCTTTTGCTGTGCCGCCGGTCGACAACAACTCGACCCCGCGGTCGGCCAGCGCCTTACCCAGCTCGATCAGCCCGGTCTTGTCGGATACGGAAAGCAACGCGCGGCGCACGGGGTGAAGATCGGTCATGGGTCCAAAGGTCCTTTTGGCGTCAGTCAAACTCGGGCTCGTCCCGGTGCAAGTCGCGCACGGCAAAGGCTGTATCCTGCGCCTTGCTCAACGTCCACCGGATGCGCGTCGCATACTCCATTGCGCGGCCAGATAGAACGATCTGTTTTGTCGCGCGTGGCTTCAAACGGCCCTTTTCAAGATAAACACTTGGCTCGATTGACAATTTCCCCACACCATCATGGCGGAACACCCAAATCTCACCGCTTTTGAGCGCCATGGACACCGCCGCACCGCCCAAATCTATCGCCGCATCCACGTCCGGATGCAGATGGAACCGTATGTCAAAGCCGATACCAGTCAGGCTCGACGCATCCAGCGCCTTGTCAAATTGCCGCTTGGCCCTGTCACTTGTGGTAAGCAGAATATCTTCGCCGGTCAGCTCCCGCCCGTCAAAGCGCAGCTCGAACGTTCGGGCATGGGTCAGGCCGAACACTTTGGTATAGCCATCATGCCCGGCCATAAACCGGGTTCCCTCGAACGCGTCTTCGAACTCGACCGGAACATCCTTTGGCGCGTCCACCAGCCCTTCACGTTCCGTACCAGGAACAGCTGAGGTCAGACGCGCACTTGAAAAGCCGTCAAGACAAAGTGTCGAATGCGACGGCGTGGCGCGCCCGGCCCGACGCCATTCCAACCCAAAGGTTTCCCCAGACCCACAATTCACAATCAGAGGTCGGCGGCCCGAGGTCAGCTCGAATGCCAAGGTCGACGCATGTGCGTTATATGACGCATCCCCTTTGGGCGGCGAACTGGCGTCAATTACCACACTGGTCCGTGCCGCATAGAGACGGGCAAATCCCATGGACAGGCCGTTCTCGCTTTGCGGTCTGACGCCGCTTTGCGCCAGAGCCTTATCCAGACGCCCCTCGACCCCGCGCCCGCCCCCGTGGAAACGGGCCAGTGCACCATCCGAATGACGCAGATTACGCATGGTCGGGGCCATCCGTTTAATCGCATTCGCCTGCGCCCCAGGTGTACCCCGCCCCAGATCGCTAAGTGCTGCCGATGTCCAGGCGAGCAGCGTGAAGACTTCCAGCAGCTCCTCGGGGTTGCGCGTGGAGATACCACCTTTTTGATCTATCTGACTGTCACATTCCCGCGCCAGAGCGCGCAGGGCGGGCTCTGCCATCTGCTCAAGCCCTTCCAAAGCCAAACCAGCCTGCACCAGACCGGCTAGCGCCTCGAACCGGGGCAGGCCAGGCGTCGCAGCATGCCAGCGCTTCGACAGGAACCAGGCCTGCTGAGATAGCGAACTGAAAAAGACCTTGCTTTGTTGCTCATCCACACCGCGCAGCAAAAAGATCGCGTGATTGATCCAACGCATCACTCGCCGGCCTGTCAGATCAGGTGCCCAACCGGGCCCGTGCCCGCGCCCATGTGCTTCGATCCAGCCCCAGACCCAGCGTTGCGCCTTTTCGCGCGCCCGGATGTCGCCAACAGCCGCCAGATCATCCAGCCAGGCAAAACCGTGGCGTTCATCGTCGAATCCGGTGCTGGGCGCAGTGACATCCCATAAGCCTGTATCCTGCGCCTCTACCAGATAGCCCGAGAACAGCAGGTTCCCAGCCACCAACTGACGCCCGCGCGCAAATGATCCAACCGTGCGTGGTTCCGGATCGCCCACAAATCCGGTAACGGCCTTGCGCCGCTGACTGAGCCGCGCATAAAGCCGGTTCTGAAATCGCGACCATCGGTTTGCCATGGTGTCCGAATTTGACATGACGCTCGTTACTCTGCCCCTTGCGCTCTGCTGGCGCCTGAGACCCAACGATAGACCGGAGCAATCGTCAAGTCATCGAAAAGCGTGCCTTCAGGTCGATTTCGTCAGGCAGGCGATATAGAAGCCGTCCATGCCGCCTGTCCCCGGCCAATAGTCAGGCCGCAGACGCAAACCGCCCTCTTCGGTGATCCAGCCCGTTTCGATCCCTACGACCTGTAAAGCGGCCCGGTCCGCTTGCATATCAGGATACATCTGTAGCGCCTCTTCAACCTGCACCTCGCCCTCATCGGGCAGCAACGAGCAGGTGCAGTACACCAACCGCCCGCCCGGTTTCAGAAGGGTCCAGGCATGAGCAAGCATCTGCGTTTGCAGCTCGATCAGCGCGCCGAATTCCGACCCGTCCTTGGCAAAGGGCAGATCAGGATGGCGGCGGATCGTGCCGGTGGCGGAACAGGGCGCATCCAGAAGGATGGCGTCATACTGGCCTTGATATTCAAGCGCGTCAGCCGCGATGACCGTAGCCATCAGGCCCGTCCGCGTCAGGTTCTCGCGGACTCGTTCCAGCCGCGATTCCGAGATATCCAGCGCAGTCACATCGGCCCCCGCAGCCGCCAACTGCAACGACTTGCCACCGGGCGCAGCGCAAAGGTCCAGAATTTTCTCTCCGGCCTTAGGCGCCAGAACTCGGACAGGCAGTGCGGCGGCGGCATCCTGAACCCACCAGTCACCGCGATCATATCCCGGCAGAGCGGACACCTGCCCCGCATCCCGAACCCGCATCGAACCGGTCGGAAGCATCTCACCCGGCGCTGTTGCCCCGGGCTTGACCGAAAGATCCAGCGGCGCGCCCTCGAAATGCGCCAGCTCCATGCCGGTCACGGCCTCGGCACCCCAGGCCATGATCAATGGATCGCGCAGCCACTCGGGTAGGCGCGGCACGCGCATTTTCGGCCAAGCCTCTGGCCCTTCCGCCGCCACCTTGCGCAGAACCGCGTTCACCAACCCCTTGAGCCGCCCATGCTTGCGCGAGCGACCGACAATCTCAACCATGGAATTTACGACGCCATGCGCTGCCTCGCCATGGCACAGCTCAACCGCTCCCAGACGCAGGGCATTATGCACGGTCAGGGCGGGAGTGCGGTTCAGGTGATTGTCCAACAGACGGTCGGCGCGTTCGAGCCCACGCAGCGTTTGCAACGCCAGCCGCTGTGCCCGCGCCCGGTCTTCTGGTGCCAATCGCTCCAGCGCACCTGCAGCCAGACATTCTGACATCAGCCGCCCCTCACCCAAGATCTGATCCAGAAGGTAGATTGCGCTGCGTCGCGCGGCCGTTGCGTTATCGGACATTGAATCGCCTTTGATGTGACCCTCGTCCGCATTGCCAAGGGCGGACGGGGGCGTATATCAAGCCAATGCACTGAAAGGAACCCGATGTCATGAGTGACGAGCCCAAAGACCTGCCGCCTGCCGCACAACGCGCGCTGGCTGAGGCGGAGGACCGCCGTCGCAAGGCCGAAGCCGACGCAAAAGCGCGACCCAAAGAGCTGGGCGGACGCGACGGCCCCGATCCTGCACGTTATGGCGATTGGGAAAAGAAAGGCATCGCGATAGATTTCTGATCAATCCCCGCGCAGGGCCTGCAGAAAATCCGCGATGAGCGCCCGTTGCTTATTGGATTTCGCACGCTCTTCGGGCCAGGTCAGCCAATAGCCATCTTTTGCGTTCAATTCGGGCAAATCCAGTCGACGCAACCGCCCCGCTCGCAAGTCCGATTGCGCCAAGGGCATGGATCCCAACACAACGCCCAAACCCTGCCGAGCCGCCGAAATCGCATGTTCCATCGAATCGAAGCTCATTTTCGAGGTTCGCAGGTCGGTCTGAGTGGTGTTTTTCGCCCAATCACGCCAGCCGGGCCTTTCACCGCGCAGATCAATCAAGGGCGCGGACCAATCCACACCCGGCGCTGCCATCGGCACCAGCACTTCGGCGGCAATCAGTTCGGCATCTCGCCCGGGCCACGCCCCACGCCCATAGCGGATTTGAAGCCAAGTCCTCTCTTCATCCAGCGAAGACCGTCGCGCCACAGAATCTGTCAGCACCCGAACTTTGGGGCGCAGGTCGTGAAAACGTGCAAGAGCGGGTATGACGAGGGCTTTGATATGGGACGACAGGCCAGCCACCCGCAATTCGCGCGGGGATTTTCCGAAAAGGTCTTCGGTATTGCGCTCGAGCGCCTGCAAGCTGTCCTGAACCAGCGGCAGATAGCTTTCGCCCTCGACGGTCAGCGATACACCGCGCGCCTCGCGCACAAACAGCGTGCGGCCCAACCAGGCCTCAAGGTTGCCGATGCGCTGACTGACGGCAGCCTGCGTTAGACCGAACTCGCGCGCCGCTGCCGAGAATCCACCCAACCGCCCCGCCGCTTCGAATATGCGCAACCAGTCCAGCGGGGGCAAGCCGATCTTCTTTTTATCCATAAGATTTTCCAGGCCTCAGCAGCAACAAGGATTAATTGTCGTAATGCCATAGGGGGCGTATATCCTCAAGCAAAGCCCCGCGCGAACAGGAGAAACCCCATGCTGCGCTCTGCCACCCATACTCCGTCAATCGTCACCGTGGAATTCGATACAGGCCCAAGTGCCCGCTTTCACGCCATCTGGCTACGCGACAACGCGCTTGATCCTGACACACGGGCACCGGGCAACGGACAGCGCCTGATCACCATTGGCGATATCCCCGCCGATACCATGGTCAGCGCTGCCTCAGTGGCCAACGGCGACCTCACCGTCACATTTCAACCCGAAAACAAGACTGTCACTTTCCCCGCCGATTGGCTGGCTGCGCATAGCTATGACCAAGAGGACAGCCGCAACTTTGGCCGCACCGCGCCCGGGATCACCACCTGGGAGCAAGGGCTCGACGCGCCCAGCGCCGACTGGAGCGACGTCCACGCCAAACCCGCAGCCAAGCGTGGCTGGCTGGCAATGGTCGCCGAATACGGGTTTGCCAAACTGACCAGTGGCCCGACCGAACCGGAATCCCTGTTGAAGGTGGCTGATCTGTTCGGATACGTCCGTCAGACCAACTATGGCCCCTATTTCGAGGTTCGAACCGAAGTGAACCCGACCAACCTGGCCTTTACAGGGCTTGGCCTGCAGGCGCACACCGACAACCCCTATCGCGACCCGGTACCGACATTGCAGATCCTGTACTGCCTGGAAAACAGCGCCGAGGGTGGCGATTCCATTGTTGTGGACGGGTTCCGGGCGGCGGAAAAACTGCGCGATCAGGACCCCGATGGATTTGCCCTGTTGGCAGGTTTCCCGGCGCGGTTCGAATACAAGGGCTCGGACGGGGTCTGCCTGCGGTCGCGCCGCCCAATGATTGAGCTATCGCCCGACGGCGAGTTGATCGGTATCCGCTTTAACAACCGCTCGTCGGCTCCGTTTGTGGATATCCCCTTCGATCTGATGGAGGCCTATTACGCCGCCTATCGCCAGTTGGGTGAGATAATCGACGATCCGGCCATGGGCGTGTCGTTCAAGCTGGAGCCGGGCGAAAGCTTCATCGTTGACAACACCCGCGTCCTGCACGCGCGTCTGGGCTATTCCGGCGCCGGGTCGCGGTGGTTGCAAGGCTGCTATGCCGACAAGGACGGCTTACTGTCAACGCTGGCGGCGATGGAACTGGCGACACTGGAGGCGGCGGAATGAAACCTGATTTCTCGACCCTGACCCCCGACAATATCGTGGCCTTCATCGGGGATATCTTTGACCGCCGCGGAGGCGAGGAATATCTGGGCGAACCCGTCACCATGGCAGAACACATGCTGCAGGGCGCGACCATTGCCGAACAGAACGGCATGCCCGAAGAGATCATCGTAGGGGCATTGCTGCACGATATCGGTCATTTCACATCCGAATTCGGCACGTACCACCCCGACGACACCGAAGACCGCCATCACGAAGATGCAGGCGCCGAGGTGCTGGAACAGTTCTTTCCGTCTGTTATCACCGATTGCTGCCGCTATCACGTGGCGGCCAAACGGTATCTTTGCGCTACCAAGCCCGAATATTTCAACCGCCTGTCCACGGCTTCGGTTCATACACTGGAACTGCAAGGCGGGCCGATGAGTGCCAGAGAAGTTGCCGAATTCGAGCAGAACCCGAACCTGAAAGAGATCATTCAGGTGCGTTATCTGGACGAAGCAGGTAAACGTGCAGACATGGAAACCCCCGATTTCAACCATTTTGCGCCGATGGTGCAGCGAATGGTCGAAAAATATCAGGAGCTCACATGAACGCCCCAGAATACATTTTTGAGGCCAACACCAAACCATCCCTGCCTTGGCACGAGGTCCCCTTGATCCGTGCTACAGACAAGTCGGTCAAGGGCTATGGCTGTCTGGTCGACGACCCCGAAGAATTCGAAATTGAAATCGTCCGTTGGCCACAGCAAGGCTGGCGGCCCATCGACGAAGGCACCGGCGATGAAGCCGGTTGGGTCGAAGGCACATTTCATGGTGAGTGGAAAGGGGACGTCCTTTACGGCGAGAACGAAGCGGTCAACGGCCACTATGTCCTCGGCTGGTCCACTGATCCGCAACAGGCCAACGCCAACCGGCAAACTGCTCCGCGCGATCAGGTTCTGCTTTGGCACATGAACTATCACCCCGATGGCGGACAGATGTTCTGGCCGATCGACAACAAGCCTTTCATCATCCCTGCCGCATTGCCGGGCGACAATCTGACACCGGAAAAGGTGGTGGCCTTCTGGTGTGATGGGTCACGCGGGCTGTATATCCATCCTGGCATCTGGCACGAGGGGATATTCCCGGTCGAGGACAATCAGCGTTTTCTGGATCGGCAGGGCAAGGTTCACGCGCGGGTCAGTGCGGATATCGGCAAAGAATTCGGCGTCTATCTCGCCTGCCCTTTGCGCGCAGATAAGATCCGAGAGTTGTAGTCGGTCTGTCGGCTCCCGGGCGGTGTCAAAGCCCCAGAACGTCCACCATGTCATATTGGCCAGGCGCTTTACCCTGCCCCCAAAGTGCGGCTTTCAGGGCGCCGCGCGCGAAAATGGCGCGGTCAGTGGCCAGGTGGCGCAGCACGATGCGTTCGCCCGGTGCCGCGAATAGCACGTCATGCTCACCCACGATGTCGCCGCCGCGAATGGCATGGAACCCGATATCGCCCCGTTTGCGCGCGCCGGTCATACCATCGCGGCCCCGATCGGACACCTCAGCCAGATCTACACCACGCCCTTCCGCAGCAGCCTCGCCCAGCATCAGCGCGGTGCCCGAGGGCGCATCGACCTTGTGGTGGTGATGCCCTTCGATCACCTCAATATCGAAATCTTCATCCAACGCGGCAGCGACCTTTTTGGTCAGCTGTACCAGCAGGTTCACACCCAGGCTCATATTTCCCGCCCGCACGATCACCGCATGACGTGAGGCCGGCTCCAGAGCGGCAATCTGCTCGTCACTCATCCCGGTAGTGCCGATCACATGCACACAGCGCGCCTGCGCCGCCAACGCGGCGAATTCCAGCGTCGCCTCGGGTGCGGTGAAATCAATCACGGCCTGCGCCTGGGCAAAGGCCTCCAGCGGATCGTCGGTCACCGTGACGCCCAGCGCTGCACCGCCCATGGCCACGCCCACATCCTGCCCAACCCAATCATGACCCGTGCGCTCGACCACGCCGACCAGACGCGCCTGATCGCTGTCGGTCACGGTCCTGATCAACATCTGACCCATACGGCCCGAAGCCCCTGTGATGACGATCCCCGGAATATGGGTCATTGCGCTGGTCCTTTTGCATTGATTGGCTCAAAGCCTCCTACCCGGTTCGCACCCGCTTGGCAAAGCCCCGCTTTGCGCTTAGATCGGGGATATGGCTAAGAACAAATTCCACGATGGCCCCGGCCCGTCCCAACGACAGCTGCGTGTCGGCGAACTGATCCGCCGCACCCTGTCCGAGGTTCTGGCGCGCGGAGATGTCCACGATCCCGACCTGAATCGCATGTCAATCACTGTGGGTGAGGTGCGCACCTCGCCCGATCTGAAGATCGCCACCGCCTTTGTGCTGCCCCTGGGCGGCAAAGGGCAGGAGGATGTGATCGAATTGCTGGCCCGCAACAAGCACGAGCTGCGGCGCATGGTTGGTAAAAAGGTCGGGCTGAAATTCTCCCCCGATCTGCGATTCCGGCTGGATGACACATTCGACCGTTTGGATGACACCCGCCGCATGTTCGATCAGGACGCGGTGCGCCGCGATCTCGACGAGTGATCCGGGCATTTGTCACTTTGGGCGCTTTCCTGTGGACGGCGCAAGCCGGGGCAGTAACATGCGAAAAGGTCACGCATAGTGACAAACGCTACACTGTCTGCGAGGTGGATGCAGCGAATGAGGACATGCGCTTGTTCCTCAACGACGAGAATGGCGACCTGCTAGGGCATTTCTCGGCGGTGAATGAGGCGCTGGAGCCCGATGGCAAGCGTCTGGCCTTTGCGATGAACGCAGGCATGTATCACGACGACCGCTCTCCCGTTGGCCATTATGTCGAAGACGGGCAGGAGCAGATGCGTGTAATCCCGAACCCCGGCCCCGGAAATTTCGGCCTTCTGCCCAACGGGGTGTTCTGCATCCGCGAGGGCCGCGCCGACGTGTTCGAGACGCTGGACTTTATAGATCAAGCCCCGGATTGCCGGTTTGCCAGCCAATCCGGCCCGATGCTGGTGATCGACGGGGAACTGCACCCTCGATTCCTGTCCGATTCGACGTCGGTTTATGTTCGCAATGGTGTGGGTACCAGCGATGATGGCGCCCGCGCACTGTTTGCCATTTCCGAGGATTACGTCACCTTCCACGAATTCGGCAGCCTGTTTCGCGAGGTATTGGAAACCCCGAATGCGCTGTTCTTTGATGGCAATATCTCACGTATGTATGACCGGGTGAATAATCGATCCGATGTCGGGTTTTCACTGGGGCCGATTGTTGGTGTGGTCGAAGACACGCCCTGAAATTGACAGGGCCCGACCGATCCGCTAACTCGCGCGCCTCGGCAAAGAACAAGGTGCAGAATGGGACGCAAACGCAAGGGTCGCGACATTTCCGGTTGGCTGGTAGTGGACAAGCCCGCAGGCATGACCTCGACCGCCGTGGTCAACAAAGTGCGTTGGGCGATGGACGCGAAAAAAGCGGGCCATGCGGGCACGCTGGACCCCGAGGCTACCGGAGTTCTGGCCGTGGCTTTGGGTGAGGCGACCAAGACCGTTCCCTATATCACCGACGCACTCAAGGCCTATACCTTCACCGTGCGACTGGGTCAGGCCACCAATACCGATGACGCCGAGGGCGAGGTAATCGCAAGCAGCGATGCGCGCCCTTCGGATGATGACATCAAAGAGTCCCTCGCGCCCTTTATCGGTGAAATCATGCAAGTCCCGCCGAAATTCTCGGCGGTGAAGATCGACGGGCAGCGTGCCTATAAGCTGGCCCGCGATGGCGAGGATGTGGAACTGGCTGCGCGTCCCCTGTGGGTCGAAGAGCTGGTTCTAGTCGACCGCCCCGACGACGACCACGTCATGCTGGAAATGACTTGCGGCAAGGGCGGTTATGTCCGATCGATCGCCCGCGATCTGGGGGCTGCGCTGGGGTGCTACGGCCATGTCCGCGAACTGCGCCGTATCTGGTCCGGCCCGTTCGAGACCAAAGACGGGCTGAGCATTGAACAGATCGACGAGATGGCCAAAACCACCGCGCTGGATGATTTCCTGCACCCGCTGGAAACTGGCCTATCGGACCTGCCCGAACTGAAATGCACCCCCGAAGGTGCGACCCGTCTGCGTAACGGCAACCCTGGTATGGTTCTGGCGTCCGATGTGGAATACGGGGATGAGGCCTGGGCCTCGCTGGATGGTCAGGCGGTGGCGGTCGGCATCTATAAATCCGGCGAATTGCATCCCAGCCGGGTGTTCGTCACGTAATCTGCGTGCTAGTCGAAACCCATGATCACGCGCACACATACCAAGGGCGACGCGCCCTCGACCGCTGTTTATTCAGATTGCGAGAGATACCGCTATAGCCTGACGCGCATCTGGGATCCGGCCGGGCGCAAGGCGCTGTTTGTGATGCTGAATCCGTCCACGGCGACCGAGGTGCAGAACGATCCGACGGTGGAACGCTGCGAACGCCGGGCGCGCGCACTGGGGTTCGGCGCGTTTCAGGTCACCAATATCTTTGCATGGCGCGATACTGATCCACGCAAGATGCGGGCCGCTGCCGATCCGGTGGGGCCAGAGAATGACATGGCCATTCTGAATGGCGTGGACTGGGCCGATCAGGTCATCGCTGCCTGGGGCACCCATGGCGCTCATTTGGATCGAGGCACCGCCGTCGAAACCCTGCTGCGCGGCACCGGTCAGCCGATGTACCACCTTGGGCTTACCAAGGAGGGCCATCCCAAGCATCCGCTCTATATCGCTTACACCCAAAACCCCGAACCCTGGTGACAAAGGGTTAACCACAAGCTCAGCTAGGCTTTGACCAAAGCCCTGATCGCATGGGACATTTCACCCTCGAAGCAATGCGTTCAAGGAGGTTGTCATGTTTCTGATCGGATTGCTTAGTCTGGCGGCTGTCGGCGGGGTGGCCTATGCCATCGGCGATGTCTTTGACATAGATGAAGATCCCGGTGAGGACGATGTCGTCGACGACCAGCCTCCTGCGGTCGAAACTGGCGAATTCCTTGACGTCGGTGAGAATGTCGAGGAACCCGAAGCGCCCGAGATTTCGACCGGGACGATCATATCCGAAATCGAGGGCGACATGATCATCGCTGGTACCGAGGATCTGGACATCCTGACCGGCCAGGACGGCGACGATCAGATCAATGGATATGCGGGGGATGACACGATTTATGGTGGCGAAGGCGATGACACCCTGCATGGGGGAGGAGGCGCTGATACGATCTTTGGCGGCGCTGGCCAGGATGTCCTTCACGGAGAGGCGGGCGACGATCAAATCTCGGGCGATGAGGGGGATGATGCACTTTACGGGCATTTCGGCGCAGATCACCTGGACGGCGGGATGGGCGAGGATGAGCTGTATGGCGGGCAGGATGACGACATTCTGATCGGCGGTGAGGGCGATGACGCACTGCATGGCGGGTTTGGTGATGACCGGTTGAGCGGTGGCGAAGGCGAGGACGTGCTGTTCGGCGGTGATGGCGACGATATTCTGGACGGTCAGGATGGAGAGGACACCAACGCGCTGGATTTCCTGAACGGTGGCGCCGGGGATGATACGATCCTTGCCGAAGGCGGTGATATCGTAACCGGGGGCGAAGGTGACGATGACATCGTGGTTTCGCCCGAATCGGATGATGACGCCGTCACCGTCATGGATTTTCAGCCCGGTCAAGACAAGCTGCTGATCTCATGGGAAGGTCAGGAAAACCCGGACATTCAGATCAAGACAGACACCGAAGACGAGAACCTGACCCATGTAATTGTCGACGGGCAGAACGTGGTGCAGCTGATCGGGGCAGACGGAGTCAGCGCCGATGACATTCAACTGATATCCTCAGGCGATCTGGCGCAGCTCTGCGCGCTGGGCTGAATTTCCAGAATCCCTTTGCCATTGACCGCAAATGCGCCTATACGCGCGCATCCGTGTCGGAATCGATGCGGTTTTCTCCATGGGCCTGCGCTGGACGACATCCCGGCCTGTGCCATCAACCCTAACCTTTTCAAAGGAGACCCCGATGTCGATTACTGCCGCTGAAAAAGATCGCGTCATGAAAGAATTCGCAACCAAGGACGGCGATACCGGTTCGCCAGAAGTCCAGGTTGCCATCCTGACCTCGCGTATCACCACCCTGACCGAGCACTTCAAGACCCACAAGAAAGACAACCACGGTCGCCGTGGTCTTCTGAAGATGGTTGCCCAGCGCCGTAAGCTGCTGGACTATCTGAAAGGCAAAGAAGAAGCACGGTACCAGGACCTGATCAAAAAGCTGGGCATCCGCCGCTAAGCGCGCGCTGCTGTTTTTGATACAGACGCTGAAAAGCCTATAGATCATGATACGCTCGCCATTCGGCGGGCGTATTTGGTTTTGGGGTTCTCTCCGACCTTGAAGCAAAGCCTTTCGCTGCCTTCTCGATGACCGATCACGACAACATCTCGGACGATGGAAACTTTTTTCGCGCCGTGTGATCCACTTCACCGACAAGCTGCTCAAATCGCTGCAGTCTAGGAACTGTAGTGAGTAGGCGCTTATTTTTTTTCGAGCGTTAGGTTTTTCATAGTCCTCCCTTTTCAAGGCGCGCCCACAATGGGCGCGCCCGTTTTTATTGGGAGCCACGGTTCCGCCTGCTTGCACGATAGAATCGCCCCTAAAGACGGCCGCTTTTTTGCCTTCAGGACCGTTGAATTTGCCCGTGATGAACAGGTGTCAAATTGTGACGTTGCGTCGCAGATTCTGAGCGCTGGTTTAGAAAGTTGACGTAAACGTAAGCAACGTCGTGTTTTTTTATCAGAGAGTCAAAAAATGACGCGAAAGGCCAATATCTTCCCCCTTTGCACAGGATCGGTCGGTTCCTAAATGCCGCCTGTCGCTGCGGGTACACACTCACGGCAAACGGTCTTTGAGCCCTCCCACCCTCGTGGTTCGGACTGGCCCGCAGCGACAGTGTCCGACGACTATTTTACTGGAGTTTAACAATGCCTCTAAAATCAGTTTTGAACCGCGTTTTTGCAGCTAACCTTTCCCAGGCTCCTAAATCAGAAAAAAAGTCAACAACAGTCTCTGGCACAGATGGCATCGTAAAAAAAATGTCCGAGGTGGAAACTGCCGCAATCCTCCGTGGCATATTGAAAGAAGAAGAATTGGGGTCTCCCCAACCGCGTAGCAAAGAAGATTCGTTGCAATAGGCCCAGACCCGCTTTGATCCCGGATATATGAAATCCGCTTTCTGCACGATCATAATAGAATGGATCATCTTCTTTAAGCTGGAGACGGGGCCAATACGGTCCGATCTCACCTGTAGTCAGTGGCTCCACCAAAATCGTTTGCCACACATGTCCTCCCCAAATTTTACCTGACTCAGACTGTATTCGGACACATCTGCACCGATCAGGGCCAAACCCTTATCCAACAGGGTGCATTTGGCGACTGGTCAATCAGGGTTTCAACATGTTATTCACCCAAATGGTTGACTGAAGCAGAATAAGGTTGTAATTCATCCAAATGGTTGAACGAGAGAGTCGATATGACCTCAATGCAATATTGAAGGCCGCGTCCGACCCGACCCGCCGCGCTATTCTGACGATGCTTGCGCAGCAGGGACCATTGCGGGTGACGGACATTGCGCGGCAATTCGATATGAGCCTCAACTCGGTCTCCAAGCACATCAAGGTGCTGGAAAACGCCGAGCTGGTGCAGCGCCGGACCGAATGGCGCGAACATCTGATCGAGGTTCAGATGGCTCCTTTATCAGCCGTTGATTCTTGGTTTGCCGGGTTGCGTTCGATTTGGGCGCTTCGGCTGGACGCCTTGGAAACTGCTTTGGAGGACCCAGAAGATGACGGACCTGTCACTTGAAATAACGCGCGCCATTCCACATCCACCCGAAAAGGTGTTTGATGCCTGGCTCAACCCCGAGATGCTGGCAAAATTCATGCTGCCGGCACCGGGCATGACCGTGCCCGAAGCGCATTCCGACGCCAAGGTCGGCGGCAGGTTCAAAATCATCATGCGCGCGCCCGAGGCTGGCGATCTGCCGCATGAGGGCGAATACAAGGTCATCGACCGCCCCAACCGTCTGCAATTCACCTGGAATTCGCCCTACAGCCAAGACGATTCCACGGTCACACTGGATTTCACACCCACCGAAAAGGGCACCGAGCTGCGGCTGCACCACATCCGCTTTCCCTCGCAGGAAAGCCGGGACAATCACGAGGGCGGCTGGACCGCTATCCTTGCGGCGCTGGAGACGGCACTATGATCAACTGGCTGGCTCTCGGTGCAGGGGTGGTCGCTGCCTTTTTGTTGGGCTGGCTGGTCTACGGCCCTATGGGCTTTCAGAAACGCTGGGCAGAAGGCACCCGCATCGACCCGACGCCGCCCGAAACCCCGCCACTGGGCGCGATGGCCACACAGATCGTGTTCCTGATCCTGCTGGCTGCGGTAATCGCGGTGACCGAGACTACCAATAGCCTGGGCGTCGCCCTGCTTGCAATCCTTGCGGTGGCGGCGCAGACAGCCTCGGTCGGGACATGGGCGCAAAAAAGCGGCTTCGCCATTGCGGTCGACACCGGCTATGCGCTGGGCTGTGGTATCGTCATGATCCTGGCCCACGCGATCCTGTAGGATCGCCGCGTCTGCCCGATCCTCGATGGATCGGGCATGCGCCCTTTATACCCTTACCCTTCCTCGGAACTCCTGCCTTTCCAAAGCCCCCAAACTGCTGTATGGGCGGTCCATCTGAGACGTTGTGCTCTGACCCCGGCACTCGAATGGAAGATAAAGTGGGGTCGGCGGCAATGGGGCCGCCACGCAAACGGGAGACCCGCAGGGGCGGGAGTGCTCCCTTCTAGGATACGCAAATGTTTGATGTAACAAAGAAATCAATTCAGTGGGGCGAAGAGACGCTGACACTGGAAACCGGCAAGGTTGCCCGTCAGGCGGACGGCAGTGTGATTGCCACGCTGGGCGAGACCAGCGTGATGGCAAACGTGACCTTTGCGCGGAAGCAAAAACCCGGTCAGGACTTTTTCCCGCTGACCGTCCACTACCAAGAGAAATATTATGCCGCCGGTAAAGTTCCGGGTGGCTTTTTCAAGCGCGAGGCGCGCCCGACTGAAAAAGAGACGCTGACCGCGCGTCTGATCGACCGGCCGATCCGCCCGCTGTTTGTTGACGGCTTCAAAAACGAAGTTCTGGTGATGTGCACCGTGCTGAGCCACGATCTGGTCAACGACCCTGACATGGTGGCGATGATCGCAGCCTCTGCCGCGCTGACCATTTCCGGCGCACCGTTCAGAGGCCCGATTGCTGGTTGCCGCGTTGGTTTCGAGGATGGCGAATACATTCTGAACCCGACTGTGGACGACATGCAGGACCTGCGTCTGAACCCTGAACAGCGTCTGGATCTGGTTGTTGCCGGCACCAAAGACGCCGTGATGATGGTTGAATCGGAAGCCTACGAGCTGTCCGAGGCCGAGATGTTGGGTGCGGTCAAATTCGCACATGAGCAGATTCAGCCGGTGATCGACCTGATCATTTCACTGGCCGAAGACGCGGCAAAAGAGCCGTTTGATTTCCAAGCGCCCGATTATTCTGAGCTGTCTGCTGCCGTTAAGGCCGCAGGTGAAGAGCAGATGCGCGCCGCCTTCGCAATCACCGACAAGCAAGAGCGCACTGCCGCTGTTTCCGCTGCCCGCGATGCGATCAAGGAAGCCCTGACTGAGGAACAGCTGGAAGACGCGAACCTTGGCTCGGCGATGAAAAAGCTGGAAGCAGGCATCCTGCGCGGCGACGTCGTCAAAGGCGGCAAGCGGATCGACGGTCGTTCGACCACCGATATCCGTTCGATCGTTGCAGAAACCTCGATGCTGCCGCGGACACACGGCTCGGCCCTGTTCACCCGTGGTGAAACACAGGCGCTGGCTGTAACCACGCTGGGCACCGGTGATGATGAGCAGTTCATCGACGCCCTGCACGGCAACTTCAAATCGAACTTCCTGCTGCATTACAACTTCCCTCCTTATTCGGTTGGTGAAGCGGGTCGCGTGGGCCCTCCGGGACGTCGTGAGATTGGTCACGGCAAACTGGCATGGCGCGCGTTGCAGGCGGTTCTGCCTGCGGCAACCGACTTCCCCTACACGATCCGCATCGTGTCCGAGATCACCGAATCCAACGGATCAAGCTCGATGGCTTCTGTTTGCGGCGGTTCGCTGTCGATGATGGATGCGGGCGTTCCGCTGAAAGCACCGGTTGCCGGTGTTGCCATGGGTCTGATCCTGGAAGATGACGGCGATTACGCGATCCTGTCGGACATTCTGGGTGACGAAGACCACCTGGGCGACATGGACTTCAAGGTTGCGGGTACCGAAAACGGCATCACCTCTCTGCAGATGGACATCAAGGTTGCGGGTATCACGCCCGAGATCATGGAGAAAGCCCTGGCGCAAGCCAAGGACGGCCGGATGCACATCCTGGGCGAGATGGGCAAAGCCCTGTCCGAGACCAATGATTTCTCGGTCCACGCACCGCGCATCGAGACCATGAACATCCCCACCGACAAGATCCGTGAAGTGATCGGTTCCGGCGGCAAAGTCATCCGCGAAATCGTCGAAGTCTCGGGTGCCAAGGTCGACATCAACGACGATGGCGTGATCAAGATCGCCTCGCCCGATGGGGAATCGATCAAGAAGGCCTATGAGATGATCCATTCGATCGTTGCCGAACCCGAAGAAGGCCAGATCTACACCGGTAAAGTGGTCAAGATCGTCGACTTTGGTGCTTTCGTGAACTTCTTTGGCAAGCGCGACGGTCTGGTCCATGTGTCCCAGATCGAAAACCGTCGCCTGAACCATCCGTCGGATGTTCTGAAGGAAGGCCAGGAAGTGAAGGTCAAGCTGCTGGGCTTTGACGACCGCGGCAAGGTGCGCCTGTCGATGAAAATCGTCGATCAGGAAACCGGCGAAGAGATCGCACCTGAGAAGAAAGAAAAGAAAGAGGAAGGCGCAGAATAATCTGCTCGCCCCTCTGATTTCTCGAAAGACCCCGGCTTTGTCCGGGGTCTTTTTTTGTTCTGTCAGCATAAACCTTGGACCAATTCCGCCCAATTCAACCGAAATCCAATCGCACCACCGGCCAGGCGAACCCACGTCTCCTACATCGACGCAACAAATCTAGGAGATGCGAAATGGAGACTTTCAAAATGCTGACTCTGACCGGACTGATCGCGACCGCCCCGGTGCTGGCTTTTGCCAACGTGACAGTCGGGGACAAGCTGGGCACCACCGAGACCGATATCCGCACCACTCTCGAGGCGCAGGGATACCAGATCGAAGAGATCGAATTCGAAGATGGCGAGATCGAGGTTGAACTCGTCAAGGATGGCGTGGAAACTGAACTGGTCCTGAACAAGACCGATGGCGTTGTCACCGCGATCGAGCTTGAAGAGGACGACGACTGACCAGACAATCTTAAAGGAGCGCTATGAAGATTTCACAGACGTCTTTACTCTGGCTCCTTCTGGTGGTGCAGGCTGTCTGCGCCACCTTTTTCCTAACCGATGCAGCGCTCGATTGGTTTGGTGGCGAAACTGCCGGGTTTCGGCATTTGCACCAGTTCGAATTGTTCCTGTCTCTGGCTCTGATCGGTGGTTTGGTGGCGACAATCACCCTGATCCGGGCTCAGAGCTTGCGCGTGCAGGACATGCAGCGTCAACTGGGCGTGGCGCAGGGCGCGTTTTCGCAGGTCATCGAAAATCAATTCACGCAGTGGCAGCTCAGCAATGCGGAACGCGATGTCGCAATATTGTCCATCAAGGGTTTGTCGATCGCAGAAATCGCCGAGCTGAGACAGACGAAAGAAGGGACTATCAAGGCACAAAGCGCTGCGATTTACCGCAAGGCGGGTGTCTCAGGGCGGCTCCAACTGCTCAGCTTTTTTGTCGAAGAGCTTTTGTCCGAACCCCTGGTCAACACGTCCTCGTCGTCAGAACCCGCCGACCAGGGCCAGGCTTGATCCACGGTTGCTCTTTCCCCGCCTGACGCGGTGTTCTATGCACGGGGTATGCGATCCTTTGTCATCCATATGTCCTCGAGCACCGCGCGCCGTCCCAATGCTGATCAGCTCTGCGCGGCCCTGCCCAATGCTGAACTGTTTGAGGCCGTAAATGGCCGCGACCCTGGCCAGATTTCCGGTGTCGAACTGCATTCCGGAAATCTGCACCGCCCGCATTACCCATTCCCCTTGCGACCCGCAGAAATCGGCGTGTTCGAAAGCCATCGACGCATCTGGCGCAAGCTGGTCGAGGACGATATCGACCTGGCCATCATCTCCGAGGATGACCTGCGCATAGATCGGGCGCGAATGGAACAGGCGCTTGGGTTGCTGGCCTCAATCGCCACCCCCGATCACTATATCCGCATCCCCGTAAAACAGCGCGAAGTACCGGCACAGGTCCTGGCAGAACAAGACGGCCTGCGGCTGATCCTACCCAAGGTGATCGGCCTGCAATGCGTATGTCAGATGGTGGGGAAAAACGCCGCCGAACGCCTTTTGGCGACCACCGACCAAATCGACCGCCCTGTCGATACCTTCTTGCAGATGCACTGGCTGACAGACCAGCCGGTTCACGCCTTGCAAGGCAGCGGAAATCAGGAAGTGGCCCAGGAAATCGGCGGCTCGACCATTCAGACAAAACCGCCCCTGTCAGACAAATTAACCCGAGAGTTCAAGCGCGCAGCCTACCGCGCCAAGCTGCACCTGCACCCGCAGCGCCCGCCTGCTTCATCTGGCTGAAAATACCTTCCGGGGGGAATCGCGCCGCGAGGCGCGATGGGGGGCAGACAGCCCCCCTGACCTTGGTCGTCTTACGACGGCGCCTTGGTCTTGCGCAGATAGGGGAAGATGGTCTCGAACTCGCCAAACTTTGCTTTGGCGTCGTCGTTTGAGACAGCAGGCGGAATGATTACGTCTTCGCCAGGCACCCAGTTCGCCGGGGTAGCCACGCCTTTCGACGACATCTGCAACCCGTCCAGTGCACGCAAAATCTCGGCAAAGTTACGTCCCACAGTCATAGGATAGGTCATCGAAAGCTTCAGTTGCTTGTCCGGCCCGATGATAAAAACCGACCGCACGGTCGCGCTGTCGGCCGGGGTACGCCCGTCCGGCAAATAGGCCTCGGCGGGCAGCATGTCGAAGGCCTTTGAAACGGCCAGACCATCATCGGCAATGATTGGAAAACCGGGACGCGCGTTGCCATAGGCCTCGATATCCTTTTTCCACTTCTTGTGGTCTTCGACGCCGTCAACCGAAACGCCCAGGACCTTGGTGTTGCGCGCGGCCCACTCATCGCTTAGCTGCGCGACGGCCGAAAACTCGGTGGTGCAGACAGGAGTGAAATCCTTTGGGTGCGAGAACAGAATGGCCCAGCTATCCCCAATCCAGTCGTGGAACTGAATGGTGCCCTGATCCGTTTCTGCAGTGAAATTGGGGACTGTGTCGTTGATGCGCAAACCCATGAAGCATCTCCTTTGCTAATTACAAAACCGAGTCGGTTGTCCAGAACCTAATCACTTTGCGCCGATGTTAAACAGTCAGCAAGTCACTTTAGCCCTAGGCCAGACCTCAAAATTCCATTTGATCAAATCGCGCTTGCCGGTTTCCTGAAGGCCTGACACAGTGGCGCCGAACCAAGAATCCCCGTCGCATGGTCAGGAGGATGCACCATGATCGAGAAACGCAATTTTTACATCAACGGTCAGTGGGTTGCCCCATCGGTTACGCATGATTTTCAGGTCATCAACCCCTCGACCGAAGAACCATGTGCCGTGATTTCGCTGGGCGATCAGGCCGATACGGACGCGGCTGTTGCAGCGGCCAAGGCGGCGTTGCCCGGCTGGATGGAAACCCCGGCGGAAACCCGCATCGCGATGGTCGAAAAGCTGATCGCGCTTTATGCCGAACGGTCCGAGGATCTTGCCCAGGCAATGTCGTTAGAGATGGGCGCCCCGATCGACATGGCGCGTAGCCAGCAAGTCGGAGCAGGCAGTTGGCACCTGGCAAATTTCATCCGCGCCGCCAAAGCGTTTCCTTTCGAGCGGCCGCTTGGCGATCACGCTCCCAACGACCAGATCATCTATGAGGCCGTCGGTGTCGCCGCCCTGATCACACCGTGGAATTGGCCAATGAACCAGGTCACGCTGAAGGTCGGTGCGGCTGCGATTGCGGGCTGCACAATGGTTCTGAAACCCTCGGAGCAAAGCCCGCTGAACGCGATGATCTTTGCTGAGCTGATGGATGAGGCCGGATTCCCGCCCGGTGTCTTCAACCTTGTCAACGGTGACGGGGTTGGCGTCGGATCTCAGCTGTCCACGCACCCCGATGTGGATATGGTCAGCTTTACTGGATCCACCCGCGCGGGCACGGCGATTTCCAAAGCCGCAGCCGATACACTGAAGAAGGTGCATTTGGAACTGGGCGGCAAGGGTGCAAATGTGGTCTTTGCCGATGCGGATGAAAAGGCCGTCAAACGTGGCGTGCTGCACATGATGAACAACACCGGTCAAAGCTGTAACGCCCCTAGCCGGATGCTGGTTCAGCGTCCCATCTATGACGCGGCGGTGGAAACCGCAGCTGAGGTTGCCAAAGGTGTCACCGTTGGCCCGGCGATGGAAGAAGGCCGCCATATCGGCCCGGTTGTGAACGAGCTGCAATGGGGCAAGATTCAGGACCTGATCCAAAAGGGTATCGACGAAGGCGCGCGCCTTGTCGCTGGTGGCACTGGCAGGCCCGAAGGGCTGAACAAGGGCTATTACGTGCGGCCCACGGTCTTTGCCGACGTCAACAACCAGATGACCGTCGCCCGCGAAGAGATCTTTGGACCGGTTCTGACCATGATCCCCTTCGATACTGAGGAAGAGGCCATCGAAATCGCCAATGACACACCTTATGGGCTGACCAACTATGTCCAGACACAGGATAACGTCCGTGCCAACCGCATGGCCCGCGCTCTGCGGTCGGGTATGGTCGAGATGAATGGCAAATCCCGCAGCGCGGGTTCCCCGTTCGGCGGCATGAAACAATCCGGCAACGGGCGCGAAGGCGGCGTCTGGGGGCTGGAGGATTTCCTTGAGGTTAAGGCCGTCGGCGGCTGGGCTGCCGAGTAACCCACCTGCCGTCTAACCTGTTTTCGGGGCCCGTGCGCTATCTGCGCCGGGCCCTTTAGACTCTGAATCCGGCTCGAGATGAATCACAAAAACCGATCCGGGGAACTGATCGGTCAAAGCGTCTTCGATATCGTCACAGATATCATGGGCCGTCGCAACGCTCATGCCACCGTCAACGACCAGATGGAACTCGACAAAGATCATGCTGGCGGATCGACGGCCCCGCAGGTCGTGATATTCCAGCGCCCGGCCCAGATTTGCATCGATGATGCTCCGCACTTCATCCAGTTCGGGATCAGTAAGGGACACGTCCATTAGACCGTCAATCGACTTGCGAATGACCTTCCATCCCTCCCACAGAATGTTCAGGGCGACCAGAATGGCCAGGATCGGGTCCAGGATCAGCCAGCCGGTGGCAAGGGCCAAAACCAATCCGATGACAACGCCCACCGAGGTGAACACATCGGTAAAGATATGCTTTGCGCTGGCCTCAAGCGCCGGAGAGGCGTACTGCCGCCCGACCCGCAGCAACATATAGGCCCAGGCACCGTTCAGAGCGGTTGCCAGCACATTGATTGCCACCCCGGTCAGCGGGGCCTGGTCCAGATGCGACGATGACAGCGCGGCAACGGCCTCTCGCAGGATTAGAAGCGCCGCCAGCACGATCAGCACACCTTCGACAACAGCAGACAGGTATTCGGCTTTCTTGTGCCCAAAGGGGTGATTATCGTCAGGAGGTTTGCCGCCGATCGAAACCGCAAAGAACGCCAGCAAGGCCGCGACCACATTGACCACGGATTCCATCGCATCGGACAACAAGGCGACCGATCCCGTCAACCACCAGGCCAACAGTTTCAAGGCCAGAACCGCGATGGAAATCGGGATCGACCACAGGGCAAATTTCTGGATCATCGCATTGGTGTCCTGCAACCTTGGGACAGGTCTATCACTTTGTTCGATGATCCCTATGGCTTTTTCTGATCAGAAATCAAGCGTCTGCTTGTGCCGCCTCATAGGCCAGCATGGCGCGTTTCACCGGCAGGCCCCAATGATACCCACCCAGCCCTCCGGATTTTCGCAGCGCGCGGTGGCAAGGGATCAGCCAACTGACCGGGTTTCGACCCACGGCCGTCCCGACGGCGCGCACAGCTTGCGGTGATCCCACCCGTTGCGCGATCTCGGAATAGGTTGTGACCTGCCCCGAAGGGATATGCATCAGCGCTTCCCACACTTTGATCTGTAGGGGCGAGCCAATCAAATACAGAGGCGTTGGTTCCAATCGGTCGCTCACCGCGCCAAATGCACTGAGCGCCCAGGGCCGCAGGCGCATCGGGTCCTCGACGAAATTTGCATTGGGCCAACGCGACAACATATCCGCCATGGCATTTTCTTCGCCGGTTTCGGCCCCAAAGGCCATTCCGCAGATGCCCTTGTCGGTGCCCATCACCAAAGCAGGACCAAAAGGACATTCAAACCATCCCCAATAGATGGTCAAACCGGCACCCCTACGGGCGTATTCGCCGGGGCTCATGGATTCCCATTTCAGGAACAGATCATGCAGGCGACCGCTGCCGGACAGGCCCACATTCAGGGCGGTTTCCAGTGTCGTGAACCGCTCGCGCAGCAACGCCTTGGCATGGCCCAGCGTCAGATATTGCTGATACCGCTTGGGCGATACCCCGGTCCAACGTGAGAACAGGCGCTGGAAATGCGCGGGACTCATATCCATCTGCTGTGCCAGTTCATCAAGACTCAGGGCCTCTCCGCCCTGATCAATCAGGTCAATCGCCCGGCGCATGACATTATAATGATAGCCGTTTTCTGGGGTCTGGACATTCATGGTCGCACTCCTTCCATAGACAGAAGATGGCCTGTTACCGACCAGAGTGCGACCCGATTCTTGCGCTATCTGCGCCCTCAGACCTGCGGGATAACGGTATAAGGTGCCGCCTCTTCCGGGGGTGCAACCTTTTCCATGACGTTGATGCTGACATGCGGCCAGCGGATCAGACCGGGCTTCCCGTCAAAGCGTGGGAAGAAATCCAGACCAACATTCTGCAGATACATCATCAGCAGCTTGGGTTCACCGCCAATTCCCGGCTCGTCCAGTTCCATGATCCAAAAGATCGAATCCATCACCGCCGCGTTGGCTTGTTTGACAACAAACGGAATGTTGACGATCCCGGCATCCTCAAGCGCGGTGTTGAACGGCAATATCGTGGTTTTTTTCACATTGTTCGGTATTCCAGCTGCCAACAACAGATGCGGATGCACAGGGTCGAAGCCTGGGAACCCCGGGGCGGTCACAACGCCGTTGAACGGATTATCGTGATAATGTTTGTAGGGCGAAAGATATCCGCTGTTCAGGTCCTTTGTGGCCCCTTCGGGCAACCCGTCCACCACCGGAATCGTCGGCGGTCCATCGATCTCGCTCGCTTCTCCAAGACCTAACAACGAGTCGCCATGTGGCACCGTTCCCAAACGTGCAACGTTCAGATTGTTTGTGGTCAGATTGGTCATATGCAGGAACAGACCGGGCTCGTGATGGATGGCCAGATCGGCAGGTCCAGCCAGTCCGCTGTCGGGGCGATCTTCAGCCGAGAGCTGCGCGATGGACTGCTGATAATCCAGCGTAACCACAAACTGATCGGTGTTAATGGTCGGGTCTCCTGAGGCCGGGTTCGGACGCTCAATCCCGCGGTTTGGAACCGCTTTGTCAACGGTCGTGAATTGAAGCGTTTCCTCGAATTGATTAACCAGCAGACGGTAGTTGAGACGGCTGCCAGGCTCGGTCGCAAACGGAAGCGCGATCATGTTCCAGCCACGTCCGCGCGTGCTGTCGCCGTTCTTCCAAACTCCGGGCAATAATTTCAGGGGGCCGAGGTCTTCGTCGCCTTGATGGGCCAGCTCAACAGACCGATAACGGGACTGCAGTTTTGCGGCAAGATCTGGGTTCGCCATGGATCAACCTTTCAATAATTAAATAAAATATCCGCCAATGCGGGAAAAATGCGCTGAAATAAAAATAGGCTGCGCATCGCGAGAATAACACGAATCAGGCTTACCCTACGTAATCCAAAACCCACAGCTATCCGCTAAGCAGATTCTTGCTTGTGTGGTTACCCGAGCCATCGGCTTGCCCTGCGCCGCAATACGTGCATACGTCGCCGCATGGCCAAGCAACTTGATTACCACACTATCCGAGAGATTTTTACCCGCTTTCAGCAGGCTGACCCGGAACCTGAGGGTGAGCTAGAGCATGTGAATGTCTATACTCTGGTCGTAGCGGTGGCGCTGTCTGCACAGGCCACCGATGTCGGCGTCAACAAGGCTACGCGCGCCCTTTTCAAAACCGCTGACACCCCGCAAAAGATGCTGGATCTGGGCGAAGATGGCCTGATCGAGCATATCAAAACCATCGGTCTATTCCGCCAAAAGGCAAAGAACGTTATCAAGCTCAGCCGTATTCTGGTCGAAGAGTATGACGGCGAAGTTCCCAATTCCCGCGCCGCGTTGCAATCGCTGCCGGGCGTCGGGCGTAAGACCGCCAATGTGGTGTTGAACATGTGGTGGCGCTATCCGGCGCAGGCCGTGGATACGCATATTTTTCGTGTCGGAAACCGAACAGGCATCTGCCCGGGAAAACATGTGGATGCGGTTGAACGCGCAATCGAAGATAACATCCCGACCGACTTCCAACTGCACGCACATCACTGGCTTATCTTGCATGGCCGGTATCACTGCAAAGCACGCAAACCTATGTGCGGAACCTGTATCATCCGCGATCTCTGCCAATTCGAGGACAAGAACCTATGAAAACCTACCAGCTCACCGGTATTGGAAACGCCGTTGTGGACGTGATCTCTCAGGCCGATGACAGTTTTCTGGAACTGATGGGCATCGAGAAGGGCATCATGCAGCTGATAGAACAGGAGCGGGGTGAACTTCTTTACGCCGCTATGGAAGGCCGCGTGCAAACGCCGGGCGGATCCGTTGCGAACACGATTGCCGGTGCCGGCGCACTGGGACTGAGCGCAGCCTTTATCGGACGCGTACATGATGATGCGTTGGGACGATTCTACGCAGAGGCGATGCACGAGGACGGTGTGGATTTCGTGAACCCGCCCGTACCGGGTGGAGAGCTTCCGACCTCGCGCTCGATGATTTTTGTCTCACCCGACGGTGAACGGTCGATGAACACCTATCTGGGGATTTCCTCGGAGCTTTCCTCGGCGGATGTGTCAGCCGGGGTCGCGGGTAACAGCCAGATCATGTTCCTTGAAGGCTATTTGTTCGACAAGGAAAAAGGCAAAGCTGCGTTCCTTCAGGCCGCACGGGATTGCCACAAGGGCGGCGGCAAGGCCGGGATCGCCATTTCTGACCCGTTCTGCGTTGAACGGCACCGGGTCGATTTCCTGCTGCTGATCGAAAATGAACTGGATTTTGTGATCGGCAACGAGGCCGAGATCAAATCCCTGTTCGAAACCGACGATCTTGAGGATGCACTGGCGAAAACCGCCGATATCTGCCCTCTGGTGGTCTGCACCCGGTCAGGCGACGGGGTAACTGTGCTGAATGAAGGTCAGCGCTTTGACATTCCGGTGGAAAAAATCGTTCCCGTCGACGCCACCGGCGCAGGCGACCAATTCGCAGCCGGGTTCCTGTTTGGCATGGCCACCGGGCGCGACTATGAGACCTGCGCCAAGATGGGCAATGTCTGCGCCCGAGAGGTGATCAGCCATATCGGCCCGCGCCCCAAGGCGGATATGATCGATTTGCTCAAGCAGGGCGGCTTGCTTTAATCGGATCAGGACTGGCCTATAGTTTGTGGGAGGGGCAGAGCCCCTCCCCTCACGGTTATCTCTGCACGAACAGGGCGATCCAGACGCCTACGAACATGAATATGCCACCAAGATTGACCCAAGTGTGCCAAATCGCATAGCGGAAAGGCAGTGTCTTGCGGGCATAAAAGACTGTGCCGATCACGTAGCTTGCCGCCCCGGCCAGAATGCACCACAGGACTGAAACGGGGACATCTTTCAGATCGGGTATGGCGCACAGCCCCAGCGCGCCCAGACCCAGATAGGATGCTGTTGACCATCGGGACTTGACCGTCTTGTTGGCGATCTTGTTCCAGATGGCCACCACAGTCAGCCCCCAGCACAACCAGAGCAAAGTCATGGTCCAGCCGGTACCGGCCAGCAGGAAAAAGGGTGTGAAGGTGCCGCAGATACTGGAATAGATTGCGGCATGGTCTATGCGTCGCAGCAGCTGCCGACGCTGGTGCCAGCGGGAAAAGTGATAAAAACACGAGGCCAGATTAGAGCCCAACGCACAGGCTACATAAACCAGAACCGCAAGAATAAGCCCGCTGTCGAGCATCAGGTACGATTTGCGGATCAGCGCTCCGCCAGCGGTCAAAATCAACGCCAGACCGATAAGATGCACGACCAGATCGGCGCGGCGGTGGCATGGGTCCGGACTGGGATAGGTCTGTGGGATCATGTCAGTTCAGGTGATCCGAAAACGCTGCAACCACGCGTTCATACACGTCGCGTTTGAACGGCACGATTTCGGCAACCAGCTGGTCCGGTTCCTGCCATTTCCAGCGGGTGAATTCGGGATGCTCAGTCTGAATGTTGATCTGATCGTCGCGGCCAGAGAACCGCATCAGATACCATTTCTGCTCTTGACCCCGATACCGACCTTTCCAGATCTTCGGCACGATGTCATGCGGCAGATCATAGGGCAACCACCCCTCGGTCTCGGCGATGATCTCGACCAGATCTGCCGTGACGCCGGTTTCTTCCCACAGCTCGCGCAGCGCCGCATCGCGCGGGTCTTCACCCTGGTCCACACCACCCTGAGGCATCTGCCAGGCGTCCTTGTGGCGGTCGTTGCGCTGGCCGACGAATATCTTACCCTCGGCATTCATCAACATCAGCCCGACGCAGGGGCGGTAGGGCAGTTTGGCAATCTCTTCGGGGGTCATACGCGGCCTCGTGAACATGCTTTGGAGAGTCTGTAACAAGCAGCGGGCCCAAGGCAAAGGGTATGACGTTAGGTTTCGCGTGACAAAGATGACGCGAAGGTCAATCTGGCAGCCAAATTCTATAAGGGAGAGTTCTGGATGACTGCATACCCAAACATGCTGGCCCCGCTGGATCTGGGCTTTACCACGCTGAAGAACCGCGTGCTGATGGGCTCGATGCATACCGGGCTTGAGGAGACCGGCGATTGGAATCGGGTGGCCGAGTTCTATGCCGACCGCGCGCGCGGTGGCGTGGCGCTGATGGTGACTGGTGGGATCGGACCAAATCTTGAAGGTTCGGTACTGCCGGGGGCATCAATGATGACCAACGACAAAGAAGTGGCAAACCACTCCATCGTCACCCAACGGGTGCATGAGGCCGGTGGCAAGATCGCGATGCAGATCCTGCATGCGGGGCGCTATGCCTATGGGCCGAAATGTGTCGCACCCAGCCCTGTGAAATCTCCGATCTCTCCGTTCCCGCCGACCGAACTGGACGAAGAGGGTATCGAGAAACAGATCAGCGATATCGTGAACGCCGCGGTCCTGGCCCAGAAAGCGGGCTATGACGGGGTCGAGATAATGGGGTCCGAAGGGTATTTCCTCAACCAGTTTCTGGTGACTCACACCAACAAGCGCGAGGACCGTTGGGGTGGCTCTTACGAGAACCGGATGCGCTTGCCGATCGAAGTTGTCCGCCGCACGCGCGAGGCCGTCGGCACGGAATTCATCATCATCTACCGCTTGTCGATGATTGACCTGGTTCCCAACGGATCTACTCATGATGAGGTTGTGGAACTGGCGCAGCGGATCGAACAGGCCGGCGCCACGATCATCAACACCGGCATCGGCTGGCACGAGGCGCGGATTCCCACCATTGCCACCAGCGTTCCGCGCGCGGCCTTTGCTTGGGTGACCAAAAAGCTGATGGGCAAGGTCTCGATCCCGGTCATCACGTCGAACCGGATTAACACGCCGGAAGTCGCCGAAGAAGTTCTTGCCACGGGGTGCGCCGACATGGTTTCGCTGGCCCGCCCGATGCTGGCAGATGCGGATTTCGTCAACAAAGCCATCGCTGCTGAGGCGGCGACGATTGCACCCTGCATCGCTTGCAACCAGGCCTGTCTGGATCACACATTCCAGGGCAAACTGACCTCGTGCCTGGTAAACCCGCGCGCTTGTCACGAAACCGAACTGGTGATCACACAGGCCGACAGCGTCAAGAAAATCGCCATCGTAGGGGCGGGCCCGGCAGGCCTGTCCACCGCAATGACCGCCGCGCAGCGTGGCCATGACGTGACCATTTTTGACCGTGCCCGTGAGATCGGCGGCCAGTTGAACATGGCCAAGCAGGTTCCGGGCAAAGAGGAATTCTGGGGTCTGGTCGACTGGTACCGCGCCATGATTGCCGATTTGGGCGTTAAGGTCGAGCTTGAGCGTGAAGTGGGCGCCGATGATCTGGCCGGCTATGACGAGGTGGTAATTGCCACCGGTGTCGTTCCGCGTGATCCGAAAATCCCTGGTCAGGACCGAGACAATGTCGTCGATTATATCGACGTCCTGCGCCACAAGACCCCGGTTGGCCAATCAGTGGCCGTGATCGGAGCAGGTGGGATCGGCTTTGACGTGTCCGAATTCCTGCTGGAAGAAGGCCACAGCATCACCACCGACTTGCCTGCCTGGATGAAGGAATGGGGCGTTACCGACCCGGCCGAGCATCGCTCGGGGCTGGCGCCTGAAGGGCCACAACCTGCCGCCCCCGCGCGCCAGGTGACTTTGCTGCAGCGCAAGGCGCAAGCCCATGGCAAAGGGTTGGGCAAGACCACCGGCTGGATTCATCGCGCAACGCTGAAGATGAAAAACGTCAATTTCGTCGGTGGCGTGAATTATGAGCGGATCGACGATGACGGGCTGCATGTGAGTTTCGGCGAAGCACGCGAGAACCCGACAGTAATTGCGGTGGATACGATTGTTCTGTGCTCGGGCCAGATCTCGGACCGCAGCCTGGCCGATACGTTGATCGAACGTGGCATCACCCCACATGTGATCGGCGGCGCGGATGTTGCAGCCGAATTGGACGCCAAACGGGCCATCAATCAGGGCACGCGGCTGGCAACCACTTTCTGATATGCCTTGGCCCGGTCCAGAACCGGGCCAATCACTCTGCTGGTACTGGGGTCAGTCGGCCAGCGCCAGCTTTGCACCCAATGCCCCAAAGGCGCCGGCGAAACAGCGCCTGACCCAAGCCATGACAGTGGGCCGCTGGATCACATAGTCGCGTGCCACCGCCGCGAAAGCGCCATAGCCAACAAAGACGACAAAGGTCATGACCATGAAGGACAAGGCCAACTTGATCAGCTCTGCTTCGGCGGCACCTGTACCGGCGGGAATGAATTGCGGCAGAAAGGCCAGAAAGAACAAAGATAGCTTGGGGTTCAACACATTGATCAAGGTGCCTGTGAGTGCAATCTTCACATACCCTTTTGCGGGTTTCTGGCTCTGTACATCCAATGCTCCGCCTTGCCGGACGATCCCCCAGGCCATGTAAAACAGATACAGCACCCCAAGGTATTTTAGCACCAGAAAGGCCAGCGCGCTGGTATGCAGCAGGGCCGCAAGACCGACGATACTGGCCAGCGCAGCAGGTACGATCCCTATGGTACAGCCAATCGCCGCCGCAAAACTGGCCCAAAAGCCACGCCCCAACCCAACCGCAAGCGTATAGATCGCGCCGGTGCCCGGTAAAAGCACAACGATCAGAGACGTCAGTAGGAACTCTGTCGACATCCTGGCCCTCCCTTTCCTAGCACGCAGGATTTCCGGTTCGAAAGGAAAAGTAAACGCCATACATCACTGTGGCCCGGCGACATTCCTGAAAGCCCACCGGATACTAACAGCAGAAGTCTCTTATCGCTTATTCAACGGTTATCGTAATCACCTCGGACACGATGGGCGTGGAATGCGGTACATGACCTGCATCGCCCAGCACTAGCTGAAGCGTATGTTCGCCTGCAGCCATTTCCAGCGTCACCTCGGTCTGACCGCCGCCAAAATGGATATGATTGTCATCCGCGGGCAGACCATAAGACAACTCATCCGCACCGTCCTCTCCCTGCCCCAAAGGCGGTCGGTCGATCAGCAGATGATGATGCCCGGTGTTTTCCTTTTCAGTACCCGCCGGCGCGACCCCCATGCCGCTGAGGCCAAAGACCACGGTGACCGGAGATTGGACAACGTCGCCGTCAGACAATTTCACAAAATAGACCTGCGCTTCGGGGTTTGATGGTGTTTCACCCCCGGCCAGAGCAAATGTCGCCGACAGGCAGGTTGCGGCAATAGCTAAAACAGCTTTCATAATCTTCTCCGTTGTCACAAATTTGCCATCCTCATGGTAGCATGTTTCGGCCCGAAATCGAGGATACCCGTTGTCAAAAGGCTTGTGGCCCATATGGAAACCACTGTTTCAGAGTTTCCCCAGCGCAAACGATCCGATTCAAATCCCTGATATTATCCCATGTCCGCCCTGTTTCCGCCCAGATTTGACGTAAAGATCAGTTAAAGAACCTACACCTGGGGAACAAGAATGGACCGACTGACCGAAATGGAAGCCTTCGCCAACGTGGTGGACCAAGGCGGTTTCACCGACGCGGCCAAGAAAATGGGCATCTCAAAATCGGCTGTGTCCAAGCACGTTTCCAGCCTGGAAGCACGCCTGGGCGCAAGACTTCTGAACCGCACGACGCGCCGCGTGTCACCAACCGAAATCGGGCTGGCCTATTATGACCGGGCCCGCCGCGTTCTGAATGACGCGGGCGAGGCTGATGCGCTGGTCACCTCGATGCAATCTGCCCCCTCTGGTCTGCTGCGGATCAGTGTGGCGACAGATTTCGGCGTGAATCACCTATCTCCGGTTCTGTCGGGATTTCTAGCTGCCTATCCCGACATCACGGTGAATATGGTGCTGAACAATCGCTATGTTGAGCTGATCTCGGAAGGGTTCGACGTTGCCGTGCGGATTGGTGAGCTGGAAGACAGCACATTGCGCGCCCGCAAGCTGACCGAAACCGTCAAGCGGATGGTCGCCGCGCCCACCTATATCGAGAAATTCGGGCGTCCGCAAAAGATCGACGACCTGAACGAACACAAGCTGTTACATTATTCCAGCCAGTCTTCGGGCAATGTGTGGAAACTGACCGCACCTTCGGGTGAAAAACGTCAGGTTCGCACCGCCGGGTGGCTCAGCGTGAATGATGGGCAATCCTTGTTGAACGCTGCGGTCTCAGGGCTTGGGATCGCGCATCTGCCCAGCTATCTCTATTCCGACGCGCTGAAGTCGGGCGAAGTTGTCGACGCAATGCCGTCGCTGCCCGATGAAGTGCAAGGCGTTTATGCCGTCTACCCGCCCGGTCGCTTTACGCAGCCCAAGGTGCGGGCATTCATTGATTTCCTCGTCGATGCCTTCAACGAAAAAGGCCCGATGGACTGGTAATTTCTCCCGGTGGAAACTGAACGGCCCGCACAAGTAGTGTGGGCCTTTTTTTATTCGCTGAACACGGCCAGCCCCATACTCTGCGCGACCGTACGCAAGGATTGGATCAGGATATTCTGTCCGGGCAGATCAGCTTCTTTTCTGCGAGAAAGAAGCGCGATATCGCGGTTGGCATTTGTTATAGTCAACGGGCGCAAATGGACCTCATCGCGGTAAATCCCCTGACGTCTTGCATACAGGTCCGGCAACACCGCAACCCCAACCCCCGAGGCCGCCATCAGTACAATGGAATCAAGCGTGGTCCCCTCGTATTCATCCGACACAACCCCACCGCATTCCGCCGCCAGCGCATAGACGATCCGGGACAGACGGTGGCTTTGGTCCAAGGTCAGGATCAGCCGGTCGCGCAAGTCTTGAGCCGAAACACCATACGTATCATTTGACAGCACATCGTCTACGGCAACTCCAATCCACAGAGTCTCGTTGAACAAGCGCTGCTGGATTGTGTTCGGGTGATCCTCGGGCGTGGAAAGGATCAGATCAAACCGACCAGATTTAAGTCCTTGTTCCAGATCACGGGTGTTTTCCTCGCGCACGACAATGCGCAGACCGGGGCGGTCCTGATGGACCTTTTTGATGACCTGAGGCAGCAGGTAGGGCCCGATTGAGGGCAACACGCCCAGCCTTAGCCGTCCTGAGACCGGTGTCTCGCTGCTCATCGCGTGGCGCAGATCCCGGACTTCGGCAAGGATCTTCTGGGCGCGTTCGATGAACTCTTCGCCTTTGGCAGTCACCTGAACACCACCCCGGTTACGATCAAAGATGCGCAGGCCAAGTTCTTGTTCTACAGAGGCAATTTGCGCCGAGAGGCTGGGCTGGCTGACATTCAGAACCTCAGCTGCCAATCCAAATCGACCCAGTCGGCTGACCGTAACGATATATTCCAGTTGCCTTAGTGTTGGGCGCATTTCATAGCTTTAAACTATCCAAAAATTAGAAAGATAATATTTGGATAACAAAAATAGGCAAGGCACTTAGCCCGTGAAATCGGGACAGGAGCCAAAATGCCCAGCGTAATCGAAACCCTTTCCAGCAACTTGCTGGTCCCAACCATCCTTTTCTTCGTCCTCGGGCTGCTCGCGGCTTTTGCCCGCAGCGATCTGTCGATCCCCGGTGGGGCAGCCAAGTTCATGTCGCTGTATCTGCTGCTGGCCATCGGCTTCAAAGGCGGCAGCAGCCTGGCCGAGCATGGCATCCCCATGGATCTGTTCCTGACTTTGCTAGGCGGTGTGGCGTTGTCTTTTGTCATCCCCTTTGTGGCATTCGGCCTGCTCCGGGTCATGACACGGCTGGACGCGTTGAATGCGGCGGCTGTTGCCGGGCATTATGGGTCAATCTCAATCGTGACCTTCGTCACCGCAACCAGCCTGCTGGATTTGGTGGGTCTTGATCATGACGGCTTCATGGTTGCTGTCGCCGCCGCGATGGAGGTTCCCGCCATCCTTTCGGCCCTTTGGCTGGCGCATAAAACCAGCAGCAAGGGCGTCAATGACAATGGGCTGTGGCGCGATCTGTTGGCAAACGGGTCGATTGTCCTGTTGACCGGGGCCTTTCTAATTGGCGCTATTACGGGTGGCGAAGGGATGCAGATGATTGCGCCCTTCATCGTCACACCCTTCACCGGCATCCTGTGCCTTTTCCTTCTGGATATGGGCATTTCCGCAGGGCGCAGCCTGATCAAGAACCGCGACAAGCTCTCGCTGGGTCTGTTTGCCTTTGGAATGCTGATGCCCCTGATCGGCGCTGCGATGGCCTGGGTGGTCGGGGCGGTGATCGGCCTGCCCGAAGGCAGCCTGTTCCTGTTCATGGTCCTGTCTGCATCCGCCTCGTATATCGCTGTGCCCGCGGCGATGAAGATCGCGCTGCCAAAGGCCGAGGCCGGGATTTATCTGACCCTGTCGCTGGGTGTGTCCTTCCCGTTCAACATCACGATCGGGCTGCCGCTGTACCTGTGGTGGGTGATGTAGGGATCAGTTGATCAGCAGAACCGCCTCGACCCGGCGGTTGAGTTCGCGACCTTCGGGCGTTGCATTCGAGGTGATCGGGGCCAGATAACCAATCCCCCGCGCCTCGACCCGGTCGGCGGCCACGCCGTATTTCTCGATCAGCCGGGCGCGCACGGTTTGCGCCCGGCCCGTGCTGACCGAAATATTGGCCTCGAGTGCGCCGGTATCATCCGTGTGCCCGACCAGAGCCAGCCGCGTTCCGGGATTGTCCGACAAATACTGCGCAATCTCATTCAGAGAGCCGAAAGGCCCCTCACCCAGGGTTATTTCGCCCGTGCGGAAATGCAGATCGCCCAGAATCACGTGGCCCTCTTGGGCAAGCTCTGCCAACAGCCCCAGCGCCTGATCGACCTCTTCTTCGATCACCAGCGGAGGCGCGGCCTCGGCCCCCTCAGGTGACACGCGGATCATCTGCACATAGCCATCGGGCGGGTTTCGGCTGACCAAAAGGCTCAGGACTTCGTCGCCCTTGGCAGCGGACAAAAAGCGATAGTCCTGGATGGCCACATACATGTCAGGCGTCGGGACAACCTCGGTTCCAAAGCGAAAATCGAAGCCACCGCAACTGCGGGCGTCGCAGTCAAAGAGAACCTCATACCCCTGGGCTTTGATCTGTTCCCGCAACGGGGCGAGCAGCTGCAAAGTGGTGCTGGACCCGGCCTGCAGCCGCCAGGTATAGCGCTCGACCCGCCCTTCGACCCGGCGCGCCGGGACCACCCCGTCGACGTAGGGGCCGGTGGGCAGGTCATAGCTGTCGAGCGGGCTTGTGCGGTCGCTGACCAGACGCGCGCCCGAAGGCAGCGTCAGCTCTTGGCCGACAACGGGCGACGCAATGAGCAACAGGAATATGGCGAGGCGGCGGATCATCGGGATTGGGCGTGATACTCGGGGTTGGGGGCCATCGCGGTCGCGCTTGCAACACGGTTCGACATGTTGAAAAAGCCGGTCACATTGGCAATGTCCCAGATATCGCGGTCGCTAAACCCGGCATCGCGCAAAGCCTGTCGGTCGGGCTCTTCGATCTTGGTGCTTTCGGTGGTCATTTTAGCCGCGAAATCCAGCATGGCACGCTGCCGCTGATCCAAAGGCGCAACCCGGTAGTTCATGATCAACATTTCACCCAGCTGCGGATCACCGGACAACTGCCTGACAGCCGCACCATGTGCGACAAGGCAATAGAAACACTTGTTTATTGCCGACACGACCACCGCGATCATCTCACGCTCGAGCTTGGACAGCCCGCTATCGGCCAGCATCAGATCGTTATACATCGCGGTGAACGCGTTCAGCTTGTCGATGTCAAAGGCATAGGCCCGCAGGACATTGGGCACAAACCCCAGCTTTTCGACGCAAATGTCGAAGTATTTCTGCGTCTCGGGCGGCAGCGGATCAGCCATCGGAAGGTTCAGCGCGGTGGGCAGGGCAAGATCGGTCACTTTGGGTTCTCTCCTTCAGCCAGCTGACGGTAATGGTATTCTCCGGCAAGCTCCATCCCAAGCGCGCGATAAAGGCCATTGGCCCCCGCATTCGCCTTGGTGCAAATCACGCTGAGCGTCCCGGCGTCCTGATCCTGTGCCCAGAGCGCAGCCGCGCGCATCGCCCATTGGCCCAGGCCCTGACGGCGATGAGCGGGCAAAATCTCAAGTGCGTGGACCATGGCCACGTCCCCATGCATCGCAACAAATCCAGTACCAGCAGGTTGGTCACTATAGCGAAGCAGCAGGCCGGTCTTTGGACCCGGGGCTCGCTCCATCACGGCCAGCCGCTCTGGTCCAATCCCGCCCTCGGCCCAGATCTCACGCATGATTGCCAGCGGCTCCCATATCGAGAACACCGTTACGCGGGGGAGCGGAAGATCAGTCAGATGCTCAACCGGGCAGGTGTAAATATTGACCGGATCCAACACGGAATAGCCCCGGCCTTCAAGCTGCGTATCCAGCGCCTCGTCCCCTGGCCACAGGCAAAAGATGCGCTTTTGTCCCAGTGCCTGCATCGCGACCTCGGCCGCCGCAATATCCTCATCCGAGGCAGGCCCCAGCGCATTGGCCGCACTTACCCGCGATCCGCCGCCCAGACCCTGACGCACCAGAAACGGCCCCAGCTTTTGGCGCTGCGCAGATGGCCATGTACCCTCGACGACGTCAGGCCAGGTAACGCTCAAAGACCAAGCTCTTTCGCCAACCGGGTTGAGGCCGCGTCGATCCGGGCACCTTCGGTTCCGCGAATGACCACATTGGCGCCAAACACACCGTTGATCTGAAACGGATAACACCCGATGGACAGATCCTGAAAATCCGCTGCGAGTGCCGCAAGGGGGGCGGCGATATCGCCTTCGCCGCGATCCACCCGTAAGGTTTGGGACAGCAGAGGAACACCGCCGGTCAGACCCGGCAATACACTCGCCACCATCGCCTGAAAGACCGAGGGCACCCCAGCCATCACATGAACATTGCCGATGGTAAAGCCTGGCGCAGTCGACACCGGATTGTCGATCAGCGTGGCACCATCAGGGATGCGCGCCATGCGCAAACGGGCAGCGTTCAGTTCCAGCCCGGATTTCTCGTAATGCGCTTCAAGCAAAGCGCGGGCATCGTCGCGGATGTCGATATGCGCGCCAAAGGCACGGGCGATGCAATCGGCGGTGATATCATCATGGGTCGGTCCAATCCCGCCGCTGGTGAAGACATGATCAAACTTTGCCGACAACGCCTGAACGGCGGCTTCGATTGTAGCGGCGTCATCGCTGACCACACGGACCTCTTTCAGGTCGATCCCCTGCTTGGTCAGCTCCTGCGCGAGATAATGCATGTTTGCATCGCGGGTGCGACCCGACAGGATTTCATCCCCGATCACCAGCATGGCTGCGGTTGGATTTTGCATGGCCTGCGCCCCCTTGATCGACCCTTTCCGCAGGTATAGGCCCTGAAGCATGCGATTTGAAACCCCTCTTGTCCCCGCCCACCTGATCCGCCGCTATAAACGCTTTCTGGCCGATTGCAGGCTTGAGGACGGGCGCGAGGTGACAGCGCATTGCGCCAATCCCGGCTCGATGATGGGACTGGCCGAACCGGGCGAGAAAATATGGTTGGAGCCCAATGACGACCCGAAGAAAAAGCTGAAATATGGCTGGCGGCTGGTCGATCACGAAAACGGGCATTTCACCGGCGTAGATACATCCGTCCCGAACCGGGCGTTGCGCGCGGCATTGATCGCGCGGGAGATCCCCGAACTGGCAATGTATGAAACTGTGCGCCCCGAGGTGAAATACGGCGAGAACAGCCGCGTTGATTTCCTGCTGACCCAGCCAAGCCTTCAGGACGCTTATGTCGAGGTCAAATGCGTGACCCTGTCTCGCGAACTTGGTCTGGCCGAATTCCCCGACAGCGTCACAGCGCGCGGAACCAAACATCTAGGGGAACTGACAGCTATGGTGGACCAGGGGCATCGCGCAATCCTGCTGTATCTGGTCCAGCGCACTGATTGTGAGCGAATTGCATTGGCCGCAGATATCGACCCGACCTATGCAGCGGCGTTCGAGGCGGCGCAAGCTAGGGGTGTCGAGAAACTGGTCTATGGCACACGGATATCGCCTGAAGGGGTTTGGGTAAACGTGACCGAAAGCCAATTGTTCATGCAGAAGCGTTGAAGGGGTAGTTTGAGCCCAAAGCGGACTAAGTAAATTCTGGTTTCAGCCTTATAATAATCGTTCCTGCCAGATTGACGATGTGTATGCCTCTCTTGTATCGACCGTGGGGCTTCGTCAGGGATCTCCGTTCCGAGCACTTTGGCATCGTATGTTGTCCAACGTGGCGTTAGTATTGCCAACACTCTGGCATAGTAGAAAGAGCTTTGTTCCGGATCGTAATCGGGGTCTTTCCAATACTCGGATAGAATTGCCTGACCAATATCGTTTGTCCAAGTTGCACTCTCAACGTCAACGGTGTCGCCAACGGGCCCGTCACACTTCGCGTTCACTAGTTCGCGCCCGCCGCAAGATAAATCGTAAACATGTTCCGAAGTTGTCCCGTCGCTATTTAACCACCCTTTGACGATTTGAATGCGGTCTAGATTGGCTCCATCGGGACGCCTCTTTCATATCCATACGCGGCAAAATCTGCACGCGGCAGGTCCGTTTCTTCAAAATCGTATCCGGCAAAAACGCGAACGCGCATGCGCGGACCTGTGGTTGCGTAGACTTCTTTCCGAGCAAGAGCGTGCCAAATGGCCTCGCGTGTGTTTTCTCTTACCCAAACCGCCGCCATTCCCGACGCCGAAGTTTGCCATGCATATTGGGCAACCTTCTCGTCCCCACCGATGCCGTCCACGACTTCTTCGAAGCGGACCGGATCCGCAGTGGGTTCAACGGCGGCGTTAAGTTGTTGCCCAAACTCAGTAATGAGAAGCGTGGCGTCTTTCGCTGCCAACAGCGGCGCGAGACCCAAGTTCTCAGCGTGATCGGCAACCACCAAAAAGTACAATGGTCAACGCAGCCTAGCTTCGACACCGGTGCTGGATATCACCACCTCGTCCTTGGCAAAGCGGTACGCTTCATCAGGGCCTAGCACATTGCCGATCATTCCGGCATCTGCAGAGTAGGACGTATGCAAATGAGTGTCGCCAAAAAAGACCTGATTGGGAAAGCTCTGCCGTGGATAAAGTGAATACTGCCTGTCGCCGCGTTGAGTGCTCGGGATGTCCTCGGCATGGGTGCAAAAAGCAAGCAAAATGGTAAGAACAGATGCAAAACGGGTCATTTTCGACCTCATCTATTGCACGAATGATGCTACGTTAAATGCATATTTCTACGACTCGTTCTTGTTCTTCGAAATAATTAGATTCTATCTACCGCACTAAGCCGTTGGCTAGGTTCAGCGGGGCGGAGGTGGAAGCACCTTCTTCGACTGGAGTACCTGAAGGATGTCAATAATTGCCTCAGTACTCGTTTCGATTGAACCTCGGAAGAACAGTCCGACGCCACCTTCCCCTAACTCCCGTGTGCCACCGGCGTCGTAAGTTGGTGAGAGAGAGACAAGTTCGGGAGGTAGTTCTGGGCATACCGGGTTTCTTTGAAGTATTGCGTTCGCGGTCTCGATGAATACCTGCCGAACCTTTTCGACATTGCCCTTTGCATCGGACGACTCGGTGAGTTGATCCGGAGCAAGTCTCAGGTCATCCAAACGGAAAAAAAGGCAGTCATCTTTGAATTCGGCCGAAGCGGAAGCACCCACCGTCAAGCCACCAGCGAAAGTGTTCTCGCCGCGTATAGATCCACCGTCGCTGCGGCTTTCGCATCGGAAAAGCTCTGCTTCGATCCTCCCACTTAGCGAAATCACTGTATCGTCGGCACGGGCCGTTGCTTCGGTCACACCGATCAGTGCGTTGCAGACATCTACAAACGCGGCTCGTTTGAGTTCCTCTACAAGTATTTCTTTTGCCCGGCGAAGGTCTACGACACTTTCGATTGAGATCCTTGTCGCGTTCACATCTTTTAGTCTCAATGCCAGATCAACGGGAAACTCACGATCTCCTAGCTTGACGTCCCCGTTTGCTTCGAAGGTAACCTCTTCAGCCAGCAGCGCGGATCCGAAAAGCCCGGCAGTAGCTAGTATCAGAAGAAAGATCCGATCCATCATCCTGCCCCCCCAACAATACCGCGAGATTGCATAACCGCCAGGAGTTCCATCATCGTCATCGCACTGGTGTCGATTGAGCCGCTCAACGCAACACCGATGCCACCGTCACCAATTTCTCGTGTACCGCCGGCGTCGAAAACCGGATTCAACGAAGAAAGCTCCGAAGGCATCTCCGGACAAATCACATTCTCTTCGGTGAACTCCTTTGCCTTGGTGAGAACGACCTCCTCGACGCGCTCTGTGAGGCCAATTAGGTTAACCAACCCGCCGACAAACCCGGTAGGTTGAAGCACGACGTCGGCAAGATCAAAGTGAACGCATTGATCTTGAACATTGGCGCGTGCCGCTGCGGCGATCCCAACAGTCGTCGAGATAAAGCGTACTCCACGCCCGTTGGTTCCCTCGGATTCTTCGTTTCGACAACGATAAAGCTCGACGTCCACTGAGCCAACGAGTTCAATGAGATCACCGCTGGCGCGGGCGTCGTCGAGTTCAAAGTCAACATTCAAAGAGCAACTTTGTTCCAGACTACCCGACAGAAGCGCGGGCGCTTGGACTTGGATTTCTCGCAGATCTAAGAGCCCCCGGAAACCTAGGCGCGTTGACGTAACACTGCTGATGCCCGCGTTAAATGTGTAAGGTAGGTTTTTCCCACGAGCGGGAATCTTGTTTGAGATGCTAAATTGTACTTCCCCGGCGTAGTCGCTTGGCGACGCATTCTGTGCACTGGGTCGAGCGTTCAACTCGGACTTCAAAAGTTCTGGGTTCGTGGTTGCACAGGATGCGAAGAACAGCAAACACACAAAGGCAAAAGGTACGGTTTTACGCGCCCCAAGTTCCGCCAAACTCCGTTGTAGTTCTATTCCCATTACCCTTCGCTCAACCTCACCGTTGAATATCAACCCTACCGTACAGCGTCACGGCGAAGGTCAACAGTTTGCACCACGAAAATATACTGGTGCGGTGTTGTGTTGTCGCAACGACTTGCAGTTGACGCGGGTCCTTTGAAACTTCGAGCATAAGCTCTGCCCACAAGACTTTTCTCTCGCGTTAAGCCCTGAGAAGGAGCAGATGCATTCGGGCATCTGCCAATATTGCGAGGGTATACTTTCGATTCGTCGCCATGCTAGCACCTCTCATCAACAAACCGACTCCTAGGCGACACAATGTGTTTTACTCTCGACACAGGGTGCTTTTCACCTCCACAAGGGTGTTACGCCACTAAAGAGGGAAAAACCGTGCGCTTGCTTTCTATACTTATTGTGACGGTTCTATTCACAACCGGCGCGGTTGCCCAAACAATCGACAGGATAACAAAAAACAACGAAATCCGATTTGGTTTTCGAACAGATGCTGCTCCATTGTCTTACATTAACGACCAAGGTCGCCCGTTTGGTCTGTCACCGTTGATTTGCGATCATGTAGCGAAGGTAATTGCGCAGAAACTGGAATTGAAGGATTTGAATGTTCAGTTCATTCCGGTCGACTCTAAGGATCGTTTCGACAAAGTAGCTTCCGGAGAGGTGGATATGCTCTGCGGGGCAGCGTCGATTACACTTTCCCGACGCGAAATTGTTGATTTCTCAATTCCAACTTATGTCGATGGCACGTCCATATTGTTACCAATCGAGGCTGAAGGCACCTTGGGTGCACTCGCGGGAAAGAAGGTTGGAATGAGAAGCAGCACAACTACAGAAGCGTCCGTTCTGAATTCATTTGAAGCTGCAGGTATCGACGCAGAAATGTTGCGGTTCGCTTCACACCCAGACGGTATCAAAGCACTTCGAGACGGTGAAATTGACGCCTATTTTGCAGATCAGTCGATTTTGCTGGTCAACTACATTGCTGCGGGGCTAAAGGGCAAATTCAAACTATCCCAGGAAATACTGACGATAGAAAAGCAAGGATTGGCTATTGCGAGGGGTGATGATAACTTTCGACTCGTTGTCGATAGTATTCTGTCAGAAATGTATGCTCAGGGCACAATGGAAGAGATATTTCGTCTCGCTTTGCCGGGGGTGGAGCCGAGCGAAGCACTAAAAGCTCTGTATGTTTTCGCCCCCATTAATCCCTGAGGCTTGTCGCGCAAAACAGTTTTGTTGGGAGTTAATCGCCCTGCGCCATAGAAGCTGGCCTTGTAAGCAAATTGACCGCTCAAGCCAGCTTGACCAATGACCATGTTTTACTAAATGATCCTCCATTTGGCAGGCCAGTTGCCAGAATCACGGTCTTAGGCGATCCTTCGATAAATTGAAGGATCGCAATATGTTTAGATATACAATATTTGCTCTCAGTTTAAGCGCATCTAACGCCCTGTTTGCACAAGAGGCGTCCGATACTGTTGCAACGGAAGTTACGTCTGAGACTTCATCCGACCTTCTATCTGATGCTGAGTTGCAAACTTTGGTCGCCCCGGTGGCTCTTTTTCCCGACACTCTACTCATACAGATATTTGTTGCGGCCACTCAGCCACTGGAGATTGTTAAGGCAGAACGGTATTTGTTGGATAACGCCGACCGCGACCCCGTAGAGCTCGAGCCGGAAATCGAAGCTATGGGCTGGGATCCGTCTGTAAGTGTATTGGCCACGGCGTTCCCCGAAGTCGTCGGTCAAATGGCCACCCACATCGATTGGACCGAGACAGTCGGCACCGCCATGCTGGCCCAGTCCGACGATGTACTGGATGCGGTGCAGGTAATGCGGGATCAGGCAATTGACAGCGGAGCTCTTGTTTCCGGGCCCGAGCAAACTGTCGAGGTATCTGATGAAGAAACGGTTGTAATTACTCCGACACAACCCGAAACAGTGTACGTCCCGCAATATAATCCCGAGACTGTCTATACCGGCCCGTCGACCGGGGACGTAGTGGGCGCGGCCTTGCTGACATTTGGCACCGTGGCGCTGATCGACGAGATTTTCGACGATGACGACGATTGGTATGACTATTGGGGGTGCCGGAATTGCGGCGGATGGGACGGTGGCCCGATATACAGAAACCCGGACATCGACATAGACGTCGACGGCAACGTCAATATCGGTAACGATATAGATCTTGGTGACCGAACTGATATCGGATGGAAACCCGATCCTGACCGAAAAAAGGAAGCCCGGGACAAGATCGCTGATCACAAAAGGCCGGAAGGTGGTCGCGGCGACCTGCCTGTCAACCGCCCCGAGGGTCGCACGGACGAACTCCGCGCAAAACTGAGCCGTGAATCCGGTGCTGCAGACATTAGCAGGGGAGGCGCGGCAGCAGTTGCAGCTGGTGCAGGGGCGGGGGCTATCGCGAGCGGTGCTCTGGCCAATCGAGGTAGTGGGGGCAAGTCCTTGCCGCAGGTGAATCGCGGTAACGTTGATCGGGACAAGGCTGCTGCCAAGCAGCAGGCCATCGATCGGACTAAACGGCCAGATGCGGCGAAGAAGCCTGTCAAAAAGAAACCGCAAGCAGCTAAGAAACCTCAGGTAAAAAAGGCCACGGCTCAGCAAAAACCCGCTGCGTCCAAAGGTAAGGCTATGAAGAAAAAATCTTCAGGCGGCAAAGCTCACAAGGCGTCCAAACGGGGACATGCTGCCAAAGGCAAGGGGAGGCGGTAACATGCGTAAATCGGTTTTTTCTATTTTAGTGATCGCAGTGGCTACAGGACCGGCGTTTTCCGACGGTGCCCTGTTCGAAACTCCGCAAACCGCGCTGGACGCTTTTGTCGAAGCGTTAAGGGCCGATGATCAGAACAAGCTGCTCGAGATTTTCGGACCAGAGGCAGAAGATCTAATCGGAACGGGTGATCCGGTGGAAGATCAGCAAAGAAGGCAGGAAGTGCTTGGCATGTATGCTGAAGGATACCGCTTTCAGCCCGAGGATGATGGGGTTTTTCTTCTGCTTGGCGAAGATAGTTGGCCCTTTCCGATCCCAATTCTGAAAGCTGAGAATGGTTGGAAGTTTGATTTAGAAGCCGGGGTAGAGGAGCTTTCCGCCCGTGAAATCGGACTGAATGAATTGGAAGTAATCGAAACGCTTGAGGCCTATGTTGATCTTCAGGCGGCGTTTCGTCTTGTGGACCACAATGGCGATGGCGTCATGGAATTTGCCCAAACGATCATATCGGATCCCGGCGCACGAAACGGCCTCTTCTGGCCAGAAGAAGACAGTTTTGTCGGTGAAGCCCTTGCCCGCGCCACCGCCTCGGGGTGGAGCGACGGTGCGGATGATTTCGAACCCGAACCTTTCCTCGGTTACTACTTCGCAATTTTGCAGGGGCAGGGACCAAATGCTCCGGGTGGTGCCTATTCCTATTTTGTCGGCGATCGGTTCGTGGCGGGTCACGCCTTGCTTGCGGTGCCTGCGGACTACGGAGAAACGGGTATCCATTCTTTTCTCGTGGGTGAAAACGGCACCGTGTTCGAAGCGGACTTTGGGCCGGATACGCTTGAAATAACAGCTGAGATATCGACCTATGATCCCGGCCCAAATTGGTCACCAGCCGAGTAAATTTCGATTGGCGGCGACGCTTTGTTGCCGCGTGCAGGTGTAGATTGAATGCAATTTTCGACTTAAGTAGCAATGGTTCGGGAAGGATCGATTTTGGGAAATCTAATTAATCGATGAAATAATTGCCCTTGATTCAATTCGACCCAATTTGCCCGCTATGGTTTGACCGAATGGCCGTTTTGTCCGCTAGGGTCAGGACTCATAGCCAATAGATGACGAGAGCTGCGATGGCGATTGCTGAGAGGAAGACCTTCGGGCACCTG
>NZ_JBXWMT010000018.1:0-62748 GCF_059609985.1 Ruegeria sp. YTSA219
GCGTCCGGCCGTCTCTCCAGCCCGTCCCACCGTCTCTCCAGTGTGTCACAAGCGCCTCAGCAGCGCCGGTGAAGGGGTATTTACGGATTAGGTCTGGGACCTGCAACCCCCAATCTGAAAAAACTTTGCATTTCTTAACAGAAACTTCTCTATGTTAATAAAAACAAAATGTTAGCTTAATAATTCTCTCTTCCGAGTCGGTAACGGACCGCATGGAACAGCGGAAAGAACAGCCCCTGGGCGGAATCGTACCCATTGCTGGGTATGCGCCCGGAACCGGGGCAAGGAAACGCCGCCCGAGTCTCCTCGGACGGCGCAAATTCTGCGAAGGTCACAGGCTTACTTCAGATCGAACCTGTCTGCATTCATGACCTTGTTCCAGGCCGAGACGAAGTCGCAGACAAATTTGCCTTCTGCGCCTGCCTGACCGTAGACCTCGACCAGAGCCCGCAGCTGCGAGTTGGAGCCGAAGACCAGATCGACGCGGGTACCGGTCCACTTGACCTCACCGCTGGCGCGGTCCCGACCTTCATAGACGCCTTTGCCCGCGGGTTTCCATTCGGTGCCCATGTCCAGCAGGTTGGTGAAGAAGTCGGTGCTGAGCGTGCCGACGCGGTCGGTCAACACACCATGCTTGGTGTCACCAAAATTGGCGCCGATCACGCGCAGACCGCCAACCAGCGCGGTCATTTCAGGCGCCGACAGCGTCAGCAGCTGGGCTTTGTCGACCAGAAGCTCTTCGGGCGAAACCGAATAATCCGTCTTCTGATAGTTGCGGAAGCCGTCGGCCTCGGGCTCGAGCACGGCAAAGCTGTCCACATCGGTTTGATCTTGCGTCGCATCGGTACGGCCCGGGGTGAACGGAACCTCAACCTCCTGACCGCCGGCCTTGGCGGCCTGTTCGACACCCACATTACCGGCCAGAACGATCACGTCGGCCAGAGACACTTTCTTGCCCCCGGATTGTGCGCCGTTGAACACCGCCTGAACGCCCTCAAGCGCGGTCAGTGCCTTGGCCAGCTTCATCGGTTCGTTCGCGTCCCAGTCTTTCTGCGGAGCAAGACGGATACGTGCGCCATTGGCACCGCCGCGCTTGTCCGAGCCGCGGAAGGTCGAGGCCGAAGCCCATGCGGTCGAAACCAGCTCGGACACCGAGAGGCCAGTGGCCGCGATCTTAGCCTTCAGCTCGGCCACATCCGCGTCACCGATCAGCTCGTGATCCACGGCGGGGACATTGTCTTGCCACAGCAGTTCCTCGGCCGGAAATTCCTCGCCGATGTAATTCGAACGCGGGCCCATGTCGCGGTGGGTCAGTTTGAACCATGCGCGGGCGAAAGCGTCAGCGAATTCTTCCGGGTTCTCGTGAAAACGCTTTGAGATCGGACCATAGATCGGGTCCATGCGCATCGCCATGTCGGCGGTGGTCATCATGGTTTTGACCTTCTTCGACGCGTCATGCGCCGCCGGGGCCATGTCTTCTTCTTTGACATTCACCGGTTCCCAAATCCACGCGCCCGAGGGGCTTTTGGTCAGGTTCCAGTCATATCCGAACAGCAGGTCGAAATAGCCGTTATCCCATTGAATCGGATTTGCGGTCCAGGCGCCTTCGATCCCTGATGTCGTGGTATCGTCACCCTTGCCGGACCCAAACTTGTTGATCCAACCAAAGCCCATCTCTTCGATCGGGGCGGCTTCGGGTTCGGGGCCGACCAGATCGGGATCGCCCGCGCCATGCGCCTTGCCGAAAGTGTGACCACCAGCAACCAGAGCAACGGTTTCCTCGTCATTCATTGCCATCCGGCCAAAAGTGTCGCGGATGTCACGACCCGAAGCCAGAACGTTGGGCTCTCCGTCCGGACCTTCAGGGTTTACATAGATCAGGCCCATCTGCACTGCGGCCAGAGGGTTTTCCAGATCGCGCTCACCGGAATACCGGCTCTGCGGATTGTCGGTCGGGGCCAGCCATTCTGTCTCGGTTCCCCAATAGATGTCTTCTTCGGGGGCCCAGATATCGGCACGGCCGCCGGCAAAACCAAAGGTTTTGCCACCCATGGATTCGATGGCGCAGTTACCTGCCAGGATCATCAGATCAGCCCAGGAAATCTGGTTTCCGTATTTTTGCTTGATCGGCCACAGCAGACGACGCGCCTTGTCGAGGTTACCGTTGTCCGGCCAACTGTTGAGCGGCGCAAAACGCTGGTTCCCGGTCGAGGCCCCGCCACGGCCATCTGCCGTCCGGTAGGTGCCTGCACTATGCCAGGCCATCCGAATGAACAGACCGCCGTAATGGCCATAATCCGCCGGCCACCACTCCTGTGAATCGGTCATCAGCGCATATAGGTCTTCTTTCAGCGCCTTCATATCCAGCTTTTTGAACTCTTCGGCATAGTCGAAATCCGAACCCAGAGGGTTCGAAGCCGCTCCGTGCTGGTGCAGGATCGACAGGTTTAGCTGGTTCGGCCACCAATCCCGGTTGGAACGGGTTCCAGCGCCGTGCATCACAGGGCATCCGCCTGCTTTGGGGTTATCACTTCCGTCCATATCGGTCTCCAATCCTAGCTAATATCCGGCGATCTTGCGCAGTGAAATTCGTGGTAATCAAGAACACAGATTCAAGACACGTCTTCCCCATCCAAATACGCTGAGCATCTGGCAAGGGTATCGGTATTCCTGAAGTCCTGACCTAGTCAGAAATAGCAAATTGCATTCATGCATAAAAGTTTTGTTTAATGATGAAAACCATAGGAAATAATTATGAAGAGAACATCCCCGGATCCCGTGCAATCGGAGCAATTTTCAAATCCCTGAATAACCTTGGGTCACATTTAGACCACAGCCCTTGTTTTTCATCCGTATGCGACCACTGTCTTTATGAACGACATGAGCGCGGGTTCTTTTGTTCGGATCCGCGCCTAATACAGATTGACCGGCGTATTTGACTGCCGGTTCCGAAAATTTTTGGAGTCTGAATGCAATTTGATTATGTAATTGTCGGCGCAGGATCCGCCGGTTCGGTTCTTGCCGGTCGCCTGAGCGAAGATCCTGGAATACGTGTCTGCCTTCTTGAAGCCGGAAACGGCGGCAACGGCATGCTTACCAGATTGCCCGCGGCAACAGTGGCCTCGCTGCCGGGGCGGCCGAAAATCAACAACTGGGCATTTGAAACCGCGGCCCAACCGGGGCTGAACGGCCGCAAAGGATATCAGCCGCGCGGCAAAACGGTGGGCGGGTCCAGCGCGATTAACGCAATGTTGTACGTCCGGGGTCAGCGTCAGGACTATGATGGCTGGGTTGAACTGGGCTGTGCCGGTTGGGACTGGGACAGCGTCCTTCCCTATTTCAAGATGTCCGAACATAACGAAGATGGCGCCGACGACCATCACGGCGACAGCGGCCCTCTGCACGTGTCAAACCAGAAAGAGCCGCGCCCGATCACGCGTGCCTTTATTGAAGCTGCCGAACAGATGCAGCACCGCCGAAGCCAGGACTTCAACCGGGGCGATAACGAGGGCGTTGGTCTGTATCAGGTCACACAGTTTCACGACCCGTCGAAGAATGGCGAGCGATGCTCGGCAGCGGCGGCCTATGTCTTTCCGGTCATGGACCGCCCGAACCTGACGGTCATTACCGACGCCCATGCCAAAGAGCTGACCTTTGAAGGAAAGCGGGCCACCGGCGTGGTGTACAGGAAAAAGGCCAAAGGTGCGGATATCACTGTCTCCGCCAGGCGCGAGGTTCTGGTTTGCGCCGGTGCACTTCAAACTCCGCAGTTGTTGCAGCTATCCGGGATTGGTGCCGCTGATGATCTGGTCAAACATGGGATCGAGGTGCGGCACGACCTGCCGGGCGTTGGCAAGAACCTGCAGGACCATCTGGATTTCACGCTGCTCTATAAAACCCGGGACACCAACACATTCGGCATCGGTGTCGCTGCCGCATTGAATTTGGCAGGGCATATTTGGCGCTGGCGTAAGACCGGTAAGTCGATGGCGGCCACGCCATTTGCCGAGGGCGCCGCGTTTCTGAAAACCTCCCCGGCTTTGGATCGCCCCGACATCCAGCTGCACTTTGTCATTTCCTTGGCCGATGATCATGCAAGGAAGCTGCATTATGGCTATGGGTTCGGCTGCCATGTGTGCAAATTGCGCCCCGAAAGCCGTGGCACGGTCGGGCTGCACAGCGCCGATCCCTTTGCCGCTCCGGCCATTGATCCGGCTTACCTGTCCGATGACCGCGATCTGGACACGCTGATCAAGGGCGCGCGTATAACCAAAGACATTCTGCACGCGCCGGCCTTCAGTAGATTCCGGCACAAAGCGATGTACGGCATAGATGACGCTCAAACCGATGCGGATTGGGAGCACCATATTCGCGCTCGCGCAGATACGATCTATCACCCGGTCGGAACCTGCAAAATGGGTGTGGATGCGATGGCCGTGGTTGACCCCGAACTGCGTGTGCGCGGGATCGAGGGGCTGCGCGTGGTCGATGCATCGGTCATGCCTACTCTGGTTTCGGGAAACACCAACGCCCCAACCATCATGATCGCCGAGAAAGCCGCGGACCTGATCAAAGCCGCCGCCCGATAAGGGCTCAGCCGTCCTTCATCAGGGCCTGCAGTCCAGCGCGGTAATCCGGATACAAAAGCCGGATACCCAGTTCATCCTTGATCCGGTCATTCCTGACCCGCTTGTTTTCATTATAGAAACTTCGGGCCATCGGGGACATATCGGCCTGGTCGAACGGAACCGCAGCGGGCAGAGGCAGGCCTTGCAGTTCAGCCGCATAGGCGATGACATCCTGTGGCGGCACCGGCTCATCGTCACAGACATTGTAAATCGCACCTGGGTTCGGCGATGCCATCGACGCCGCAAGCACCTGCGCGATGTCCGCCACATGGATGCGCGAGAACACCTGCCCCGGTTTGATTATGCGGCGCATTCCCACCCGTTTAAGTTTGGAAAATGGGCCGCGCCCGGGGCCATATATCCCGGCAAGGCGAAAGATGTGGACGGGCAGGCCCGTAATGTCTTGCCATTGTGTCTCGGCCCGGACGCGCCACCTGCCGCGCTCGGCCATTGGTGAAGGAAGGGTCGCCTCGTCCACCCAACCGCCTTTGTGGTCCCCATAGACTGCGGTTGTGGAAAGGTATCCGACCCAATCGAACTGACCTGCGCGGTCAGCGATTTTGTCGCCAAGCGCCGCCAGCACCGGATCTCCGCCCGCATTCGGCGCGGTCGAAATCAACAGATGTGTTACCCCGTCCAAATCAACCTTCTGACCGGGCCAGATCACCGGTTCGGCACCGGATGCGCGGACCGCACCCGATTGCGCCGGATCGCGCGTAGTTCCGAATACGCGCCAACCCGCCGGTTCAAGATGCCGCGACAGGGCCTGCGCCGAATATCCGTGACCGAATGAAAAGAGTGTCTTAACCATATCCTTCTTGATGATCGCCAATGGTCCAAGATGCAAGCACCCGCCACTGGATACTTGATTCGAATCCCCACATACGCCTTTCATGAGTCATGCGTACAAAATCGCCCGACCTGCATGCAGCTTATGCGCTAGACAGCCCCGAGGACCACAAACGGCTTTATGCCGAATGGGCTGGCGACTATGATGACGGTTTTGCGGCGCGCGAGGACTATCAGTTGCATATCCACACCGCCCGCGCCTTTGTCAGCGCCGGGGGACAGGGTCCGGTTTTGGATGTCGGTGCAGGCACCGGGCTTTGCGGTGCGGTACTGGCCGGGTTGGGCGTTGGCCCAATCGACGCCACCGATATCAGCGCCGAGATGCTGGATCAGGCCCTGCGCAAAGACATCTACCGCGACGCGATTGAGGCTGACCTGAACCAGGGCATCCCGGTGCCGCGCGACAGCTATTCGGGCATTGTGTCCTCGGGCACATTTACCCATGGCCATCTCGGCCCCGAGGCCCTGCCCGCGCTGTTGAACGTGGCCCGGACAGGCGCGCAATTCGCTCTGTCGATTAACGCGAAACACTACGAATCTCTGGGATTTGCTGACGCACTGCACCAGCTTGCCCATGGGCAGATACAAAACCTGTCCCTGCCCGAAGTTCGAATCTACGGCGACCTGGCTGCCGGGCCCAACCGGGACGATACCGCCCTTATCGCAATGTTCGAGAAGATCTGAACCCGCTCAGCGCCCTTTCCAGACCGGGTCGCGTTTCTCGGCAAAGGCGCGCGCGCCTTCGAGGTTGTCTTCAGAACCATATAGAATGTCCACCGTCGGCAACTGCCGCCCGGTGATCCGGTTCATGGCATCCTGAAACTTGGAATCTTCGGCGTCGCGCACGATCTCTTTGATCGCCGCGTAAACCAGCGGGGGGCCGCTGGCCAGTAAACGGGCCAGTTCCCATGCCCGGTCTAAAAGCTGATCACCTGGGACGATCTCGTTGATCAGGCCCCACCCTTTTGCCTCAACCGGATCGAACCAGCGGCCAGTCAGCAGCAGTTCCATCGCGATATGGTAGGGGATGCGTTTTGGCAGCTTTACACTGGCCGCATCGGCCACGGTGCCCGACCGGATTTCGGGCAGGGCAAAGCTGGCATGCTCTGCAGCGATGATCATATCCGCACTCAGCGCCAGTTCCAGCCCGCCACCACAGGCAATCCCGTTCACCGCGGCGATGACAGGCTTGTTCATATCCCGTAATTCCTGCAGCCCGCCAAAACCGCCGACTCCATAATCTCCGTCCACGGCGTCTCCGTCCGCGGCGGCCTTCAGGTCCCACCCCGGGCAAAAGAACTTTTCGCCACCACCGGTCAGGATGGCCACGCGCAACTCAGGATCATCGCGGAATTCGCGGAACACTTCACCCATGATCCGGCTGGTGGCCAGATCAATGGCATTTGCCTTGGGTCGGTCCAGAGTGACCTGCAGAATCGCGCCATCGCGCTTGGTTTTAACCGGGTTCATATACGTGCCTTTCGGATCAGAGCATCCACGGCCACAGCGCCATCGGGATTGCAGATGAGTGGATTGATTTCAACTTCGCTGACATGGGCTGCATTGGCAATAACATAGGCTTGCACAGCCTCGGCTGCATTCAGGATCGCCTCGGTATCCGCCGCCGGTTTACCGCGATACCCCTCCAGCAACGGCGCACAGTTCAGCTTGCCCAGCGCCTGACGGACCACGTCCCGGGATGACGGGATCAGCACTGAAACACTGTCGCGCAGAATTTCGGTCAGCACGCCTCCAGCCCCTAGCGTCAGAACATAGCCATGGGCCGGATCACGGGTGACCCCGATCAATAACTCGGCAACACTGCCTTGGGCCATCTCTTCGATCAGAACTTCGTCGGTTCCAAGCTCGGTCGCAACCGCGCTCAGATCGTCCAAGCCGACGCCAAGGCGCACCGCACCGTGTTCGGATTTATGCGCAAGCCCGACGCCCTTGACCGCGAATGGAGCGGTCAGATTCGATGCAGCATGCGCAGCCTTGTCCGGACGCGTCACTACGGATCGAGGAATCCGCAGACCATGATCTGCCAGCGCCCGTTTGGCCTCTGCTTCGGTCAAGACATGGTTTGCCTCAGCCTGCGAGGGCAACAGTACCGGATCAGCCGGTGCCGCAACCGGGCGCGCGGCGGCCTCAACCGCAGCCAAGGCTTCATGCAGACCGGCAAAAGGCACCACACCGCCGACCAGCAGGCGCTGCGCCACTTCCTCTGGCAAAAGTTCTGGTAGCGTCGCGGCAACGGCAAAAGGTCGCCCGGTTTGGGCGGCGCAGTTCAACGCCGCTTGGGTGGCACATTCCCAATCCGATGCGTCGGTGTGAGGATAGTCCACAATCGCAATGGTAATGGCCTGTTCCGGCCCGGTCATCGCCGACCACGCGCGGGTCATCGCTTCGGTATCGCGCCATATATAGGTGTGGTAGTCCAGCGGGTTCGCCAACGCCACCATGGGCCCCAAAGCTGCGCGCAGGTCAGCTTGCTGTACCTTGGTCAATGGCGGGAAATGCAGATCGCGTCCCTCGGACATATCTGCGGCTAGGCTGGCCTCACCGCCCGAGCAGCTGATGGTACCCAACCCGCTGCCGCGCAATCGCCCCGTAACATGCAACAGCTTGAGACATTCCAAAAAGCTGGGAATGTCGTCCAACCGTGCGATTCCCAACCGGTCCAAAAAAGCCTGCGCGCCCGCATCACCACCTGCCAAAGACGCCGTATGGGATATCGTTGCCGCCTGCGCATGGGACGAGCGGCCCATTTTCAAAGCAACGACCGATACGCCCCGTCTGCGTGCCTTGTCGGCCAAAGCCTCCCATTTTCGCAGATCGCCAAACCCTTCGATATGAACACCGATAGCAGTGATCCGGTCGTCGTCCAGAAGTGTTGAGGCAACGTCAGCCTGATGTGTCTGCGCCTGATTCCCGCAGGTCAGCATGAACGCCAGCGGCAGGGCCCGACGTTGCATGGTCATGTTGATTGCAATATTCGAACTTTGCGTCAGGATCGCTACGCCTCGTTCCACCGGTTGCATCCCATGCTGATCCGGCCAGACTGCGACTTGATCCAGCCCGTTGACGAAACCATAGCAGTTGGGACCCAGAACAGGCATTTCGCCGGCGGCCGCAATCAACTGGTCCTGCAGATCGGCGCCCAGATCATCCTCGGCTCGCGCCTCGGTGAACCCCGACGCGAAACAAACCGCGCCCCCTGCCCCGATCGCTGCCAACGCCTGAACCGCCTCGATTGTTGCATGACGATTGATGCCCACAAAGGCCACATCCGGGGCCGAGGGCAGATCTTCGAGCCGTGCAAACACCCGCTCTCCGGCGACCTCGGCGGCTTTGGGATGGACCGGCCAGATATCGCCCTGAAACCCGAACTTGCGCGCCTGTTGAATGACTGACGCGCACCAAGCCCCACCACCGATCACGGCAATGGAGCTGGGGTTCAACGCCCGTGCCAGCGCCGTTGTCATGCGCCAAGTGCCCGCAACAGCTCACGACTGATGATGTGACGCTGAATCTCGCTGGTACCGTCCCAGATGCGTTCGACACGCGCATCGCGCCAGAACCGTTCCAGCGGGTAATCGTCCATCAGCCCCATGCCGCCATGCACCTGAATCGCGGCATCGGTCACGCGCGACAGCATTTCGGACGCATAGAGCTTGGCCGAGGCAATCTCGCGGTTTGCAGGCAGCCCCTTGTCCAGCCGGTCGGCCGCTGCCAGCGTCAACAGGTCAGCGGCATCGATTTCGGTGATCATATCGGCGATCTGGAATGACACGCCCTGGAACTTGCCGATTTTCTGACCGAATTGTTCACGCGTGGCTGCATAGTCCAGCGCATAGTCAAAGGCGCGACGTGCGCGTCCGACCGACATGGTCGCCACGGTGATGCGGGTGGCATAAAGCCAGGTATTCATCACCTCGAACCCGCCATCGACCTCGCCCAACACCTGACTGTCGGGCAGGCGACAATCGTCAAAATCCAGGACCATGTTCTTATAGCCCCGGTGGCTGACCGATTTATACCCGTCCCGGATGGTGAATCCCGGCGTGCCGCGATCCACAAGAAAGGCTGTGATCCGTTTCTTTGGACCTTTTGGCGTCTGATCTTCACCCGTCGCGATGAAAACGATGATGAAATCGGCATGCTCCGCGCCCGAGATGAAATGTTTGGTCCCGTTGACGACCCAATCTCCGCCGTCTCGAACTGCGGCACATTTCATACCACGCACATCCGAACCTGCACCTGGTTCGGTCATCGCCAGTGCATCCATCCTTTCGCCCCGCACAGCGGGCATCAGATAGCGTTCGACCTGCTCGCCTTCGCAGGCCATCAGGATGTTTTGCGGACGGCCAAAAAAGTGGTTCAAGGCCATCGATCCCCGGCCCAGTTCGCGCTCGACCAGTGCAAATTCCCGATGGTTCAGCCCGGCACATCCGACGCTTTCGGGAAAATTGCAGGCATAGAAACCCAATTCAATTGTCTTGCGCTTGATCTCATCCGCTATTTCCTGCGGAACCTCGCCGGTACGTTCAACCAGCTCTTCATGTGGATAGATCTCTTTCTCGACGAAACTGCGAACAGTCGCGGCGATCATCTCTTGCTCGTCGGTCAGGCCATATTGCATCTGCGGTCTCCACATCTGGGGCTTGCGATATCGTGGCCCGGGTTGCAAAGTTCATCGTGCAGAAATAGACGTTAACCATGCGAAGATGGACAAAATCGCCTGCCGCGATGCAGCAATTCGGAGTTCTGCTTTTTGATGGGTTTTCAAACCATTGCCTTGCCAACACGGTCGAACCCCTGCGTGCGGCCAATTCGCTGGCTGGACGAAAACTGTATGACTGGGAATTCCTGTCGCTGACAGAAGGGCCGGTCACATCATCCTCGGGGTTGCAGGTTACGCCGCACGCAAGACTGCAATCTGCCCGCGGCGGTACATTGATGGTGATGCCATCATATGGGTTTCGCGCGCATGGCGGCTGGCCGACGCTGACCGGATTGCGATCCGCCGCAAATCGCTATGACGTTCTGGCTGGGCTGGACACCGGAAGCTGGCTGCTGGCGCTGGCCGGACTGCTGGACGGGTATCGCGCCACCATCCATTGGGAAGAGCTGACCGGCTTTACCGAGCGGTTCCCCGAAATCGACGCCCGGCGCGAGCGGTATGTCTTAGACCGGAATCGCATTACCTGTTCCGGCGCCATGGCAGCTTTCGATCTTGTGTTGCATCTGATCGGTCATGACCACGGGCAGGCACTGGCACTGGAAGTCGCGCAGTTGTTCATGACCCGTGATTCCGCTCGGTCGCATTCCGGAGGGGCTGGGGCGACTACCGGCTATGTAAACAAGGCTCTGGCGCTGATGCAGGAGAATCTTGAAACTCCGCTGCCCATTACGGATATCGCCCGACAGGTCGGACGCTCGCACAAGGCATTGTCCACAAGGATGCAATCCGAACTGGGTGCGGGTCCGGCCCAGGTCTATCGCCGCTTGCGCCTGAATTTAGCGCGGAAGCTGGTGGCAGAAACCGACCTGACTGTCAGCGAGATCGCCCTGCGGGCCGGATACGATGATCCCAGCGCCCTGACCCGCGCCTTCCGAGCCGAATTCGGGATCACCCCCCGTGCCCTACGGGTCGGCTAGGTATACATCTGCTTTTTATAAGCCCGCGTGCGCGTCGTCGCCTCGGCTGAGCCGTCATGATAGGTGCCAAACCACTTGTCGAACGGGATCTCTGAGGTGCCATAGTTGCACTCGAAATACCGGTGATGCAGCTGGTGGAAAAAATCGCCTGCGCGGGCGGCCTCGGTCTCCCCGGCTTTCAGCTTTTCGAACCCGGAATGGGACAGAACCGGGCTGACCTGCTGGAAATAGGCGTGGAATAACAAATGTATCGGGTGCGACGGCACGATCAGGTGGATGAAATAGGTGGTGAAGTACAACAGGTTCTCAAACCAGTGATTTGATATCCCCGACCACGGCCCGATATTGACGTTGCGGTGATGCACCGCGTGGACATGTTTATACAGCTTGGGGTGATGTTCCAGCCGATGCACCCAATAGAAATGCAGCCCCGACCACATGGGGATTAGCGACATCCAGATCACAAACCAGACCGGTGCGGCGGACCATGTGACCGTGGGGACATAGCCATTTGCCATCGCCCAATAGATCCCCCATTGGTAAATCGTGGCGACACTCATGGCGCTGCCCAGGGTCCACCAGATATTGTCCCAGACCTGATTGCGAAAGGTGAAGGTCCCGTTGTCCCGGGTCAGATCCCGGCGGTCGAACTTCTTGTACATGCCCTGCCCTTTGCGCATGTACAGCCACCAATGCAGCCCGCCCGCGACCAGAATCTGAGGCACCATGTTCAGCAACCAGATTCGGAACATCCAGCCGGGCTGGAAGGTCTTCATCGTCTCTAAACCCGGGAAAAACAGCACATAGGCCACCACCGCAAGCCCCAGGCACAGGGTCAGGGCAGTGACCTGAAGCCATGCACCACCATACCATTTCAACACTGCAGACAGGCGGGGCGGCCAGTTAAACAGCGGGTTCAAAGCCACAGGCCCATCGGGGTGGTAATTCCAGCGGGCGGCCTCGGGATTTTGGTCAGTGTCCGGCATCACGGTCTCTCGTCAGCTTGCGTAATCCGAGCCTTCGGCATCCAACAGGGCCTTGATCTCACGCAAATGTGCCTCGGCCTGATCGGGATATTCTTCCAGTTCCTGAGCTGTCTTTTCCGCAATCTCGTCTGACAAAACGCGCAGGGGTTGGCCCGTCTGTAAGGCACGGATATACGTTTCAGCAGCGCGTTCGAAATAGTAGAGTCTATTAAAGGCATCTGCCGGGTTACTGCCCAAAATCAAAACCCCATGATTACCCATGATCATGACTTTCTTTTTTGGGTCTGCCAGCATGGTCGCGCAACGTTCCCCCTCGCTTTCGAAAGCAAGTCCACCAAATTCGTGATCGACCACATAACGGTTGTAGAACGTAGTGGTGTTCTGATCGATCGGCGGCAATGTGCTGTCGGCCAACGAGGCCAGAACCGTGGCAAAGATGGAATGCACATGCATTACACAGCGGGCATGAGGACAGTGCCGGTGAATCGAACCATGCAGGCCCCAGGCAGTTGGGTCCGGTGCGCCGGGTTGGGTCATGACATCAGCGTCTTTGGCATCCAGAAAAAGCAGGTTCGATGCTTTGACTCGTGCAAAATGCATCTGATTGGCGTTCATCAAGAATTGCGTGCCGTCCTGATTCACCGCCAAGCTAAAATGGTTTGCAACCCCTTCGTGCATATTCAGACGTTCAGCCCATCGAAATGTGGCCGCCAGATCCACACGCTCAGGCCAATGGTCAATATTGGGGCGCAAGCTGGCAACGCTCATTTCCGTCTCCTGTCAGCGGATTGCTTGATTGGAAAATCGTGCCCGCAGTAGAAAAAATTGACCAACGAAAAAATCGCGCCTATTTCATAAGCTGAACTAATGGCCAGGTTATGCCCATGCAAAAACAGCTGCCCCCGTTGGGTTGGCTTCGGACTTTCGAGGCCGCGGCCCGCCACCTGTCCTTTACCGCTGCAGCGCGCGACCTGAACATGACACAAAGTGCAGTCAGCCAGCAAATCAAGTCGCTTGAGGCCTATCTTGGCCAACCGCTTTTCCTGCGCCGTCCCCGCGCACTTGAACTGACCGGGGCCGGGATCAGCTATCTCCCTGTCGTGCGTGAGGCATTTCGCACATTACTGCGCGGAACGCGGGCCGTGACCGGGGCCCAGCAGAACGCGGTGCAGGTACAATGCAACATCACTTTTGCGGTCAACTGGCTGGCCCCCCGCCTTCCAATGTTTCAGGCCGAACACCCGTCTGTACAGCTGAACATATTCACCGAGTTGTGGGAGCCCCGGGAAATGGCGGAGGGGGCTGCGGTAGAAATTCGATTTTCGCTCAGACCTTCGGACACGGTGCGAACCGAACTGCTGCGATCCGATCATTATTATCCGGTTTGCGCGCCGGGCTATGAGGTGTCGCTGGATACACTACAGCGAACCCCTTTGTATGACTGCTCAAACCTGCTGTCGAATTGGCAGAATTGGATCGAAGATCAGGGTCTAATTTGGGAAAATCCTCCAATCACATATTCCACCACCTATCTGGTCAGCCTGTCGGTTGCGATGGCCGGGGGTGGCTTGTGCCTGACACATGACACAATCGCGCGCGACTTGATTGATGAAGGTCGATTGGTTGCACCATTCGAATATCGCGCAGTTGTGCCAGAGGCCTATTACCTGTTGCTGTCGCCTCAGGCAGAAGAGTCACCTGGAGCGATTGCCTTTGCCGAATGGGTCCGGCGCGAGATTGCGAAAACGTTCTCTGGCTAGGCTGTGGCTCTCCTGCCTAACATAGCGGCTCTTACGGGACCTTCACGGGGCTAGGCACAACAGCGCTGACGCGCTGCATGACGGAATCATGATAACTGCCGAGCAGGGGTTGCACCTTTCCGTGCGTTCGGGAAAGTTGGGCCATGGAATTCACACCTTTCCCAAGCTGGCCCGATACCGCCCCCCGTCTGATCGCTGTCGCCGCAGGGCGTCAAGCCGCTGACCTTGTTGTCCGTAGCGGGATCTGGGTTAACGTGCACAGCCGCGAAGCCCTGCCCGATCATGACATCGCGATTGTCGATGGACGTATCGCCTATGTTGGCCCTGATGCTTCGCACTGCGTCGGCCCGAACACCCGGATCATCGAGGCAGAGGGGCGGTATATGCTGCCCGGCCTGTGCGACGGGCATATGCATATCGAATCAGGAATGCTGACCCCGGCCGAATTTGCGGGGGCCGTTATCCCTCATGGCACGACAAGCATGTTCACTGACCCGCACGAAATAGCCAACGTCCTGGGGCTGGACGGCGTTCGTATGATGCATGACGAGGCGCTGATGCAGCCCGTTAACATTTTCACCCAGATGCCCTCTTGCGCGCCATCGGCGCCGGGGCTTGAGACCACCGGTTATGAGATCACCGCCGAGGACGTTGCCGAAGCAATGAGCTGGCCGGGCATCATCGGGCTGGGTGAGATGATGAATTTCCCTGGGGTGATCAATGGTGATCCCGTGATGCTGGCCGAGATTGCCGCGACCCAACGGGCAGGGAAAACCGTTGGCGGGCACTATGCTTCGCCTGATTTAGGGCCTGATTTCGCAGCTTATGTCGCAGGCGGCCCTGCCGACGACCACGAAGGCACCTGCGAGGCCGATGCCATCGCGCGGGTGCGTCAAGGGATGCGGTCGATGATGCGATTGGGATCGGCCTGGTATGACGTGGAAACTCAGATCACCGCCATCACCGAGAAAGGGCTGGATCCGCGCAACTTCATCCTGTGCACGGATGATTGCCATTCTGGTACCCTGGTCAATGAAGGGCATATGAACCGCGTGGTGCGCCATGCGATTGCCTGCGGCTGTGATCCGTTGATCGCGTTGCAGATGGCGACCATCAACACAGCCACGCATTTCGGGTTGGAACGCGATATCGGCTCGATCACGCCCGGGCGCCGGGCGGATATCATCCTCAGCTCGGACCTGAAGGACCTGCCCATCGAGCTTGTCATAGCGCGCGGCCAAATCGTGGCTGAGGACGGCAAGATCACCGCGGACTGCCCGCATCTGAATTGGCCTGCTGCCGCTCGAAACACCGTGCATCTGGGCCATGCCCTGACCAGCGCGGATTTTCAGATCGAGGCCCCTAAGGGGGCGAACCGCGTTCAGGCCAATGTGATTGGTGTGGTCGAAAACCAGGCCCCGACCAAAGCGCTAAAGGCCGAACTGCCCATCATTGGCGGCCTGGTTGAAGCCGAGGGTGAGGTCTGCCAGATTGCGCTTGTCGAACGCCACCGCGCAACGGGCGGGGTCACAAATGCCTTTGTCTCGGGGTTTGGATATCAGGGGCGCATGGCAATGGCTTCGACCGTGGCCCATGACAGTCACCATATGATTGTTGTTGGGACCGACCGCGAACAGATGGCCCTTGCCGCAAATCGGCTGGCCGAGATCGGCGGTGGCATCACCATTTTCCGAGACGGTGAGGAACTGGCGCTGGTGGAATTGCCCATCGCTGGACTGATGTCTGATAGCCCGGCAGCCGAAGTGGCCGCCAAGGCCGAACAAATGGTTCGGGCGATGCAGGCCTGTGGCTGTAAACTGAACAACGCCTATATGCAGCACTCATTGCTGGCCCTGGTGGTGATCCCTGAATTGCGGATCTCGGATGTCGGGCTGGTGGATGTGCGCAAATTTGAAAAGATCGATCTTTTGGAACCCCTTGCATGACAATAATACGAGCACCTAAGGCCCCCGCGCCCGAGAACTTCACCGATCCCGCAGCCGCGGTCGCAAGGTTGGAAGAACTGTACGAGCAAGCCACCAGCTTCCTGTGCGAGAACTTTGCCAATGTGATCGAGCACGGAGCACCAACTGAACGCTTCAGAGCCTATTACCCGGAAATTCGCATCAAAACCTCCTCCTATGCGCGGGTCGACAGCCGGCTAAGTTTTGGTCACGTCTCGGAACCGGGCATCCACTCGACCACTGTAACGCGGCCAGATCTGTTCCGGTCCTATTTGACCCAACAGATTGCCCTGTTGATCAGAAACCATGACCAGCCGGTCACGATCGGGGCTTCGGACACACCCATTCCGGTTCATTTCGCCGTGGCCAACAATCCTGATCTGATCGTTCCGCATCAGGGCGCCGCCGGATTTACCCTGCGCGATGTATTCGACGTACCGGACCTGACAACCACCCATGACGACATCGTCAATGGCGTCCATGACCACGAGGAAGAAGACGGCCCGCTGTCTTTGTTTACTGCGCAAAGGGTCGACTATTCACTGGCCCGGCTGGCGCATTACACTGCGACTGATCCCAGTCATTTCCAGAACCATGTGCTGTTCACCAACTATCAGTTCTACGTCTCGGAATTCGAAAACTATGCACGCGCGCAGCTGGCTGAACCAGACAGTGGCTATACCAGCTTTGTCTCGACTGGAAATGTAGAGATCACCACCGAAGGCGGAGTGCTGGAACAACCCCTAAAGCTGCCGCAGATGCCGACCTATCACCTAAAGCGGGCGGATGGATCGGGTATCACGCTGGTCAACATCGGCGTCGGTCCGTCGAACGCCAAAACCGCGACCGATCATATCGCCGTGCTACGCCCGCATGCCTGGCTGATGGTTGGCCACTGCGCCGGGCTGCGCAACACACAGGCATTGGGCGATTTTGTTCTGGCCCATGCCTATCTGCGCGAAGACAAGGTTCTGGATGATGACCTGCCGGTCTGGGTGCCGATTCCGCCTTTGGCCGAGGTTCAGGTTGCGCTGGAACAGGCTGTAGCCGAGGTCACCGAGTTGGAAGGTTATGAGCTGAAACGGGTCATGCGCACAGGCACCGTCGCTTCGGTCGATAACCGCAACTGGGAACTGCGCGACCAGTCCGGCCCGGTACAGCGGCTCAGCCAATCACGGGCAATCGCGCTGGATATGGAAAGCGCGACCATTGCCGCCAACGGCTATCGGTTCCGTGTTCCCTATGGCACGTTGCTCTGTGTTTCAGACAAGCCGCTGCACGGCGAATTAAAGCTTCCTGGCATGGCCTCTGCCTTCTATACCACACAGGTCAGCCGCCATCTCGCGATCGGAATTCGTGCGATGGAGCACCTGAGGGGCATGCCGCTAGAGCGCCTGCACAGCCGGAAATTGCGTTCCTTTGATGAAACGGCCTTTCTCTGAAGCAAAAAAGCAACGAATTCCCCCTATTTTTAGGGTTTTCGACGCTACTATTCGTTGTGTTCACCTACAATATCCCGTTACAGTTACGCGGTGAGGCCCTATTTATCGGGCACGTTAAGGAGACCAAGAAATGGCAAAGCCTATGACAAAGACTCAGCTGGTTGCTGCTCTCGCTGAGGAAATGGGAACCGACAAGAAAGCTGCGAACACTGCGCTGGAGGCCATGACCGGCCTGATCACCCGCGAAGTGTCGGCGGGCGGCGCGGTGACCCTGCCTGGTGTCGGCAAAATCTACTGTCGCGAGCGCCCCGAGCGCATGGTGCGTAACCCTGCCACCGGCGAGCAGTTCAAGAAAGAAGCCGACAAAGTGGTCAAAATGACCATTGCGAAGGCGCTGAAGGACAGCGTGAACGGCTGATCCCAGCTTTCACTGCAAAACGATCAAGGGCCGCCGCTTGGGGGCCCTTTTTCTTTTACCCCCCTATTGAAGCCAGTTTTTTGTAAGGCTTTGGAAGGCCGGCCGTGGTCAGCCTGGTGTTATGCAATCTGAGATCAGCGAAGAATAAACGTAGCGCCGCGCTCATTAACTGGGTGCGCAACAGGACCGGTGGCCTTAGCTGGCGAATGCCACAAATTCGCGAGGCTGGCCCCGTCACAGAGCAAGAATGGACAATATCCGGTCGACTTTCGGACCAGTAATTTGTTTTGCCGCACTCGCCCCAAAAGAAATTCATTCTCGGCGATGGATATTTTGATTGGCTCATCCGAACCATTTTTTAGTCATGTGTCATCTTTCGAAGCGAATGAATTGTCTAAAATTTGGAAAATAAGTGATTTCATTAGATAACTTGGCGACCCCGGCAGGATTCGAACCTGCAACCTGCCCCTTAGGAGGGGGCTGCTCTATCCAGTTGAGCCACGGGGCCGCGCAAAACTCTCTGTAACGTGGTTTTTTCGGGTTGTCATCGGCTTTGAAGGGCAGTTGTAAAATGCGTCCTGTTCACGCTACCATCGGACAAAACAACAACGCAGGTGCACCCCGTGACCACAGAAAACAAACGCCCACTCACCCTTCGTGATGTTTCTGAAGCGTCCGGAGTGTCTGAGATGACGGTCAGCCGGGTTCTGCGCAATCGGGGTGACGTGTCGGATGCGACCCGCACACGCGTTCTGGCCGCAGCAAAAGAACTGGGATACGTGCCGAACAAAATCGCTGGTGCGCTTGCCTCAAGCCGGGTGAACCTTGTGGCAGTGATCATCCCGTCGCTGTCGAACATGGTGTTCCCCGAGGTGCTGACCGGGATCAATCAGATTCTTGAAGATACCGAGCTACAGCCAGTGGTCGGCGTCACCGATTATTTGCCCGAAAAAGAGGAAAAAGTCCTGTACGAGATGCTCTCGTGGCGGCCCTCGGGCGTGATCATCGCCGGATTGGAACATACCGATGCCGCACGCGCCATGCTGGATTCGGCGGGGATTCCGGTGGTCGAGATCATGGACACCGATGGTAAGCCGGTGGACGCGATGGTCGGGATTTCCCATCGCCGCGCTGGACGTGAGATGGCACAGGCGATCCTGAAAGCGGGCTATGAACATATCGGCTTTATGGGCACCAAAATGCCCCTGGATCACCGCGCTCGGAAACGGTTCGAAGGCTTTACCGAAGTGCTGGGCAAGCATGGGATCGAGATCGAAGACCGCGAGTTTTATTCCGGGGGCTCGGCCTTGGCCAAAGGCCGCGAGATGACTCAAGCCATGTTGGAACGCTCACCGGATCTGGATTTCCTGTATTATTCCAACGACATGATTGGTGCTGGTGGATTGCTGTATCTGTTGGACCAGGGGATAGACATTCCAGGCCAGATCGGTTTGGCAGGGTTCAACAATGTCGAACTGTTACAGGGCCTGCCGCGCAAGCTGGCCACAATGGATGCATGTCGACACGAGATTGGGCGCAAAGCAGCCGAGATAATCGCCGTTCAGCTTTCCGATCCCGCTTCCGAGGTCGAAAACCGCATAACTCTGACCCCCAAGATCAGTTATGGCGATACGCTGAAACGCCGCTGACCCATGGCGATGCAAAGGCTGAACAATCGGGCGGCCCGCGCCCTGTTCATGGACCGGCACGCGCTGGCAGAACAGCCAAGCGGGGCTGCGAAAGGGTCTGACCTGCTCGAATTGATCAGACGTCTGGGATTTGTTCAGCTGGACAGTATCAACACGGTCGCCCGCGCCCATGACATGATCCTGTTTTCGCGCAGGCCCGCCTATCGCGCCAAAAACCTCAAGCATGTGTATGAACGGGATCGCGGGCTGTTCGAACATTGGACCCATGACGCGGCCGTTATCCCGATGGAGTTCTACCCCCATTGGCATCTGCGGTTTCAACGCGACGCCAACCTGCTGAAATCGCGCTGGAAAAACTGGCGGAGGGATGGGTTCGAGCAGCAGTTCGAAACCGTCCTGCAGCATATCCGCGATCATGGGCCGGTTTCCTCATCGGATGTGGGAAAAGACGAAAAGAAGGGCTCGGGCGGCTGGTGGGATTGGCACCCGTCGAAAACCGCGCTGGAGTTCCTGTGGCGCTCGGGCGCGCTGACGGTGATCGGCAGGCAGGGGTTTCAGAAACGCTATGACCTGACCGAACGGGTGATCGAGACGCATCTTTGCCCCGGCAATATGCCTTATGACGCCGAACAGACCGTGGATTGGTTGTGCCATGCGGCACTTGACCGGCTGGGGTTTGCGACCTCGGGCGAATTGGCGGCGTTTTGGGACACGGTCAGCGCGGCTGAGGCGCGAGACTGGTGCAAAACCGCCCTCGCCGAGGGGCGTGTCGAAGAGATCGAGATCGTATGCGCCAATGGCCAGGCCAGAAAGCTGTTCGCACGTCCAGGAATCGCGGAACAGGCCGCGCAGATCGCCCCTGCGCCGGGTCGGATCAGGGTGCTCAGTCCGTTTGACCCGATGCTGCGTGACCGTGACCGCGCGCAGCGGCTGTTTGGGTTTCACTACCGGATCGAGGTGTTTGTCCCCGCTCCTAAACGCACCTATGGCTATTATGTTTTCCCGCTTCTCGAAGGCGACCGGCTGATTGGCCGGATCGACATGAAGGCCCATCGCGATCAGTCGGTGCTGCGGGTCAGCGCCCTGTGGCCAGAACGAACAGTACGGTGGTCAGATGCCCGCACGCGCCGCCTACAGGCCGAACTGGACCGGGTTCGTCGCTTTGCCGGGTTGGATGACATAGAATTTGCCGAGAATTGGCAAAAAGACCCTATTTAGGGTCTGATATACTCAATTTGACCGGCTGCAACCCGTCAATCTCACCCTCGAGTGAATCTCCGGGCTGAACCGGTCCTACACCAGCCGGCGTTCCGGTCAGGATCAAGTCCCCTGGTCGCAGATGATAATAGCCGGACAAGTGACTTATGATCTCGTCAATCGACCAGATCAGCTCATCCAAGGTTGCGTCCTGCCGGGTTTCGCCATTAACGCGCAAAATGATGCGTTTTTGCGGGTCGGGTTGCCAATCGCTCACGCGGGTCAGAGGGGCAAATACGGCTGCATTCTCGAAATCTTTTCCAAGATCCCAAGGGCGCTGTTTGTTGCGCTCGCGAATTTGCAGATCACGTCGGGTCATGTCCAAGGCGCAGCCAAAGCCAAACACCGCTTCCTGCACCTGAGAAGTATCAGCCTGAAAAACCGGCTTTCCGATTGCAACAGCCAGCTCCATCTCATGGTGGAAATTTTCGGTCCCCGGAGGATAAGCCGTCGTCACCCCAGACAGGACCGCGTTTGCAGCGGCCTTGGTGAAATAGAAAGGGGCCTCACGGTCGACCTCATGTCCCATTTCAGCCGCATGTGCGGCATAGTTCCTGCCCACACAAAAGATTCGCCCAACCGGGTATGTGTCGTCCTCGCCGGTAACCGGCAAAGCGATCGGATCAGGAATAGAGAACAGGCTACCCATCATCATGCCGCCATAACACAGGTTAGTTAAAGTGGATATTAAAGGGCATAAACCAGAGCAAGTCGCAATCCTTGGAAACCCGCACGCCGGTTTTTGCCGACAATTCGGGGATGATTCGGCACAGGCTTGCCCAAATCGAACCGGTAAGCCTGCGCGTGTTTCAAAATTCGCAGACATGGCTACTTATGGCGCTGGGCTTACTTTCAACATGCGACTGAAAACACTGCGACAGCTCATTCAGATTTTAGCCGTCAAACCTTGGAAAACTGCTGTATCGCGCTAGCTTATTGCTAACAGAAAGCGTTCAGCACTGAGACGTCACCACTCACAAAGGCGGCGGACCACCAATCCTCCGCCTTCTTGCGAAGACACCCGCGTGGACGGCAGAAATCGCTGAAATCCGGGTGCGAGTATTCAGAGGACCACGGCCAAACACCCATCCCCCTGGGTAAGTTTGCGCCTGAGAAACCCCGATTTTCGGGGTCTGATGTTCTCTGAAACGTTGCCGGATCGTTTGAACACCCCTCGTATCCGGCTGTAGGCCAGGCACATGGTCCACTCGGGCCTGGCCACTCCGCCAGAGAGGTCACAAAGGCCCTCTGGCGGGGCCCACACACTGTTAGTCCCGAGAATCTGATTGTAATTTCAACTCGTGCAAATCGTTGAGAAGATCCAGCAACGCCTCATGCCGCTCTGGTCCCAGCGTGTTGCGGATTTCTTCAGCCAAAAGCAACGTATAGTCGATGTTATCCCGGATAATCCCTGCCCCTTTGACCGTGATCTCAACAATCTGCCTGCGCTTGTCGACCGGATGGCTTTTCCGCGCGACAAGGCCCTTGGCCTCAAGCTTTTGCAGAATGCGGGTCAGGCTGGGCAAAAGCAGACAGGCACGGTCAGCAATATGCGTGGGCTCTTGAGGGCCTTCCTCTTCCAGCACCCGCAGAACTCGCCATTGCTGTTCGGTTACGCCCGCTTCGACAAGCATTCTACGGATAGGCCCCATAACCCGTTCCCTCGCGCGCAGCAGCGCAATAGGCAAAGACCGGGACGTCAATGGAATTTCATGAGCCATGTTAAATTCTGGCCGAATTCGGTTCATTCTTCAACTGACCTTTCCGTGTTTGGAATTCTAGGCATTTATCGCTTATTAGAGCCTAAATTATTCCATTTCTCTCTGCGGAAACATGTTCAGATAAATCTCAGACCACTGGATTCCTGCAAAGGGCGTTGACGTTTCAACCCGGATATTCATCACTGGCACAGGATCGAAAGCGGTGTTCAGAGAAGATTGGAAGATAAAATGAACTGGGATGAATTCTCGGATTGGGGCGCCAAGATTGCTGAGTGGGCACAGGATTACCATCTGACTGTCGGCGACAATCCGGTTCGGGCCAGAACGGAACCCGGTGATATTCTTAACGCCTTACCCGCGCGCCCTCCCGAGCGCTCCCAGGCGATGGAGGAAATCTTTCACGATTTCGAACAGATCGTGATGCCTGGGATTACCCATTGGCAACATCCTCGCTTTTTTGCCTATTTTAATGCAAACGCCTCGGCCCCGTCGGTTCTGGCCGAGTTTCTAACCAGCGCCATCGCTCCGCAATGCATGTTGTGGCAGACATCCCCCGCCGCGACCGAGATGGAGACGCGGATGATGGATTGGTTGCGGCAGGCCCTGGATCTGCCCACGGGCTTTGCAGGTGTCATTCAGGATTCCGCCTCGTCCGCGACCCTGGCCGCTGTGCTGACCATGCGGGAAAAGGCGCTGAATTGGCAGGGCAACCAACATGGGTTGTTCGGACAGAAACCGCTGCGCGTATATTGCTCGGCCGAAGTCCATACCTCGGTTGATCGCGCCATATGGGTTGCGGGGATCGGGCAGGAAAATCTGGTGCGGGTGCCCATACAAGGCGACTGGCGCGGGATGGACCCACAGGCGCTGGAAACAGCAATCCAAGCCGATTTAGACTCTGGTTATCAACCAACCGGCGTGATCCTCTGCGTCGGCGGCACCGGAACCGGCGCGACCGATCCGGTAGAGGAATGTCTGAAGATTGCGCAAAAATACGGGCTATATTCGCATGTCGATGCAGCTTGGGCTGGCTCGGCCATGATATGCCCCGAATACCGCCATTACTGGGAGGGAGTCGAGCAAGCCGACAGCATCGTGTTCAACCCGCATAAATGGCTGGGTGTTCAGTTCGATTGCTGCGCCCATTTTCTGAAGGACCCCGATGATCTGGTACGGACACTCGCGATCAGCCCGGAATTCCTGAAGACCCACGGCAAGGACGGGATCATAAATTATTCTGAATGGTCGGTACCGCTGGGCCGCAGGTTCCGAGCCCTGAAACTGTGGTTCGTCATCCGCGCCTATGGTCTGGAAGGGCTACGTGAAAGGTTGCGCAATCATATAACATGGTCAGTGGCTCTGCATGACCGGCTGAAAGCTGAATCCGATTTCGAAATCACCACTAACCCTATGTGGTCATTGTGGACATTCCGCTATGCCCCCCCTGGATCAACCGATCTGGACGATCTGAACCTACGGCTGGTCAATGCGATCAATGATGATGGCCGCATTTACTTGACTCAAACCCGCGTTGATGGCGACTTGGTGATCCGCTTTCAGGCCGGTCAGTTTGAGACCACGCAGGCAGACGTCCAAATGGCATTTGACGTGATCACTGAAATCGCCCGCTCGCTAAACTAGAGGTTCCACATGTCCGCACCCGTCAACACGTTCAAACAAGCCCTGAAAAACGGCGACCATCTGATTGGTTGTTGGTCCAGCTTTGCTGAGGCGGTAACAGCCGAGATCATGGGCACTGCCGGATTCGACTGGCTGGTGATCGACGGTGAGCACGCGCCGAATGATATCCGGTCCATCCGGGATCAGCTGATCGCGCTGGCCACCAGTCCGACACATCCCGTCGTGCGAATCCCGGTGGGCGACACCGCATTGATCAAGATGGTGCTGGACGCAGGTGCTCAGACAATCCTGGTACCGATGGTGGAAAGTGCTGAACAGGCGCGCGATCTGGTACGTGCCTGCCGCTATCCGCCCCAAGGTGTGCGGGGCGTCGGCGCGATGGCCTCACGCGCAACGCAATACGGAACGGTTCAGGACTACATTCAGACCGCAGACGATCAGATATGTCTGCTGTTACAGGTGGAAAACCGCGCCGGTATCGCCGCATTGGATGCCATTGCACAGGTAGAAGGCGTGGATGGCGTGTTTATCGGTCCGTCTGACCTGTCCACTGACATGGGTTTTCAGGGAAACAGCGCCGCGCCCGAGGTCCAGGCGGTGATCGCCGACGCGATGAAGCGCATCGTTGCAGCAGGCAAAGCCCCGGGCATTCTTGGTGTCACGGATGAGGCATCGCAGGCCTATAAGGACATGGGCGCCCAGTTCCAGGCGGTGGGGATCGACGTGATGCTTCTGACACAGGCGGCGCGTGCCCTGGCCGCAAGGTGGAAGGCCTAAGCCCGCATCGCCGAGGCCGCCTGAGCATACCCGCCCGAGGCACCATCGACGAAATGTACGTGATCGTCACGGGTGGCCGAGGGGACAAAGCAGGTCATCATCGCCTCGTCCTGTGCATGCAAGCCATAGTGGATGCTGCCCTGTTTCCGAGCCTGTTCAAGAACGGTCTGAATTTGCTTCAAGGTTGCCGGGTCACAATCCAGCGTCATTTTAAGACCGTCATCGAATTTGCGGAAATCCGCATTGCGACTGACCGTGCGCTTGTAGTGACCAGGCTCGAAATTACCCAATCGCTTTCCAGATTTGAACAGCAGTGCGATCATCAAATTCTGCGCCAACAGCTTGAGTTTCTGTACCAACAGATTGCGACCCGCACGGGAAACATGGGCGTCCAGCGCCAAACCAGGCGGAGGCCAGCGGATCGGAGGGCCGCTTTCCGGCATCGGGTGGCCGGACCGGTCCAATCCTTCAGCGGCCACTAGAACAGCCCTTGACAGGTCGGCGAAATCGGTCTCGGTAGCGCGGGCAGTTGGCTGAACCACCACCGAGACAATCTGACCATTCTGCGCCTTGCTGTTGGACCAGCGGCAGGACAGCCCGGTCAAATCCGGCAGCGCCCCAGGGGCTGCGTACGGAACCTCAAACCGGCCTGCTTTCATCTCGGCCTCGGCCCAGGCCAGACCACCGCCCGAGAACATTGCATAATCCACCCCCTCGGATGGCGCGTAACGCGCAACCCGAAGATCCTTGCCCGCCTGCCGGATTTCGGCGACGGGCACGACGGCCCCACGCAACGCGATCGAGAACTCTTCTTCTGCCCAGCGCCGCAAATCGGCCAGAACGCTACGTGCTGCCTCTGCCGCGCTTGCCGGTACGGCGAACCCGGCACCATCACCCCCAAAGACATAGGGAAATTCTTGCCCGCGAAGCGCATTGATCATGGCCGAGATCACCGCGGCCCCAACCATGTTCACGGCCTTGTATCGTCCCCGCTCTATCTGACCGGTGGAATCCACGACATCTGCGACACCAAGAACCCATTCCGTCGGCACCGCGGTAAAGCGTTCAGGATCGGTCAGATTGTTAAAGTCCCGCAACAGCGGAAGGCTGTCATAAAATGCGGCCTGTGCATCTTTCATTGGTTCCTCGACAATATGAATAGACCTTCAGATAGCCCAAATTTGTTCGATGTCCGCTGAAAACATCATAGCACACGCGCTTGTACATATCACGGGGACATGCCAAGCATTTGCTGGCGGGTTGGGCGAAAGAGGCGTCTCATGAAAACCGGACTGGTGGTTCTGTGTCTGGGCTATGTGCTCAGCCAATTTTTTCGTGCCTTTCTTGCCGTGCTCAGCGTCGATCTGGGGCGTGACATCGGGGCAAGGCCCGAAGATCTGGCCTTTGCTTCGGGGCTTTGGTTTCTGGTCTTTGCCGCCATGCAACTGCCAGTGGGTTGGGCGCTGGACCGGATCGGGCCGCGTTTGACGGCTGCGGTTTTGTTGCTGGCAGGCGGCGCGGGCGGCGCTACGTTGTTTGCAGTGGCCAGCACCCCGTTTCATATCGCAATCGCGATGGGGCTGATCGGAGTCGGGTGCTCGCCCGTTCTGATGGCATCCTATTACATCTTTGCCCGCGAATACCCGCCCGCCCGCTTTGCCACGCTAGCAGCCATCATGCTGGGCGTTGGGTCGGTCGGCAATCTTGTGGCCTCCTACCCCACAGCACTTGCGGTCGAACTGATGGGCTGGCGCGCCACAATGGCTACACTGGCCGTCGTTTCGGCCATTATCGCAGCGGGCATCTGGATCAGCGTTCACGACCCCAAACCGGTTGAGACCGAGCATCGCGGGTCAGTGCTGGACCTGCTGAAAGAACCTGCCCTGTGGGCCATCCTGCCGCTGATGCTGGTGGCCTACGCCCCCGCGGCTGCGACACGAGGCCTGTGGGCAGGTCCATATCTGAACGACGTTTTCGCCCTCAGCACTACGCAGATCGGAACCGCGACGCTGGTCATGGGGGCGGCTATGATTGCCGGCACCTTTGCCTATGGGCCACTGGACCGGCTGCTGGGAACACGGAAATGGGTGATCTTTGGCGGCAATGCCTTGGGTGCGGCGGCGCTGGGGCTGTTGTGCCTGTGGATCGACTTGGCGGTCTGGGTGTCAGTAAGTCTGATGGCGGTGATCGGTTTCATGGGCGCCAGCTTTCCGGTCATCATGGCCCATGGCCGCGCCTTCGTGCCACCGCATCTGGTCGGGCGTGGCATGACCCTGTTGAATCTGTTCGGCATCGGCGGAGTGGGACTGGCGCAACTTGTCACCGGCCGCGTCCATGCCGCGACAGTGGACATCAGTCCAACCGCGCCCTACACAGCGATATTCGGCTTTTTTGCAGTCACGCTTGCCATTGGATGCGTGATTTACCTATTCAGCCGCGACAGCGTTGACTGACGCTGGAACCATCGGGAGAGCCCATGTCCGACCCTGTTGTCATCGCACCCAACCTCAAACGCAGGCTGTCCGGCGTGACCGCGACGATTGCGCGGCTGGTGCCTTTGCAGGTGCAATGGATCGACATCGCCGCCACCGGACCGGGCCTTCCAGCCGACCTGCCCCATATCCCGCTGGGCCGCCTGCCCTTTCTGTCGCGCAAGACCACGCGCGTCTGGCATGCGCGACGCAATACCGAGATGCTGTTGGGCCTGTTCCTGCGCAATGTCTTTCGTCTGCGCCTGAAACTGCTATTCACCAGCGCCTCGCAGCGGTCGCATACGGGCTATACCAAATGGCTGATCGACCAGATGGACGCGGTGGTTGCCACCTCGCGCAAAACCGCCGGATATCTTGAGCGGGACGCGCAGGTAATCATGCATGGCATCAACCTGCAGAATTTCACCCCGCCCGCGGACAAAGCCGCCCTGCGGGGCAAACTCGGCCTGCCCGGTGGTCTGCTGCTTGGGTGCTATGGCCGTATCCGGCATCAGAAAGGCACCGATGCTTTCGTCGATGCGATGATCGACCTTTGTGGCCGTTTCGAAGACGTCCATGGCATCGTCATGGGCCGCGCGACCGAAAAACACACCGGCTTTCTGGCCGAGTTGAAAGACAAGGTCGCCAAGGCGGGCCTGTCTGACCGCATCCTATTCAAACCCGAGGTCACTGTGGATCAGATCGCCGAGTGGTACCAGGTGCTGGACTTGTTCATCGCGCCACAACGCTGGGAAGGCTTTGGTCTGACCCCGCTCGAGGCGATGGCCTGCGGCGTGCCTGTGGTGGCAACCGATGTCGGTGCCTTTGCAGAGATCGTGACCGACCCCTCACTGGGCCATGTGGTCGAACCGGGGAACATTCCCGCCCTGGCTGATGCCGCCGCTGAAATGCTGTCGAACCCCGAGTCGCTGGCGCTATCCGGCAGCGCCGCCCGCGTCCATGTGGAACAGAATTTCGACATCTACGGCGAGGCAAAGACCTTGGTGGCGCTCTATGAACGGCTTCTAACCGACGCCTGAGGCGATGCACCGCGTCAAATCGGTGTCATTGGGGGAAATATCCCGTGAAACCTCTTTTTTCTTTGCTGCAACGCGGCTATGAACGCGCGTCCTTAACTTTGGAGACATGAAATGGGCTATCGCGTCGTAGTCGTCGGCGCCACAGGTAATGTGGGCCGCGAAATGCTGAACATTCTGGCAGAACGCCAGTTCCCCATCGATGAACTTGCCGTGCTGGCAAGCCGTCGGTCGCTGGGAACCGAAGTAAGCTTTGGCGACAAGACACTCACGACCAAAGACCTGGACACGTTTGATTTCACCGGCTGGGACATGGCACTGTTTGCTGTGGGATCCGAGGCGACCAAGGTCTACGCCCCCAAGGCGGCGGCGGCTGGCTGCGTGGTGATCGACAACTCGTCCCTGTATCGCTATGACCCTGCAATTCCGCTGATCGTGCCGGAATGTAACCCCGAGGCGATCCACGACTATAAGAACAAGAACATCATCGCCAACCCCAACTGCTCGACCGCGCAGATGGTTGTCGCGCTGAAACCGCTGCATGATCGCGCCAAGATCAAGCGCGTCGTCGTGTCGACCTATCAGTCGGTTTCCGGCGCGGGCAAAGAAGGGATGGATGAGCTGTGGGATCAGACCAAAGCCATCTACAACCCCACCACCGAAGTTCCGCCGAACAAGTTCCAGAAGCAGATCGCCTTCAACGTCATTCCGCAGATCGACGTCTTCATGGAAGACGGCTCGACCAAGGAAGAGTGGAAGATGGTTGTCGAGACCAAAAAGATCGTCGACCCGTCGATCAAGGTCACAGCCACCTGCGTCCGCGTACCGGTATTCGTCGGCCACTCTGAGGCCGTGAATATCGAGTTCGAGGAATTCTTGGACGAAGACGAAGCCCGCGATATCCTGCGCGAAGCACCAGGTATCATGGTGATCGATAAGCGCGAACCGGGCGGCTACGTCTCGCCGATCGAATGCGCAGGTGATTTCGCCACCTTCATCAGCCGCATCCGTCAGGATTCAACCATCGAGAATGGCCTGAACCTGTGGTGCGTCAGTGACAACCTGCGCAAGGGCGCAGCGCTGAACGCGGTACAAATCGCCGAATTGCTGGGCCGTGAGGTCCTGAAGAAGGGGTGAGCGATACGCACAACCCTTAGCATTGATTAAGTAAACCCCGCTGCATGGTCAGCGGGGGGTTTTTTTATTGAACGTCGGCAAGGCGGACTTTCCGGCTGTTCGCTGCGGGTGCATTGTGAACCGCCCGGCACGGCTGATACGCGCAGAAAGCGGCCTTTGCAAAGTTTAACGAACGGCCCAAAGCGTGGTAGGCCTGTTGCGTTGAGAACCGCTGAAATCAACCCAAAGCGGACGACGAAAAGATGGCCAATCGGCAAAGGTTTTTTGCGTTTTCCTAACAGCGGCTACTCAATTGCCTTGCGAAATGTCTCCGTCAGCCGTTTGTTCAAACCGTGATGAGGTTCGGCTGAAGAACCGTAGTGCAACTCCGCCAAAGCAGCGATGTCATTGAAAATGACTACGGAGCCGCCTTCTTCATTCGCGTAAACCAATAGTTTTTGGCAAAAGGCATCCAAACCAATTGCCGGAAAGTCCGCCATAGCCACACCACCGGGCGCTGGTCCGCCGAATAGCAAGAGAACAGCATCCGGCAGCTCCGTCCCCAGTTGGGACGCTTCGGCCGCAAAATCGATCTCCCCAAACCAGACTGTATCGTCCTGTCCCATCACAGCTGTCCTGACACGTTCCACTGCCTCTGGAACGCTGAGCTCAGATCGCAATTCGATGATGCCATGGTTTGCAACTAATCCTTTGGTCGGCGCTGGTGCTGCATCCAAGTCGTTCAGGACTTCGAGCAACTTGTTCTCAAATGCATTCAACGCTTGGGTATTGATTAGACCATGCCGAACTTTGAGAAACTGAGAGTCTGTGTATTCGATCTGCGGTCGACCATCCTGATCGAATGAAAGAACGCGAAAAGGAAGGTCCAGACCTGCACGTACGTTCTCCTCCAGTATAGGTGTGTTTACCTCTGGATCAGAGAAAACGAGTACACGAGATGCTGGCATTTCGACGCCTTCGGCCTTGGCCAGGCGCGCGTGATCTATCGATGCGATTGGAGCAGCTCCCGCTTCGGAAACGGCAGTCTCAAGCTCTAAGAAGTTTTCGTCCACCGCGGTCTGGACAGATGAAGATTGTGCAAAAGCGGATGCCGAAACTGATAAAGTTGCGATCATCGAGAAAACAAAGCCAGACCTCACCATTTTACCACTTCCTGTTTCCTCGTACTTTTTTCAGAGAAACCGCCGCCAGAGCTGCAAAAGCTATCTCGGCTGCAAGATAAAAGAGAAGTACCCCGTTCGGAACTCCATCGATAAGGATGCTTAGTATGCGCCCAACGGCCAGTCCTGACATAAACAAAAATAGAACCCACAGCGCGGGGCGTTGTAACTCTGGTTTCGAAGCAGCCGCCAACCAAAACAGAGCGTTTGCCATGTAAAGACCCATAATCGCTCGGAAAACATGCGTCAGGTTCGTCCCTTCCACTGGAAATCCCAGCAAAACTGGGATCGAACGGCCGGGCATCAGACCGTATGACAACGCAATTGGCACGAGGCCGACGGCAGCAAGCAGAAGGACTAATCTAGCACTCATGGAGGACTCCTTCTCGTAGAGGTTTCGCTTTTTGCGAAATTCCTAGTCGGTTATTTTGGGCATCCGATGATCCGAGCCGGATGCCCACGCTGCGGTGGGAAAGGCGTATTGGTTGCCTCGCTTCCTCTACTGAGAGATGCCGCCTTCGGTTGATGTTTGTTCTTCAACATGGTCTTGATTGGCGACCGGCTTCCCGCGCGGAGGGAACTCCTCGAAAGTAGCGAGATGTGCCTGCACTAACCGGGCGGCTGGGCCGAATGCCCACATTTTCTCACCCATCCAGCGGACGTACATACCGCTTTCCTCCGCAGCTTTTTCGTAGGGATCGCGGCGGAGGTTGAAAAGCAAGGGGGCGACCAATTCTTCCTTCGGGCCTGACCAGCCGTGGTTTTGAACGACAAAGTGCGCTTTCCAATCGTTGTAGCGTACTGCTTGGAGGTCTGTACCCTGATAGTAAATCAGCTCGCGGCGATTGCTCTCTTCATCCTCACCCGTCAGGTAAGATAGTTGATTGTAGCCATCGAGATGCACTTTATAGCCTTCATATCCCTCTAGGAGCTTTTCTCTTAGATCTGTCGGACCTCCAGCCGCAGCTACAAATGTTGGCATCCAGTCCATTCCGCTGAAGATGCCATTCAAGACTTGACCTTCTGGAATTTTGCCCGGCCAGCGAATAATCGCAGGAACTCTAAAGCCACCTTCCCAAGTAGTACCCTTTTCCCCATGAAACGGTGTCGTACCACCATCAGGCCACGTCAGTGTTTCCGGGCCATTGTCTGCGGTGAACATCACTATGGTATTATCGGCGACTCCCAGATCCTCAAGGTGGCTGAGAACGTTACCAACGTTGTTGTCCAACTCCTTCATGACAACATCCTGAAGTCCGCGCCCATTGCCCAACATAGCTTCGTATTCGGGGCTGAGGTGGGTCCAGACGTGTGCACGGGCTGGAGCCATCCAGACAAAAAACGGAGTGTCCGACTCTACTGCACGAGAAATGAAGTCCTTCGTGTAAGATGTCACTTCGTCATCCAAAGTCTTTTGGCGCTCAGGAGGCGCAGGCCCGTCATCAATAATGCGCTGCTTCCCGACTTTTCCAAATCGCGGGTCGACTGTTTCGTCTACCTCCTCTGTTGCAAATGAATGAATGATGTTGCGAGGCGCAAATTGCGCGTTGAATTCTGGGTCGTCTGGCCAATCCGGATCAGACGTATATTCCATAGCATTCAAGTGATAGAGCCAACCCCAATACTCGTCGAAACCTTTTGCAGTCGGTAGGAACTCATTGAGGTCGCCTAGATGGTTTTTTCCGAACTGCCCCGTCGTATACCCCAACTTTTTCAGGAACATCGGAAGCGTTGGGTCATCTGGGTTTAAACCTACCGGATCTCCCGGCAGTCCAACCGTGTGCATACCAGTCCGTATTGGCAATTGTCCGGTCATGAAAGCTGATCGACCGGCAGTACAACTTGGCTCGGCATAATAATCTGTGAGACGAGCACCCTCAGAGGAGAGGCGATCCAAGTTCGGCGTCTCGATGCTTTTGACACCTCCGTGGTAAACGCCGACGCTCGCCCAACCTACGTCATCTGCCATGATGACAAGAATGTTGGGCGGGGTATGTTCGTCGGCCCAAGCTCCAGTGAAAGCAAAGCAGACGGCACCCGTTACTGAGATAAGCTTGTTCATTAAGACCTCCCGACTTGGTACTTCTTACCAACCATAGGAAAAACATCGGCTTAGAGGAACGGTCTGATTTGTTAACTTTTTGGGCTCAGCACCTTGGTGCAAGAAATTTCTTCGACCAAAAAGCCCGCCAAGCCGGAATTGCAAAGTCCTGGGTTGAATGTCCGGTTTGGGCTGAGTGCGGTCGAATGCGCTTGCAGCATTAAGGTTGTCTCACTGGGGCTGCAACGGGCTCAAAGCCGCCATTCGAATACACCTCGGGGTCCTCTAAATCACCCCTGCCCCTCGACCAGCGTTTTCAGATTATCCAACCCGCGCTGGTAATCTCCGCCAACCCATTTATCCATCATCAGCCCCATCCAGCGGGACATGGGATTCATACCCAATTCGGATTCAAACCCCCAGGTCACTTTGGTGCCGCTGCCCTCCGGCTGCAGTTCAAACATGGCAATGGCAGTGCCCATTGGACCAAAATCCAAGGCGGTTCTGACCATCTGGTTTTCAACGCTTTCGGTGATCTCTTGCGAACCGGTGCCGACCTGCCGGTGATCCGACGACCAGTTCAGCACATTCCCGACCCCAGAATCAGGCCCGCCATAGGTCAGCTTCGTCTCGGCATCACGAGATAACCATGGCGACCATTTCTCGGTCTCCTGCATGGAGTTGACATAAGGAAAGATGACCTCGGGCGGCGCATCAATCGTGATGCTACGCGAAACTTCTGCTTTGCCTGGCAATATAAAGGACACCCCTACCAGAACCAGAATCAAGACTAGCAAAGTGACAAGAACACGTTTGATCAATCGCATGGAATGCTCCGAATCCCTAAAATGACATCCCAAACTTATCAAAAAAACAGCGCGGAATCAGTAGTCTGATCCGCGCTGCCTGAAATCGTCGAAAATCCGCCGGGTCAGACGACCACGAATTTCTTTTCGCCGGGATCATAACACTGAAGGCCACCTTCACCGATATCTGTCCACAAACCGTGCAGGCTGAGCGAGCCGCTCTCTACCGCCGCGGAGATGAAGGGGAAGGTCATCAGGTTTTCGAGCGAAGCAACAACCGCCTGCCGTTCGAACTGGCGTGCTTGGTCGGTGCTGTCTTCGATATCGGCAACCAGATCATATTTTGGTTTGAGGATATCCATCCAGCGACCAACAAAGCTTTCTTTGGCTTCCAGTAGTGGTGCCTGGCCCTTGCACATGTCGATACAGCCCTGCACACCACCGCATTGGGAATGGCCCAGCACGATCAGATGCGCCACTTTCAGCGCGGTCACCGCGTATTCGATGGCAGCACTGGTGCCGTGATGATCACCGTCGGGCGCATAAGGCGGAACCAGGTTTGCAATGTTGCGGTGAATAAAGAACTCACCCTGATCCGCCCCAAAAATCGAGGTGACATGAACCCGGCTGTCGCAACAGGAAATCACCATGGCCCGCGGACGCTGTCCTTCGGTGGCCAGGCGGCGATACCAGACCTGGTTTTCCGAATATGTGGTGGCTTTCCAGCCATGATACCGATTGACCAGATAGTTTGGCAAAGGTTTGGCGAATTCCATTCTTGTGTCCCTGTTCATGTCTCGGTGGACTGCTGTAACCTGAATTCGAAGAAAATTCGAGCCATTATCCTGCCCCATGGCAAGGTTTTGCAAAGGAATTGCGCACCACATTCGGGCTATGCCGTGGGGGCGTATAGAATTGGGGTGAATGTGGTGGAAAAGATCGTCACGCTTGAACACAAAGAAACAGTGCGGCTGGATTCGGATCGTCTGAATGGGCTGTATCGACAACTGGGTGAGAAAAACGCGTTGGACGTGCTGTGTCGCACGGTCGAGGAATTGGCGGTGCGCCTGTCGAATTGCGAGCGGTTCTGGAGACAGCGTGACTGGGCCGGGCTGCGCAAATGTGCGCGATCCATTGTGGCCATTGCCGAACAGATCGGAATGATGGCGCTGGCCTGTGTGGCCAATGATGTGGCGCAGAATGTGGACGCGGGCGACTCGGTCGCCGCCGGGGCCACGCTGTCGCGGCTGATCAGGGTGGGTGAGAAATCGCTGACCGTGATCTGGGATCAGCAAGATCTTTCGGTCTGACAGGGCTTGCGGACGGTCCATGGACGGCTAGGTTGGGCATAAGCCACAACAGTCGAGATTTCCATGACCCTGTCTTTCGCTCCATCGTCGGACGCATCTGTCCCCCTTCAAGTCATTGCCCAGCCGGATCTGGACGACTGGCTGGCGGGTCAGCCCGAAGCCGTGACGACCTGGGCCAAGATCAGTGGATTTACTGGTGCACTGGGTCAGGTCTTACTGATTCCCGGCGCTGACGGTGCGGTACAGTCTGCTTTGGCGGGGTATGGCACAGCCACAGGTCGGGCCCGCAAGCGGTTTCCGCTGGCCGCCGCCGCCGAAGCCCTGCCCGAAGGCACATATCACATCGCATCGGGCATAGACCAAGCGGATCTCGAAACCGAATGCCTGGGGTGGTTGCTGACCGGCTATGCCTTTGACCGCTATGCCAGCCAATCCCCGGCCAAGGCCCGATTGGTTGCACCCGATGGTATCGACGCAGCCCGGCTTGAAATTCTGGCCGGGGCCGAGGCCTTGACCCGCGATCTGGTCAATACACCGGCCTCTGATATGGGGCCGGAACAGCTTCATAGCGCAGCCGAAGCCCTGGCACAGGAATTCGGCGCCTCTTTCGAGGTTGTTCTGGGCGACGCCCTGCTAGAGCAGAACTTCCCCATGATCCACACGGTTGGCCGCGCCGCCGCACAAGCGCCCCGTCTGATTGAGATGAACTGGGGCGTGACAGGCCCAAAGCTGACCCTTGTCGGTAAGGGCGTCTGCTTTGACACTGGAGGGCTAAACCTGAAACCCGGCGCCTCGATGGGGCTGATGAAGAAAGATATGGGCGGGGCCGCAAATGTATTGGGGCTAGCCCGGATGATCATGGCCCTAGAGCTGCCCGTGCAGCTGCGCGTGCTGATCCCGGCAGTAGAGAATTCCGTTGCGGGCAACGCCTTCCGGCCCGGCGACATCCTGACCTCGCGCAAGGGGCTGACGGTTGAGATCAATAATACCGATGCCGAAGGGCGCTTGGTTCTGGCCGATGCATTGGCGCTGGCGGATGAGGGCGAACCGGATCTGGTAATCTCGATGGCGACACTGACCGGGGCGGCACGTGTGGCGGTGGGCAGCGATCTGGCGCCGTTCTATACCGACAGCGATACTGCGGCGAACGCCTTGACCCGCGCAGCGGGCAAAGCGGCCGATCCGGTCTGGCGCATGCCTTTCCACGACCCCTATGAGGGCCTGATTGAACCCGGTATTGCGGACCTGGATAACGCACCGGCGGGTGGTTTTGCCGGTTCGATCACCGCCGCGCTGTTCCTGCGCAGATTTGTCGGTGACAGCCCCTATATGCATTTCGACATCTTCTCGTGGCAGCGCAGCAAGGAACCCGGACGCAGCAAGGGCGGGTTCGGTCAGGGGCCCCGCGCCCTTCTGACGGCCCTGCCTGAGATTTTGGGCATATGACCCGGCACCGCATCATACAACCGGTCATCGACCTGTTGCGCGCCCCGGACGGGCCGCGAGATCGCCAGCTTTTGTATGGGGATGGTGTTTGCACGCATGAAGAGAACAAGGGCTGGAGCCGGATCACCTCGGACAAGGACGGCTATGCGGGCTGGGTCCGGTCAGACTGTCTGGCTCCCGAATTGCCTGCCACCCATTGGATCACCGCGCCCTCAACCCATGCTTATGAGCAGCCCGCGATGAAATCCCGGGACCGAACCTCGTTAAGCTTTGGCAGCAAGGTTCAGGCCCTGTCCGAACAGAATGGATTTCTTGAGACGGAACTAGGCTTTATCCCGGCCATACACGCCAAACAGATCAACGTAACCCTGACCGATCCGGTCGCCGTGGCCGAGCTGTTTCTGGGAACGCCCTATCTTTGGGGCGGCAACAGCCGGTTCGGACTTGATTGTTCAGGTCTGGTTCAGGCCGGAATGCTGGCTTGTGGGCTGCCCTGCCCCGGTGATAGTGGCGACCAGGAGCGTGATCTGGGTCAGGCGCTGACCCCTGGCACACCCGCTCAGCGCGGTGATCTGCTGTTCTGGAAAGGGCATGTGGCCTGGGTCTACGGCGACAATATGCTGCTGCACGCAAATGCGTTCCACATGGACGTGACCTTTGAGCCGATGGATGTTGCAATCACGCGCATTCTGGAACAGGGCGATGGGCCCGTGACCGCCCATAAAAGGCTCTAATCCAAGTCGACCGACCGTATCAGCTTGCGTTCCAATACCCGCAGAACCGTGCGCAGATCATGACCGCGTTTCAGGATGCGACCATCCATACCGACCACCGAATACATCCCTTGTCGTGCCCGCAGACGCGGGTCCTTTTCAACCCGATAGATCGGATGTTCTGCTGTGCGCCTGAAAATGGAAAACACCGCCATATCACACAGGTTCGAAATCCCGTAGTCGCGCCATTCTCCGGCGGCGACCATCCGGCCATAGACAGAAAGGATTTGGGACATCTCGTGCCGATCGAACGCGACGGGCATCTGGGTCGAGTTTGCAGAATACCGGCTGGGAGGCTGCATGTTCATGGTTCAAGCCTTGCCGGAAAACGCGTTCGAATCAAGCCCATCCGCAAATAGGTGTGGTTTTTTGGTCAAGTCTAACGCTGTCGCCCGACTTGCCGACAGATCAGGATCACCGGCAGCAACCCCACTGCCAATATGACCAGCGAGGGCACAGCAGCGCCCTCTAACCGCTCGTCTGATGCCAGCCTATAGGCCTGCACCGCCAGCGTATCGAAATTGAAAGGCCGCATGATCAGGGTCGCGGGAAGCTCTTTCATCACGTCCACAAAGACGATCAACAAAGCTGTCAGCAAGGAGGGTGTCAGAATCGGCAAATGCACCCGGCGCAACGTCCCTAGCGGCGTCTGCCCCAAAGACCGCGAGGCCGCATCCATATTGGCATGCACCGTGCTCTGCCCTCCCTCATATGCGCTGAGCGCGGCGGCCAGAAACCGCACCATATAAGCGGCTACCAACAGCCAGATCGAACCGGTAACAAGCAACCCGGTCGACAGGTCGAAATTCTGCCGCATCCATGCATCCAGTGCGTTATCGAAACTGGCAAAAGGCACCATCAGCCCGACGGCGATCACACCGCCTGGAACCGCATAGCCCAGCCGCGCCATGTACCCGGCACCAGAGGACACCCTCCCCGGCCGCAATCGCTGGAAGAACCCAACGCTGATGGCCGCAAAGACCGTAACAAACGCCGCCACACCGGCCAGCGTCAGCGAATTCTGAATGAACCCGAGATAGCGCCGTGACAGAAGGTTCTGTTCGGACTCCATCCCCATCTGAACCAGAATGAACACCGGCAACAGAAATCCGAACAGCACCGGTATGGCACACAGGGCAAAAGCCGCGCCCGCTTGCCAGCCCTTCAGCCGGGCGGATGGTAGCGAGGCGTGGCTTTTGCCTGCCTGATAGTATTTGGCCTTCCCGCGCTGCATCCGTTCTGCCACGGCCATGACCAGCGCAAAGCCCAGAAGGCAGAGCGCCAGCTGCGCCGCACCCACCCGATCACCGATCGAAAACCAACTGGTATAGATACCCGTGGCAAATGTCTGCACCCCGAAATAGGCCACGGTGCCGAAATCGGCGATGGTTTCCATGATGGCAAGCAGCACGCCACCCGCAATCGCGGGACGCGCCATTGGCAGCGACACGTGCCAAAAGGCCAGCCACGGACTTTTGCCCAACGCGCGCGCTGCCAGAAAGGCCGTTGCACTCTGCTGCAGAAAAGCGGCCCGGGCCAACAGGTAGACGTAAGGATACAAGACCAAGATCAACATCACCGCCGCACCCTCGGTCGACCGAATCTCGGGGAACCAATAGTCGCGCGGGCCCCAGCCCGTTACCTGACGCAGGGTGGTCTGGACAATGCCCGGGTGATCAAGAATGAATGTATAGGCATAGGCCAGCACATAGGCCGGAAAGGCCAGCGGCAGCACCAACGCAATTTCCAGAATGCGCACGCCAGGGAACCGCGTCATCGTCACGAGCCAAGCTGCGCCCACGCCGATGGAAAACGTGCCCGTGGCCACCAGCACGACCAGTATCAGCGTCGTCATAGCATAGCCGGGCAGAACAGTTTCCAGGAGATGCGAAACCGTATCCGTGCCGCCCGTCGTAGCGGCCAGAACAACCGCAAGCATCGGCAACAGACAGGCTGCCGCCACAAGGCAGGCCACTACGCCGACGAGGCGTGTACCTACAGCGCCGCGGTTGCGCCGTCCGTGCTCAGAGATTTCGATATCGGCCATGATCCCGGCTTTAACTGGCTAAGGCGCAGAGTCCGTCTTTAATCGACCAAAACGCTCGGAAACACCAGTGGGCAGCGAAACAAATCTGCGACACATACTGCCGCAGAGTTGCACAGCCTTCATTCGTAGACGCGCTGATCCTCGATCACCAAACCATCTTTCGGCAGCGATCCCGGCGCCACGACTTCGATCGCGCCTTTCAGCTTCAGCACCTCGACGACGGATTTCGCATAAACCAAGTCATTTCCGCCGGCGCTTTCGATCTGAACCGTCATCGTGTCCATCTCACCCTGGCGGGCGGCAATGACGCGCGCCTTGACGATTTCATCATGCTTGTCGACCAGCGCCGCGACCTGTTCAGGGCGCACGAACATACCCTTGATCTTGGTTGTCTGATCCGCGCGTCCCATCCAGCCCTTGATGCGCATGTTGGTACGACCGCAAGGTGACTGACCAGGTTGAACCGCCGACAGGTCACCGGTGGCAAACCGGATCAGCGGATAATCGGGGTTCAGTGAGGTCACGACAACCTCACCCACTTCACCCGGCGCGACCGGGTTTCCGGTTCCGGGGGTGACGATCTCGACGATGACATGCTCATCAATGATCATCCCGTCCATCGCCGGGCTTTCATAAGCGATGCTGCCCAGATCGGCGGTGGCATAGCATTGCAGACAGGCGATACCGCGATTGGCGTACTCCTGACGCAAAGACGGGAACAAAGCACCGCCGCCAACAACGGCAGTCACGAAATCCAGTGCCACGCCCATCTCATCGGCCTTGTCCAAAATGACCTTGAGGTAATCCGGTGTGCCCGCATAAGCAGTGCAGCCGACATCGCGCGCGGCGGTTACCTGCAGTTCGGTTTGGCCGGTGCCGGCAGGCAGCACAGCAGCCCCCACCGCCCGCGCGCCACTTTCAAAGATCATGCCCGCCGGGGTCAGGTGATAGCCAAAGCAGTTCTGAACGATGTCTCCGGGCCCGACACCTGCTGCGTGCAGGAACCGCCCCATCCGCCACCAGTCGTGATCGGTGCTGCCGGGCTCATAGATCGGGCCGGGCGACTGGAAAACATGATGGAAATGCCGGGCCGGTTTGACGGTAAACCCGCCAAAGGGCGGGCGCGACGCCTGCGCCTTAGCCATATCGGACTTGCGCAGAACTGGCAGCTTCACAAGGTCGTCCAGCGACTTTACAGCTGCCGTATCAACATCCGCCATATGCGCTGCAAACCCCGGAGCCGAGTTCGCGCGCGCGATCTGTACCTGCAACGCCTCAGACTGTTCAGAGGCGCGCTGGTCGGCCGAGCGGGTTTCTAGCGCATCGTAGAATTTCGTCATCGCCAAATCCTCCATCCGCCTACAGCCACCTCTTGCGGCGGCGGTATGAGCGCACATCGCGGAAGCTTTTGCGGCCGTCATCCGACATGCCCAGATAGAATTCCTTAACATCGGGGTTTTCGCGCAGCTCGGCAGCTGGACCATCCATCACCACGCGGCCGGATTCAAGTATATAGCCGTAATGTGCGAACCTGAGCGCCACATTGGTGTTCTGCTCGGCCAGCAGAAACGAGACACCCTCTTTTTCGTTCAGATCTTGGACGATGCTGAAAATCTCTTCGACAAGCTGCGGGGCCAGTCCCATGGACGGCTCATCCAGCAGGATCGTCTCGGGCCGCGACATCAGCGCCCGACCCATCGCAACCATCTGTTGCTCTCCGCCCGACGTGTAACCCGCCTGGCTGCGGCGGCGTTCCTTCAGACGTGGGAAATAGGTGTAAACAAGGTCCAGATCCTGTTGGATCGCGGCCTTACCATCTTTGCGGGTATAGGCGCCGGTCAGCAGGTTTTCCTCGACCGTCAAATGTTCGAAACAATGGCGACCCTCCATCACCTGGATGACGCCTTTTTGCACCAGATCGGCAGGCTCACTTTCATGCACGCTGGTCCCGCGATACTTGATTGATCCCTTGGTGACTTCGCCCCGTTCCGAATGCAGCAGGTTCGACACAGCCTTGAGTGTGGTGGTCTTGCCTGCCCCGTTGCCGCCCAGCAGGGCCGTAATGCCCCCTTTGGGCACCGTTAGGCTGACGCCTTTCAGCACAAGGATCACATGATTGTAGATCACCTCGATATTGTTGACCTCAAGCAGGGTTTCCTCCTGCACGTCAGTGGTTTGTGCCGCATCCAGCATCAGCGCGTGTCCTCATGCCTGTCCCGAGAGGGACCGTTGGGATAGAGCGGCGGCTACCCGCCGCTCTGGTCAGTTTCGCGGCCCCGGATCAAGACCGGGGCCAGCCACTTATTCACACCCAGGTGTGATGTTGTTTTCCGCTGCATAGGCTGCAGAATCTTCTTCGATCAACGTGTTGATCACATCTGCATCGGTCGGCTGGAAGTCCTGAACCGGGTTCCAGGTTCCGGCCGCAGCATCCCACTGCACAACGCCGACAAGGCCGGGTCCGCCGTGATTTTCGCACGAGACCGAGAATTCAGGCCCGAAACCGGTCATGCCCAGCGCTTCCATCTTGGCGTTGGTCATTTCCAGCGCCTCCATACCATCGCGCATCATGGATGCATCGATATCAGCGGTATTGTGGATTCCCTGTGCAGTCTTCACAGCTTCAGCGGCCAGCATGGCGGCATAGAGACCGCGGTTATACTGAACCGAGCCAAGCTGATCGCCCGCACCCGCCGCTTTGCCTGCATCCACCACGTATTTCTGCAGATCTTCATAGACCGGATAGTCCATGCCCAGCCCGGTAAAGGTCAGTGCCTTATAGCCGTTTGCCTTGTCGCCCGCGGGCTGCACGTCAAATTCAGCGCCAGACCACCAGACACCGATGAAGTTTTCCATCGGGAAGCGGATGTTCGCAGCTTCCTGCACCGCGACCTGGTTCATCACGCCCCAGCCCCACATGATTACATAATCAGGCTTTTCGCGGCGAATTTGCAGCCACTGCGATTTCTGTTCCTGACCGGGGTGGTCAACAGGCAGCAGCGTCAGGTCGTACCCGTGCTTTTCAGCCAGGGTCTCCAGCGTGCGGATCGGTTCCTTGCCATAGGCCGAGTTGTGATAGACCAGTGCGATTTTCTTACCGTTCAGGTCACCATCGTTTTCGCTCAGCAGATAGTTGATCGCGCCCGACGCTCCGTTCCAGTAGTTGGCCGGATAGTTGAACACGTGGCTGAATACCTTGCCGTTCGCAGCAGAGGTCCGGCCATAGCCCATCGTGTGCAGCGGAATGCCATCTGCGGTCACTTTTGGGATCAGCTGGTATGTAATGCCGGTCGACAATGGCTGATATACCAAGGCGCCTTCGCCCTTTGTGGATTCATAGCATTCCACGCCTTTTTCGGTGTTATAGCCGGTTTCGCATTCGATCACATTGGCTGAAACACCTCCGATGCCGCCATCACGCTCGTTGAGCAGTGTGAAATAATCGGCATAGCCGTCAGCAAACGGGATACCGCCTGCCGCATATGGTCCCGTCCGATAGCTGAGCGACGGGAACACAAGGTCGGCCATGGCCGGACCTGCGGCCATCATGGCGCCCAGCGCCAGGGTTGCCAGTTTCGTCTTCATCGGGTGTCTCCTCCCTTGATTGGTCCGATGTTGAATTCGGGCTTTGCACCCGTCTTGTCTTTGGGCCTGCCCGTCAGTGCGGAAACGGCCAGAGTCTGAGTTTCTCTTTCGCCACACGCCAAAGCTGCGCCAGCCCATGCGGTTCCAGAATCAAGAACATGATGATGAGTGCGCCGACGATCACCAGATTGAGATGCGCGACGATATCAGTGGGCCAGCCCAGTAGATCGACACCGACCACCTTCAAAACAACCGGCAGCAATACCAAGAATGCTGCCCCGGCGAAGGAGCCGAAGATAGACCCTAATCCGCCGATAATGACCATGAATAGGACCAGGAACGATTTCTGGATGCCAAAGACTTCGCCAACCTCAACCGCGCCCAGATAGACCGCAAAGAATAGCGCCCCCGCGATACCCACAAAAAATGAGCTGACAGCAAAGGCGGTCAGTTTTGCCTTGAGCGGGTTTACCCCGATGATCTCGGCCGCGATATCCATGTCGCGGATCGCCATCCATGTCCTGCCGGTCGTTCCCCGAGTCAGGTTCCGTGCAATGATGGCGCAGAAGGTCAGGAAGATCAGGCAGAACAGATAAGTTGCCCAGGCCGGAGCATTCGGCCCTGTGATGATGATGCCGAACACATCCCGCTCGGGCGCGTTGATCTGCCCAGATGCCGAGTAGTTGTAGAACCACGGCACACGGTTGAACAGCCACACCAGAAAGAACTGCGCCGCAAGCGTGGCCACGGCCAAATAGAACCCTTTGATCCGAAGCGAAGGCAATCCGAACAGAACACCGACAATGGCGGTGATCCCGCCCGCAAGGATGACATGGATGAACATGCTGACTTCGGGAAAGGCCGTCATCAGCTTGTAGCAGGCATAGGCCCCCACAGCCATGAACCCACCGGTACCCAGCGACACCTGCCCGCAATAGCCAACCAATACATTCAAACCGATGGCGGCGATCGCATAGATCAGAAACGGAAGCAGCAGCGCGTTCGCCCAGTAGTCATTGATGATGAATGGAATGATCCCAAATGCCACTGCCAGCACCACATAGTACCGATACCGGTCAAATTTGATCGGAAAGGTCTGGCTGTCTTCCACGTAAGAGGTTTTGAAATCTCCGGCCTCGCGATAAAACATGTCTTACTTTCCCCATTCTTCCTGCGCCCGGTCGCGGGCGACAGTGTTCAGTTGGCTGGAGCCTTTGGCATATCCGCTCGCCTCTGAGGCGCGCACAAGTTTCATGTAGGCCATGACGCCGGTGACCAGCCCGGCAAAAGCCAGGATCGCGGCGATCGTCAGTTGGCTGTCGGTCAGATCGTCCGAGGTCAGGGCGATATACCCAAACGCCCAGAACCCGGCCCATGCGATAACGTTGAGAATGGCGATGAGTTTAGTCATACGCTCACCTCAGACCGGCGTTTGTTAAGCCAGTGTAAGACACCAGCTAGGGCCGCGTAGAAGAACAGCGAGTCCAGAGCCCTGAGATATCCGACATAAAGCAGCATTCTCATCTCCCACTCTGTATCACCCACCAGCGCCATACTGGACCCTGAGAGACCGATCTCGAAGCAATCACCCAGCGACCGAGCAAATCCGTAAACCAGCAATACAACGGGGAGTGATTTGAAAAGGGGTGCCAGCTTATCCATCTATACTCTCTCGATAATTTTCTCACCGAACAGACCCTGCGGCCGGAACACAAGGAAGATCAGCGCAAGCACGTAGGCAAACCAATTCTCGGTCGCACCGCCAACCATCGGGCCAATGGCGAACTCGAACAGTTTCTCACCCACACCGATGATCAACCCTCCGACGATGGCTCCTGGGATCGAGGTAAACCCGCCCAGCATCAGCACCGGCAACGCTTTGAGCGCGATCAGCGACAGTGAGAACTGCACGCCAGACTTGGTGCCCCACATGATACCCGCGACCAGCGCTACAAACCCGGCCACAGACCAGACCATGATCCAGATGAAGTTCAGCGAAATCCCGACCGACAGCGCCGCCTGATGGTCATCCGCCACCGCGCGCATCGCCCGGCCCTGCTTGGTATATTGGCTGAACACAACCAGCGCCGCCACCAGCAGCGCCGCAATTACCGTTGCCACAATGTCCAGATTGTCGATGAAGAACCCATAGCCGAAGACGTTAAAGGTCGCTTCATCGAGCCAGAGGTTGATGCCCTGCGGCAGGCCTACATCCAGCGTCTTGATCTCGGACCCCCACATCAGGTCGGCCACGCCCTCAAGGAAATAGGCCAGCCCGATGGTGGCCATGAACAGGATGATCGGCTCTTGGCCAACCAGGTGGCGCATCACGAACCGCTGCACCGCCCAAGCCAGCAGAACCATCACCGCCATAGTCAGAATAATCGCCAGCAGCGCAGGGGCACTCCAGCCAAAGTAATGGATATGCGTCCCGAAAGTCGCATTGATCAGATGTGCAAACGGCACCTGCCCGTTCATGATCCCGACCAGAGTCATCGCGGCAAACAGGGCCATAACCCCTTGCGCATAATTGAAAATCCCTGACGCCTTGTAGATCAGCACAAAGCCCAGCGCGACCAGCGCATAGAGCACCCCGGCCATAAGACCGTTGAGGATGACTTCCATCGCAAATACGAGTTGTTCAGGCATCCTATGTCCTCCGAACAGATTTCATCTGGCGCGTCATCCGGGAAAATTCGTCGAATTTTCTCAGCCCGTTCCGTAGATCAGTCATGGCTCACCCCCAGATAGGCATCGATGACTTCCTGATTGTTGCGCACCTCATCAGGCGTGCCGTCGCCGATCTTCTTGCCGTAATCCATCACGACCACCCGATCGCTCAGATCCATCACCACGCCCATGTCATGTTCGATCAGGGCGATGGTGGTGCCGAATTCATCATTCACGTCGAGGATAAAGCGGCTCATGTCCTCTTTCTCTTCAACATTCATCCCGGCCATCGGCTCATCCAGCAGTAACAGCTTGGGTTCAGCGGCCAGCGCCCGGGCCAGTTCGACCCGCTTTTTCAAGCCGTAGGGCAGGCGTGAAACGGGCGTCTTGCGGATATGCTGGATTTCGAGAAAGTCGATGATCCGTTCGACCGCCTCGCGGTTTTCGGTCTCTTCGGCCTCGGCCTTACCCTTCCACCAAGCCTGCTGCAGGATATTGGTCTTCATATAGTTCAGGCGCCCGGTCATGACGTTGTCCAAAACGCTCATCCCTTCGAACAGGGCGATGTTCTGGAATGTTCGTGCAATCCCCTGCCGCGCGACCTCATAGGGCCGCATTGGAGGGCGCTTGGCCCCGTGAAACCAGACCTCGCCCTCTTGCGGGACATAGAACCCCGAGATTACGTTCAGCATCGAGGACTTACCCGCCCCGTTCGGACCGATAATGGCGCGGATCTCGCCCTCGCGGATGTCGAACGAGATATCCTTGATCGCCACCACACCGCCAAAGCGCAGAGTGATGTTCTTCATCTCCATCACGACGCCGCCGATCTTGCGGCCGTCTTCGGTGACATATCCTTCGGAACTATCCAACATCAGCCCCTCCTTGACTTACGCAATACACGGAATGGCGGGCGGGCGATGACCATAGGTCGAGCGGCGCAGGACCGGACTTCATTCCGCCGCTACCTTGTGTTGCGCGACCGTTACAACCGGCGCATCCACGATCTCAAGTGTGGCACTGATCGAGCCCTTGCGGCCGTCCTCATAGGTCACCTCGGTCGTGGTCGAAACGCTTGAAGACCCGTCGTAAAGGGCGGTGATGATGTCGTGGAATTTCTCTTCGACAAAGCCCCGGCGCACTTTGCGGGTTCGGGTCATCTCACCGTCATCCGCATCCAGTTCCTTGTGCAGCACCACAAAGCGATGCACCTGACAGCCCGACAGCATTTCATCGGCGGCGACCGATTTGTTGACCGCTTCCACATGGGACTTGATTGTCTCTAACACTTGCGGATGTGCCGTCAGTTCCTGATAGGACCCATAGGCGACGTTGTTGCGCTCGGCCCAGTTCCCCACGGCGGTAAGGTCGATATTGATGAACGCCACGCAGCGATCCTTGCCATTGCCGAACAGCACGACCTCAAGAATATCGGGATAGAACTTCAGCTTGTTCTCAACATATTTCGGCGCAAACATCGAGCCATCGACCATTTTTCCGACGTCCTTGGCGCGGTCGATGATCCGCAGATGACCGCTGCTTTCCTCAATGAACCCGGCATCACCCGTGGCCACCCAACCCTCGGCATCCTTGGTCGAGGCGGTCGAGTCCGGGTTGTTGTAATATTCGACAAACACACCTGGCGAGCGATAGTAGATCTCGCCCGTTTCGGCGATCTTCAGCTCGACATCTGGCGCGGGCACACCAACCGTATCGGCGCGCACCTCGCCATCGGGCTGCACGGTGATGAAGACCGTCGCCTCGGTCTGCCCATAAAGCTGCTTCAGGTTAATCCCCAGCGAGCGGTAGAAATCGAAAATCTCAGGCCCGATCGCCTCGCCTGCCGTATAACCGACCCGGAACCGGCCATACCCCAGCGTATCCTTCAGCGGCCCATAGACCAGCAGATTGCCCAGCGCGTATTTGATCCGATCACCAAACCCAACCGCTTTGCCATCCAGCAGTAACCCACCCACCTTTTTGGCATGGGCCATAAAATGGTGGAACATACGCTGCTTCAGCTTGCCCGCATCTTCCATCCGGATCATGACGTTGGTCAGCTGCGTTTCAAATACCCGCGGCGGGGCAAAGAAATAGGTCGGACCGATCTCGCGCAGGTCGGTTATCATCGTGTCAGCGCTTTCGGGGCAGTTTACACAGAACCCGCACCAATAGGCCTGACCGATGGAAAAGATAAAATCACCTACCCAAGCCATTGGCAGATAGGACAGGATGTCCTCATTCCGGGTCAGGTGGTCAAACTCTGCAGAATTCTTGGCGCTTTCGATTACATTGCGGTTCGACAGCACCACGCCTTTCGGCTTGCCTGTGGTGCCCGAGGTATACAGCATCACACAAGTGTCGTCATAGGTGATCGCAGCGATACGCGCATCCAGCTCGGCATCAAAGCGCGCATGACCTGCGCTGCCTTCGGCCTTGATGTCGTCCAGCGCGTTCATCTGGGAATGATTATATTTCCGCATCCCACGCTTGTCAGTGTAGAGGATGTGTTTGATCTGGTGAACTTTTTCCTGAATCTCGATGACCTTATCGACCTGTTCCTGGTCACCGCAGACGACATATTTCGCACCGCAATGTTCCATCACATATGTCATCTCTTCGGCGACCGCGTCCTGATAGAGCGGCACCGGAATCGCACCCACCATTTGGGCCGCAACCATCGACCAGTAATGCGCCGGGCGGTTCCGGCCTATGACGGCGATATGGTCGCCCTTCTCAACGCCAATCTCAAGAAACCCCAGCGCAATGGCGCGGATTTCCTTGGCCGCCTCGGCCCAGGTCCAGCATTGCCAGATCCCGAATTCCTTTTCGCGATAGGCCGGGGCATCCCCGAACTGAATCACATTGCGGTGTAGCAGCGCCGGAAGAGACTGCATCCCTTCAGCGCCTGACTGCGTCTGAGTCAATCTTTTTCTCCTCCCCACCCGGCCCCTCCCCGGGCCGGAAATGGCGGGTCCGGGTCTGGCCCGGACGCCAACGCCCCGATTAAGGGACGTCGACACGATCAGCGTCAAGTTTTGCCTGATGTTTTCTCAATTCTTACGAAATGTAACAAGTTGGGCCGTGCCGCCCGGACCATACACCTCGTCAGAGACCCGACCCGAGATGACCACAAACTGTTCCGCGAACTGCAAATTTGCAGCAGGTAAGCGCATTCATCCACGCATACCGGTATTGGCTAAGGGTTTTGTATGTTTACCGCGCCTGGAATTCACCGTATGCATCCAGCAACTGAGTAGGATATTCAGAGCGGTTTTTCATGCCCATTTGCTATGCATGTGTATCGACCGAAGGCATCGGTTATGCGGAATGATCCAGATCGCATGACCAAAACCGCTCGAATTGTGCGATCAGAGGCGTGCGCCTTTGAAATCAACCGTTTTCTTGGACGGTCGGACAGCACGAATTCCGACCCCTTTCCCACCCCAATACGCAAGGCAGGACTGCCGAGATGAATGTCACTCACCAGAGCATCACCAATGTGCTTTCTCAGCATTATGACCTGACACCTTCGACCGAATTGGTTGAGGAAATGCAGGAGACCTATGCCCGGATGGACCGGGTGGTGACGCCGCCGGATTTCGCGATCTATGCGCCCTATATCAAGGCGATCAATGCGCTTAAAAAAGAGCGGAACGCGGTCATTCTGGGCCATAACTACATGACGCCTGAAATTTTCCATGGCGTGTCGGATTTTGTGGGTGACAGTCTGCAACTGGCGATGAAGGCCAGCGACGTCGAAGCCGACGTGATCGTACAGGCGGGCGTGCATTTCATGGCCGAAACCTCGAAAATCCTGAGCCCCGAGAAAATCGTGCTGATGCCGGACATGGCCGCAGGCTGTTCGCTGGCCGAAAGCATCACCGCCGAGGGAATCGACGAGATGCGCGCCAAATACCCCGGCGCGCCGGTCGTCTCTTATGTGAACACCACCGCCGAGGTGAAAGCCGCGTCCGATATCTGCTGCACATCGTCCAACGCCGTTCAGATCGTCGATGCGATGGAATCCGACACCGTCATCATGACGCCGGATCAATATCTGGCGCAGAACGTGGCAAATGAAAGCCGCAAGAACATCGTGTACTGGCCGGGCTCGTGCATCGTGCATGAACAATACACCGCCCAGGACCTGCGCGATTTTCGCAAATGGAATCCGGGCACGCGGTTGATTGCCCACCCGGAATGCCCGCCCGAAGTGGTGGCCGAGGCCGATTTCTCTGGCTCGACCAGCGGGATCATCAAGTATGTCAGCACCGAAAAGCCCGAAAAGGCGATGCTGATCACCGAATGCTCGATGGCGTCCAACATCGCCGATGAATTGCCCGAGGTCGACTTTGTCGGCCCCTGCAACATGTGCCCCTACATGAAGAAGATCACGCTGGAAAAGATCCTCTATGTGCTGCACACGATGGAAAGTCAGGTCGAGGTCGACGCCACGGTCGCGGAAAAAGCGCGTCATTCGGTGCAGGCGATGATCGACCTGTCGCGAAAGCTGGGTCTCTGATCCGAGATGGAAACCCTCACCACCGACCGCGTTATCATCGTGGGCGCCGGGCTGGGCGCGCTCTATGCTGCGCTGAAACTGGCCCCGCATCCGGTGGTGATGATCTCTCCTGAAGCGTTGGGCGAGGGTGCTAGTTCTGCCTGGGCGCAGGGGGGAGTGGCTGCGGCGATGGACGCCGATGACAGCCCGGAAAGCCACGCGGACGACACCGTGAATGCCGGTGCGGGCACCGTTGATCCGCAGGTGGCTGAATTGGTGACGCGTCAGGCGCGCGACTATATTCTGGACCTGACCACGCTGCGTACGCCTTTCGACCGGACCGCGGGCGGCGATTACGTGCTGTCACGCGAGGCCGCGCACAGCTTTGCCCGTGTCGTCCGGGTCAAGGGCGATCAGGCAGGCGCGCAGATCATGGCCGCCCTGATCGAACAGGTGCACGAAACCCCGTCGATCCAGGTTCTGGAGGGCACCATGGCCCTTGGGCTGGACGTCGAAGACGGGCGCGTTACCGGCGTCAGCATTCAGCGTGCGGATAATGGCGGGTCAGCCCCGGTGATGCTGCGCGGGGCTGCGGTTTTGCTGGCCGGGGGCGGGTCAGGCGGGCTCTATGCGCTGACAACCAACCCGCCGCGTATTCGCGGGCAGGTGATTGGCATGGCGGCACGCGCGGGGGCGCTGATTGCGGATGCCGAATTTGTCCAGTTCCACCCCACCGCGATGGATGTAGGTGAAGACCCCGCGCCGCTGGCGACCGAAGCGCTGCGCGGTGAAGGGGCCATTTTGATCAACCGTCATGGCGCGCGGTTCATGCAGGCCATCCACCCGGATGCCGAGCTTGCCCCGCGCGACGTCGTCGCCCGCGCCATCTATGCGCAGGTTCAGGCGGGCAACCGTCCCATGCTGGACACGCGCGAGGTTCTGGGCGAGGCGATCAAGGCACAGTTCCCCTCGGTCGCCGAATATTGCGCCCGCAATGGCATCGACCCGGCGCAAGAACCCATCCCCGTTGCCTCCGCTGCGCATTACCACATGGGTGGCATCGCGACCGAAACCAGCGGATGCGCCAGTATCGACGGCTTATGGGTCTGCGGTGAGGCATCCTCGACCGGGTTGCACGGTGCCAACCGTCTGGCCTCGAACGGTCTGCTTGAGGCGCTGGTCTACGCCCGCATCTGCGCGGAAGGCATCGCCCGGACCCTGCCAACACCTAGCGCGACGCCGCCGCTGGAAATCACCTTTCAGGACGGCGGCACCCCCTCTGACCCTGCCGCCGTGACAGAGCTGCGCCAGACCATGACCCGCTATGTTGGCGTTATCCGTGATCGCAAGGGCCTGATCAAAGCGCTTGGCATCATCGCGCGGCTAGAGGCAGCAAACAGCGACAACCCGTCTTTCCTGAACATGTGCGCCACCGCCACTTTAATCGCGGCGGGCGCTTTGGCGCGCGAAGAAAGCCGCGGCGCGCATGAACGATCCGATTTCCCCGACCCCTCGGCCGGACCCGGCAAACGATCCGAAATGTACCTTTCCCAAGCACTCGCCATCCGCGCGCAGGCCTGCAAGGAGCAATCATGAGCTTCTCTACCGTTCCCGATCTTGTCCTTGAACCGATGATCCGCATTGCCCTGATGGAAGATCTTGGCAGCTATGGCGACGTCACCACCCGCGCGGTGATCCCGGCGGATACCACCTATGATGCTTGCCTGAACGCGCGCGAGGATGCGGTCGTGTCCGGCATGCAAGTCGCGGCGCTGGCGTTTCGCCTGATCGACCCCTCATTGGACATCACCACGCATATTGCCGATGGCCAACCCTGTAAGGCAGGCGATACGCTGATGACCATCAAGGGATCGGCCGCCTCAATCCTGTCGGGCGAACGGGTGGCCCTGAACTTTGCCGGTCGCCTGACCGGGATCGCCACAAAGACCGCCGGCTTCGTGGCTGAAACTAAAGGCACAAATGCCCGCGTCACCTGCACCCGCAAAACAACCCCCGGCCTGCGTCTGGTTGAAAAACTGGCCGTGCTGCATGGCGGCGGGTTCAACCACCGATACTCTCTGTCAGATGCGATCCTGATCAAGGACAACCACATCGCAGCCGCTGGCGGGGTGCGTCAGGTGCTGGAGGCCACCAAGGCCCATGCCAGCCACATGATGGCCGTCGAGATCGAGGTCGACCGTCTGGACCAACTGGCCCAAGTGCTTGAGGTCGGAGGCGCCTCGGTCGTCCTGTTAGACAATATGGACAATGACATGCTGCGCGAGGCGGTGGCGATGGTGGATGGCAGGCTCAAGACCGAAGCCTCGGGCAATGTGAAGCTGGATCGCATCGCCTCAATCGCGGCAACAGGTGTTGACTATATCTCTTCAGGTGCATTGACCCATTCGGCGCGCACCGTGGATTTGGGATTGGACTTTCCGGTCTAGACCACGGTCGCGCGTCAGCACTGGCACATGGGCTACAGCTGCTAACCCTGTGCAGAAAGCTCCACCATTTCCCTGTGCCGGTCCCGCGCCTGCCCCTGTACACGCTTGACGAAGGGCTGAGGCAGCTCCGGGCCAAGGCGCGTCCCATATTTTTCGCAGGATTTATCACCGATCAGCTCAGCGAACCTGACCCATGTCCGAAAGGCAAAAACGTCCCGCAAGCTGAGGATCGGTTTGGAATTGCTTGGTCTTTCCGGGGCAGGCATCGGAATGTCCGTGAAATACGCCTCTTCGATCCCGCTCCAATCGGATGGTGTTTCAAAGTCGTCACCCGCACCCTCGGAATACTTAAACGCGGGGTATTCCATACTGTATTCAGAACATCCGTGGGATATTTTTGAGTGAACCCCAGTGATCTCAAATTCCGCCTGTGCGGCACGGAAAATCGCAAGACACTCTTTCGCCTCTGCGATCGACTCACAATAGATATACGCCTTATAGGGAAACTTGACCGCTTCGCGCAGCTCGATCATGCTTTTTCTGGCATTGTCCCTGGGCAGCTGCAGGTTGAGCAGCAAGAAATAGACCTGAAACATCCCCTCAAGGTTCTCAGGCAGGATCTGCACCTTGTAGCACTCGTGGCACAGTCCACAAATCACCTTGGTTTCTTCAAAGAAATTCAGGCGTTGGCCGCAATTCCCATGCTCGCCATTGATGGTGATGGTTTGACCCACATAGATCTGGGCGATGGGCACGGCCAACTGGATTTTCTGTGTGTCCAGGGCTTTCATCCAACCAGAATAGGCGGCGGTCTGCCGTCCGGTGTCGACCAGGGCTGCCTGCCAGCCCTTTTTCAACCCGCCCGTCACCTCAAGCTGCGCTTTGCTGTAGGCGCCCAGATGCTGTTTCGGTAGGTTGGAGTATTCCAGCATCGTCACAAGCTGCCGGATGGCCTGTCGGTCATTGGGCTTGAGTGAAACCCGCTTCTCAAGACGTTCCAGCTGCGCGTAATCCATCACTCTGGCCTCCTGCTTCGGGTTTGGCCCGCCAGTTTTTCTTGTGATTGCGCCGAATGAGGTCGCCGTCAACTGAAATGCGCGAAACTGGCTAGCTGCCGGATTGTTCTGAGACGATCTCTCCGAGCCGGGTAAAGAATTTCCCCGACAGTTTCTTGGCAGTCCCGGCAATCAAACGGCTGCCAAGCTGGGCGATCTTGCCGCCGACATCCACCTTAGCAGTATAGGCAAGAACCGTCTCGGACCCGTCTTCGGTCAGGGTCACATCGGCACCGCCCTTGGCAAACCCCGCAGCCCCGCCCTTGCCCTCGCCCTGCAGCGAAAATCCGTCCGGTGCCTTGGATTTATCCAGCGTGACCTGACCCGCGAACCGCGCTTTCACCGGACCGATTTTCAGAACCACCTTTGCCTCAAGGTCTTGCGGCGAAGATTGGGTCAGCTCTTCGCAGCCGGGGATACATTCCTGCAGGATATCGGGGTTGTTCAGCGCCTCATACACCACGTCCCGCGGGGCAGCGATGCGGATTTCGTCACTGAGTTGCATTCTGGCATCCTTCGCACAACAGCTTTGTGCCTATCAATAACGCGGTTTTTGCCAAATGTTTCAATTTTTTGTTTCAGATCAGGATACCCGACCCAAAATCTTACCTAATCGGGCGCCACCGGTTTGCGGTGACGCCCAATGCGGTCAGTCGCTGATCGCGCCCTCTTCGTCGCGGCGCTGATGCATCTTGGCTTTGACACGCGCGCCTACAATCAGAGGCAGAACAAATCCGATCAGGGCAATGGACCACAAGCCGATGGCCAGCGGGCTGTCAACCAGCGTCCACCAGTTGCCATTGTCGATGGTGACCGCACGGCGCAGGTTATTCTCCATCGAGTTGCCCAGCAGCGTGCCCAGAATGATCGGCACCAGCGGCACGTCCAGCTTGCGCAGAACCCAGCCCATGACACCGAACCCGATCATCACCAGCAGATCAAAGCTGGACCCCGAGATGCCGTAAATACCCACAAAGCTGACCATCGCCACGACGGGCATCAGGATACGCGAGGGCACCATCAGGACGCGGGTGAACAGGCCCACCATCGGGATATTCATCGCGAGCAACATAAAGTTGGCAATGAACAGTGCCGCAATCAGGCCCCAGACCACATCCGGGTTCTGGGTGAACAGCAGCGGTCCGGGCGTGATATTCAGCGCCAACAGAACCGCCAGCAGCACGGCGGTGGTCCCTGACCCCGGCACGCCCAGCGCCAGCATCGGCACCAAGGCCCCCCCGGCGGCGGCGTTGTTGCCGGCCTCGGGCGCGGCGACGCCACGCGGATCACCGGTGCCAAATGTGTTGTCCTTGTCGACCAACCGTTTCTCCATCGAATAGGAAATAAACGAGCCCAAAGACGCCCCGGCCCCCGGCAGAACCCCCGCCAGAAAGCCCAAGAATGAGGTGCGCAGCATGGTCGGCATGCATTGCTTGATCATCGACATCGGCGGGTAAAGCCGCCCGATATTCAACTTGCGCCCAGCGGCATCCGATCCGCCATGACGGTTTTCCAGAAAGATGAACACTTCGGACAGTGCAAACAGGCCGACAATGGCGACAAGGAAATCCAGCCCATCATACAGGTGCACTTCGCCAAAGGTGAACCGAGGCACGCCGGTCTGGGTATCGACACCAATGGTCGCCAGCCCAAGGCCCAGCGCAGCGGCAAAAGCCGATTTCGCCTGATTGGTCGAGGACACGCCGCCCAGCGTCATGAAGGCCAGCGCGAACAGGGCGAAATACTCAGCCGGTCCAAACAGCAACGCGATCTTGACCAGCTGCGGCGCCAGAAAGATCAGGCCCCATGTGGCCAGAAACGCACCAATGAATGAGGCGATACCGGACAGCGAGAGCGCCTCGCCCGCAAGGCCTTTTTTGGCCATCGGATGCCCGTCCAAGCAGGTCATCATCGCAGGCTCGTCCCCAGGGATGTTCAGCAGGATCGATGAGATTCTCCCGCCATACATTGCCCCATAATAAACACTGGTCAGCAGGATCAGAGACGGCGTCGCACCCAGCCCCAGCGTGAACGCAAGAGGGATCAAAATGGCCACGCCGTTCGACGGTCCCAGACCGGGCAACGCGCCCATGATCGTGCCCAGAAAACAACCCAACAGGGCCAGCAACAGGTTTTGCCATGTCAGCGCGATAGCGAATCCATCGCCAAGGGATGCAAGAGTTTCCATGACGTTCCCCTTAGAAACCCAATGGTCCGCGAGCCAGTGACAGGCCCAGAACCAGATGGAAGATGACGTAGATACCGACAGAAGTACCGATTCCGACCACTACGCTTTCGATCGGACCAGATCCCAGCCGCCAAGCCAGGTAAGCCGCAGCAAAGGCGGTAGAGATTACAAATCCCAGAACCGGCAACAGCTCGGCATAGAAGATCATCACGACTACAGCGGCGCCGACTTCGACCAGCCGGCCCAGCGCGGGCCACTCGGGCTCGGCATCCGGGCGCAACGCGATGACCGCGCTGGAAAGGCCAAGGATGGCGGCGACAATCAGTGGAAAGGCCTTGGGGCCAACCGCGTCTGACAGAAAGCTCTCTTCAATCGCCAGCGCTGACAGGGCAAAGCCGATGGCAAGAAGAATGCCGAAGACCCCGAATATGCGATCACTCATGGGTATCTCCTATGTAAGGGAAGTATGGGTCTGGTCGGGGTGCCGCGCGCCCGGCGCGACACCCCGCTCTCAGGTGAGTGCTGGTCTTATTTGATGATCCCGATCTCTTTCGAGATGGTCTGGATCTGACCCACGGATTGCGCAACAAAATCCTGGAAAGCTGCGCCTTGCAGGTCCAGCGGGGCCAGACCATTGGCGGCCATGACCTCTTTCCATTCATCCGAGGCGTAAAGATCACCGATCTTACCGACCCAATCGCCATAGGCCTCATCGCTCATTCCGCCAGGGGCGTAAAACCCGCGCCAGTTTGCGCCGATGGCATCAATGCCCTGTTCCTTGGCCGTCGGGAAATCGGCGAATTCGCCGGGAAGACGTTCAGGCGCCAAAACGGCGATGACTTTGATATCGCCCGAGTCGACAAAACCCTTGGCTTCCGAGATGTCACCGGTAAAGGCTTGAACCGAACCGGCCAACAGCTGGGTCACAGCTTCGCCGCCGCCATCAAAGGCGATGTATTTGACCGACCGTACGTCCTCGATGCCATAGGCATTGGCCGCGATCAGAACCTTCAGGTGATCCCAACCGCCCACGGCGGAACCGCCCGCCACGGACACAGACGTCGGGTCGGATTTGATCTGATCCAACAGGTCGGGCAGCGTGTTAACCGCGCTATCGGCTGCAACGGCGATCACGCCATAATCCGCACCGATGGCCGCTAGCCAACGCACCTGATCCATGGTGTTGCCTGGATAGGCGCCCTGCGCCAGGCGGGTCGCCGTGGCTGCGCTGGCCGCTACGATCAGCTCATTATCCTCGCCGCGCTTGTTGACGACCTCGGCAAAGGCAACACCGCCACCGCCGCCGGCCAGGTTCACAACCTGCATGGTCTGGTCGATCAGACCCAGATCCTGCAGAGATTTACCGACCTGACGGCAGGTGAAATCCCAACCGCCGCCGGGGTTGGCCGGGGCAATACATTCCTGTGCGCTGGCGCTCACGCCGGACAGGGCAAAAACAGCAGCCGCAATCGCGCCGCTTGTTCCAAACAGTTTCATTCGTGTCTCCTCCTCTGGTCTTTTTGGGCTGCGTCCTGCAACCGAAACCTGTTCCCGCAAGGGTCTGTCCTTGCGGGCTGGTACTGTTTACAGAATAATGCTGTCACGAACCTGTCACAGAAATTCAGGGCAGGGCGCGGGGGTACAATGCGCGTATTGATGATCGAGGATGCCGTAGATCTGGCCGAAGGCGTAATAGCTCATCTGGCGCGGTCGGGCGTTGTCTGCGATCTGGCGACCACTGTCGAATCCGCACGTGATTTCCGCGCAGTTCAAACATATGACGCGATGCTTTTGGATATAAACCTGCCTGACGGGTCCGGCCTGAACTTTCTGGGCAAAATCCGAGACAGCGGCGACCGCACCCCAGTGCTAATGCTGACGGCACTGACTTCGGTCGAAGATCGTGTCGCCGCTTTGGACAAAGGTGCCGACGATTATTTGGGCAAGCCTTTTGACCAGCGCGAGCTTGAGGCGCGGTTGCGCGCCCTTGTCCGGCGCGATGCCGATCGCAAAAGCGAACAGATCACGCTGGGTCCGCTGATCTATGCCGCCAAGGATCGCAACGCCACGCTGAACGGTAAACGCCTGAACCTAACCGCGCGCGAGGCGGCGGTCCTGGACGCCCTGATCCGGCACGAAGGTCAGTATCTGTCGAAATCACGGCTGTATAACTCGCTTTACGGGTTCGAAGACGCCGATGTGGGGGAAAACGCGATCGAGCTGTATATCGCACGGCTCCGCAAAAAATTCACCGGCAGCGCCATCAGCATTACCACCCAGCGTGGGGTGGGGTATCGGATCGGTCTGAATGACTAGGCTGCGCCTGCCCCACAGCCTGACGGCCCGCGTTCTAAGCGCGGTGGTTCTGATCCTGGTTCTGGGCGGGTTTCTGGTTGGTCTGTCGATCTGGGCCAATGGTCGCCTTGCTGCGCGGCAGGCCTATGACCGGCTGCTGCTGGGCGCGGCCAGTGACATTGCCGAATCCGTTCGCATTCAAGATGGCCAACCCTTTGTCGACCTTCCAGTCTCGGCCTTTCAACTGTTGGCACAGGCGCCTGATGACCGTATTTTCTATGCGGTTCAGGTACCGGATGGCCCGTTCATAACCGGGCTGGACCGGGACACCGTGATCGAGGTGCCGCCACAGACTGGCACTGCGCCGGTCTATTTCGCCTCTGATCTGAACGGGGAACCCGCCCGTTTCGTGCGCGTTACCCGCCTGTTTGCCGAGCGCGATTTCTCGGGCGAGGTGGAAATTCTGGTCGGCCAAACCCTGCGCGCGCGCCAATCCATGACCGTGGGCCTGATGCGCGATGCCCTGCTGCCGATGGCATTGGCCGGGCTGTTGCTGCTGATCATGTCGTGGTTTGTCACCCGCTCGGCACTGCGCCCGCTTGAGGCGCTGTCCGATGATCTGACCCGCCGCGATCCCTATGACCTGACGCCGATGGCCAGCGACGGGTTGCCACGCGAGTTGCAGGTGATGCTAAGCGCGATGAACCGGTTCATGGGGCGGCTGGATCGGCAAGTGGACACGATGCGAAACCTGATTGCCGACACCGCCCATCAGCTGCGCACACCCGTGGCCGCAATCCGGGTACAGGCCGAGATTGCGCAGGACGATCCCGACCTTCCAGCCCGCACGCGCGCGCTGGATCGGCTGTTGGGGCGCACCCGGTCACTGGGCACGCTGCTGGATCAGTTGCTGTCGCGCGCCATGGTGATCCACCGTATCGACAGCGCCCCGCGGCTGCCCGTCGACCTACGCGAAGTGGCGCTGGACGTGCTGGAACACAGCGATCATGAATTGATGGCCCCCACCATCGAGGTGCGTCTGGAAATCGGCGATACGCCAGTTCTTGTGAATGGCGATGCCTTTTCGATCGGCGAAGCCGCCAAGAACCTGCTTGGCAACGCTCTGCGTCATGGTCTGCCACCCGTCCTTATTGGCGCCGCGCAAGAGGGCGTGCGCGCTGTTCTGTGGGTGCGCGATCAGGGACCCGGGCCTGCGACCATAATCGCCGATCAGCTGGGGGACCGGTTCAATCGCAGCACCGGTTCGGGCGAGGATAGCACCGGCCTGGGCCTGTCCATCGTGAAATCCACCGCTGAGGCCTTTGACGGCCGAGTTGAGATGGGGCGGGATGAAACCGGGTTTCGCGCTGCGCTGAGTTTCCCGGCCAAAACAGATGAGAGCAGCACATGATCCGAGCTCTAGGCCTTGTCGCGCTGAGTTTGATTCCTTCGCTTTCGCGCGCCCAAGAAGCCATCGCAGAATTCGGCGCAGGTCAGGATCCGATGTTGATCCGGTCAACCACCGACATTGCGATCATCGCCCCCGTGCTCGAACGATTTACGGCGCTGAACCCCAATCTGCAGGTCACTTATGAACAATGGGGATCTAACGCTCTGTTCCAACACAGCCGCACGGTCTGTAAAACAGGTGAGAATCCTGCAGACATCGTGTTCTCATCCGCGATTCAACAGATGGTCTGGCTGGTGAATTCGGCCTGCGGACACCGGTTTCAATCCGACCTTACCAATGCCCTGCCCGCCGCGCGACGCTGGCGGGATGAGCTTTGGGGGATCACCACCGAACCCGCCGTCATCGTCTATAACAAGACCTTGTTACAGGATCAGAACGTCCCACGCAGCCGGTTCGCCCTGCTGGACATGATGCGGACCCAGCCGGATCTACTGCGTGGGCGCGTGGCAACCTATGACATCGCGGCCTCGGGTCTGGGTTATCTGTTTGCCTATGGAGACAGCCTTGAGGCCACGACTTTCGGCTCTTTGATCGAAGGTTTTGCACGTATCGACGCGGTGGCCACTTGCTGTTCTGCGGAAATCATCCGCGATGTGGCCAATGGGCGCTTTTTGATCGCCTATAACGTTTTGGGGTCTTATGTGGCCAATGCCAAGGCCCCGGGCATTGGGGTGATCCTGCCAGAAGACTATACTCTGGTCCTTTCACGTGCCCTGATGATCCCGCGCCAGGCGCGGAACAAACAAGCCGCCACGGAATTCTTGGATTTTCTCCTGTCGCCACAGGCGCAAACCCTGCTGGCAACTTCGGGTCTCGTCGCCCAGATGGACACAGCCGATACGGGGTTAACGCCCAGCGCCCGAAGGTTCATCGCCCTGTCGCCGGCTCTATTGGTGGCCAGAGATCAGAACCGACGGGCCGAGCTGTTCAAGCTGTGGAACGACGCCTTCGACGTGGAAAGTGCGCGCTAGGTCTTTTCGTCGATGGCCGGTTCGATATCAGGCCGAACCGGTTCGATCTCTGCCTCTATAACCTCAGGCTCATCGGCCTCGTCGACCTCTTCCATGTCGGGCTTGGCCTTGTCCTCAAGCGCGCCAACAATCAATGGCAGCATGTGAACACCGGTGGCCGAGGCGATCTCTGGCGTTTGCGGCGTTTGCCAGCTGAGCGTGTCAAAGCTGTGGCAGTTCTGACAGACCGGACCCCATTCTGGCTGAATGTCATGGCAGTTGTCGCAGACCCATTGCGGCCCGCGCGGCGCGTTCAGCGCCTTTGCCAGCCAGCCCTGCACAACCACATCCGAGGCCCCTTCGCCGCGTTCAATCGCTGCCATCAGCGTATAGGCGCGGGCATCAGCCTGTTTTTCGACCACATCCCCCAGCGCGCGGCGGGCTTCGGGGAAATCTTCGGCGACGATGTTCAACTCGGCCAGAATCAGACAGGTTTCCGGATTCTGCGCGTGTATGCGGGTCAACGTCGCAAAGCGTTTGATGCGCTCGGCCGGTGATTCATCCGGTGCAATATCGGCAAAGGCATGGGCCAGATCGGGATGTGGCTGTGCCTCCCATGCCTTTTTCAGAATCTTCGTTGCGGCACGCGGCTTGCCTTTTTCGATATAGGCACGGGCAGCCATCGCTGCGGCAGGCACCAAATCAGGGGAAAGGCGGTTGGCCTCGATTGCCTGTTCCTGCTGTTCTACGGTCGAGCTTTCGTCCAGAATGCCCTTTGCCTCGGACAAGGCGAGCACCGCATCGCGGCGCTTGAACACATCGCGGGGCAAATGCCCGGATTTCAGCTTGGCGGTCAGCGTTGATCGGGCCCCAGCCCAATCCTGCGACTTGGTCTGCAGGCCCAGCAGGATATCTTGCGTTTCCTGATGGCGTGGCTTGATGGCCAATGCCTTTTCGGCCAGCTTCCGGGCGGTGTCATCATCGCCTTCGGCCAGCTTCTGCTTCATGATACCGCGCACCCCCACAAAACGCGTGGCATTATTCGTTACCAGTTTCTTATAGGTTTCAGATGCCTTTTGGGTATCGCCATTCATCTCGGCGGCCTGGGCCACCAGCAGGTTGGTCAGCTCGGGTTTGTTCAGCAGCTTTTCGGCCTTGGCGGCCTTGTTCATCGCGATCCGCCCCTCACCCGAGGCAAGCGCCATGATCCCATCGGTTAATGCCTGATATCCGCGCTGTTCCCGGCTGCGGTCGAAATAACGCGATAGGGCTGTTTCATCCCCATTGAGGAATTTCAGCGTGGCGATCAGCAGGGTCAGCAGCTTGAAGAACAGCCAGATCGCAATGATCATCACGCCCAGCGCAATGACCGATTGAAGCGGACCAAGCGTGTATTCCGTGCCACCCGCTGTGATCTGCACCCCGCCTTTGGTTTCCATAAGGAACCCGGCGCCAAGAGCCAGCAAGCCGACAATCGCAACAAAAACAAGGATCTTAAACAGTGACCACAGCATAGCAGGCCCCTCAGTTCGAGTTCGCGCTTGAGGCAAGCGCATTTGCAGAATCCACAGCAGAAACCCGCGTCTGGGCCGCCTGTTCCCACCCTTCAAATGCAGCTTTGGCTGCATCGGGCAGGGATTTCAGCTCATCCAGGGCAGCAGAGACATCTCCGCCCGACAAAGCGGCTTGAGCCCGCGACAGGACCGCATCGGGGCTGTCACCTTCTTGCGGGGTAACCGAACGTGCACCTGTCTGGCGCTGCAAAAACGCGACAATTCCGGTGCCCTTGTCCGCGTCCCGCGCATCGGCCAGCGCCGTGCGCGCAGCGGGCGCAAAGCTGTCCTGAAGTGCTGCAATCGTCGCGACACCTTCGGTTGCCGGTGCTGCCAGCGCCTCGGGAACGGTTACGCCTGCGGCCTTCAGTTCTGCAATCAGGTCGCCATAAGGTTGACCCGTATTCAACTGTTCATGCACCCGTGACAGAAGGGCTGCATTGGTCGCCGCCAGCGATTTTGCTGCAGCCTCGGCCTCGAGCGTCTGAGCGTCGGACACCATCTTTTCCACCTCGGCCCGTTGCGCGGCCAAAGAGTCCTGGAGTTTTTTCAGCTCGGCTTCGATGGCCGCGCCGGTTTCAGGTGAAGCGCCCTGCGTCAGCGCGCCACTTTCCAACTCGGCCAAACGGCTGGCAAGCGGATCAACCTTGTTGGTCAGATCGGATATGCTGGACTTCACCCCATCCAGATCAGCGGTGATTGGCGCGATTTGGCTGGTCAGCGCGTCAATCTTCTGGGACAGGTCCGATCCGTCGGTCAGAGACTTCGACAGTGTTGATATCTGATCGGATTGTGCGATCAGCTTCGCCTCAAGCGCAGCGATTGCGTCGGACTCACCCGAGGAGAACGCGCCGCTTTGACCCAGAGCGAACCCGGCCGCCGCAGCAATCGCACCGCCAATCAGCGCCGGGATAAAGCCGCCGCGTTTTTCGACCGGCGGTTCTGCGACGGTCTGATCAGGCGACGTAAGAGCGGCTTCGGCTTCGGCTTCGGCTTCGGCTTCGGCTTCGGCTTCGGCTTCGGCTTCGGCTTCGGCTTCGGCTTCGGCT